>DASPMF010000026.1:0-4501 GCA_035627155.1 Burkholderiales bacterium | reverse complement strand
AGGATGGCCGCCGGGTCGCCCGGGGTCAGCCTCAGCAGGAGGAAGACGAGGACCGCGACGACCAGGAGGACCGGGACGGTCCCCAGCAGCCGCCGCGCGATGAACTCGATCAGTTCTTTCTAATGTTCCAGTAGAGGTTGCCCGGGCCGGTGACGAAGCCGGTCACGGTCTTCCTCGCCGCGAGGGGGTTCGCGTACTCGCCCAGCGGGGCGTGCGTCGCGATCTCGAACGCCCGCGCCTGGATCTCCTCGGCGAGCGCCTTCTTCTTCGCGTCGTCGGTGGCGCGCGCGAAGTCGTCGCGCAGCTTCTCGATCTTCTCGTCGCTCGGCCAGCCGAACCAGGATTTCTCCCCCTGGCCGCCGACCGCCGGGTTGGTGAGCGGGTTCCAGATGTCCGGCGCCACCCAGGCGGTGAAGAACATGTTCCAGCCGCCTTGCGCGGGGGCATCCTTCTTCGCGCGCCGGCCGACGAGCGTCTGCCAGTCCATCGACTGCAGGTCGACCTTGAAGCCTGCCTGGCGCAGCAGCTGCGCCGCGACGTCGGGAAGCTTGCCGATCGAGGCGAGGTCGGTGGGCTTCATCAGCACGACCGGCGTGCCGTCGTAGCCCGAGGCCTTGAGCAGCTCCTGCGCCTTCCTGATGCTCGATTTGGACTGGATCTCGCTTCCCTTGGCGCTGCCGTAGGGCGTGCCGCAGGTGAACATCGAGGCGCACGGGCGGTAGAACTCCTTGATGCCCACCTGCGCGCGCAGGAACGGCGTCTGCGAGAACGCGGCGAGCGCCGCCTGGCGCACCTTGGGATTGTTGAACGGCGGGTGCAGGTGGTTGAAGCGGCCCATGTACTGGAAGCCGAGCGGGTTGGAGTTCACCACCTGGATGTTCTTGTCCGCCTGCAGCGCCGGATAGCTCTCGAACGCCGGCTGCTCGATGACGTCGATCTCGCCGCGCACCAGCGCGTTGACCTGCGCCTGGGCGTCGCGCAGCGCGAGGTTCCACTCCACGCGGTCGACGAAGACCTGCTTGCCGCCCGCGGTTCCCGACGGCTTTTCCTTGCGCGGCACGTACTTCGCGTTCTTCGCGTAGACCGCCTTGTCGCCGGGCTTGAACTCCTCCTTCACGAACACGTAGGGGCCGCTGCCCGTGGCGTCGTCGATCTGCTTGTCCGCCGGCGTGTCGGCGATGCGCTTGGGCATGATGAACGGCACGTTGGAGGAGGGCTTGCCCAGCGCCTCCAGCACGAAGCCGCACGGCTCCTTCAGCAGGATGCGGAACTGGTCCGGCGCGGGGGCTTCCAGCCTGTCGACGAACGTGAAGAGCTTCTGGCCCATCGCGTCGCGCTTGCCCCAGCGCTGCAGCGAGGCGACCACGTCCTCGCCGGTGACCGGCTTGCCGTCGTGGAAGGCGAGGCCGCTGCTCAGCGTGAAGGACCATTCCTTCTGGTCCTTGCTGACCGACCACTTGTCGACCATCTGCGGCTGGATCTTGCTGTTGGCGTCGGTGCCGAACAGCGTGTCGTACACCATGTAGCCGTGGTTGCGGCTCATGTACGCCGTGGTCCAGATCGGGTCGAGGATCGCGAGGTTGGAGTGCGGGACGACGCGCAGGACCTTGTCCTGGCCGTTCGCGGCTGAAACGGTCATTCCCAATGCAAGGGCAACGAGGACGTTCCGGATCATTGGTTTAATCTCCTCCTGGGGAGGCATAAGAGTACAGACATGGCAAGAATTGCGATAGGCGGCTTCCAGCACGAGACCAACACCTTCGCCCCGTCGAAGGCCGACTATGCGGCGTTCGAGGACGGCGGCGGCTGGCCGGGGGTCCAGTACGGTGCGTCGATCTTCCCGGCCGTGGAGGGCGCCAACATCCCGGCGGAAGGCGCGATCCAGGCGCTTCGCGCCATGGGGCACAGCCTGGTCGGCACCGCCTGGGGCGCCGCCAGCCCTTCGGCGCAGGTCACCGACGACGCCTTCGAGCGGATCACGCAGGGCCTGCTCTCCAACCTGAAGGACGCGGGGCGCGTCGACGGGGTGTACCTCGACCTGCACGGGGCGATGGTCACCGAGTCGCACGACGACGGCGAAGGCGAGATCCTGCGCCGCGTGCGCGCGCTCGTCGGGCCGCGCGTGCCGGTCGTCGCGAGCCTCGACCTGCACGCGAACGTGACCCAGGCGATGATGGAGTACGCCGACGGGCTGGTCGGCTACCGCACCTATCCGCACGTGGACATGGCGGACACCGGCGCGCGCGCGGCGCGGCTGCTCGACCAGATGCTGAAGCTCGGCCGGCGCCTGCCGAAGGCCTTCCACCAGCTCGACTACCTCACGGGCATCCCTTCGCAGTGCTCGTTCATCGAGCCGTGCAAGGGCATCTACGAGGAGCTCGGCCGGCTCGAGAACAAGTACAACGCGATGCTGAGCTTTGCTCCCGGCTTTGCGATGGCCGATTTCGCGGACTGCGGCATGTCGGTCTTCGGCTTCTCAGTGGAAGAGCGCAACACCGCGGAGGCGGTGGAGCAGCTGCGACGGATCGTCGCGGATGCGGAGAAGGATTTCGCGCTCGAGCTGCATGCGCCCGGCGAAGCGGTGCGCCGCGCGCGCGAGCGCGGCGCGCCGGGCCAGCCGGTAGTGATGGCCGATACGCAGGACAACCCGGGCGCCGGCGGCAACGGCGACACCACGGGGGTGCTCAGGGAACTGATTCTCCAGAATGCGAAGGATGCGGTGCTGGGATTGCTCGTCGATCCCGCGGCGGCGAAGAAGGCGCACGAGGCGGGGAAGGGCAAGACTTTGAATTTCCAGTTGGGTGGGCTCTCCAGGATTCCCGGCGATGAACCGCTCGGCGGCGAGTTCACGGTGGAGCGCCTCGGCGACGGGCGCTTCACCTGCACCGGGCCGATGTTCAAGGGCTTTCGCATGCAGCTCGGCGACATGGCGCTCCTGCGCAGCAAGGCGGCGCCGGGCGTGCGCGTGGTCCTCGCGTCGAAGAAGTGCCAGGCGGCGGACCAGGAGATGTTCCGCCACCTCGGCGTCGAGCCGCGCGAGCAGCGCATGCTCGCCCTGAAGAGCTCGGTGCACTTCCGCGCCGACTTCCAGCCGATCGCGCGCGAGGTGCTGGTCGTGAAGTCGCCCGGCCCGGCGCTCGCGGACCCGGCGGAGTTCGCGTGGACTAAACTGCGCCCGGGGGTGCGCCTGCGGCCGTTGGGGCCCGTACACCAGTAACCGGCAGGTCGACGACAAACAGGGCGGGCGCATGAACTGGTATCTCGATGTGGTGAAGAACAAGTACGCGACTTTCAGCGGCCGCGCGCGCAGGAAGGAATACTGGATGTTCTTCCTGATGAACCTGCTGATCGCCATGGGGATCGGGATCGTCGAGGCGATCATCGGGCTGGGCGGCATCCTGGGCATCCTCTACGCGCTCGCGTTGCTGATTCCCGGCATCGCCGTCTCGGTGCGCCGCCTGCACGACACGGGGCGCAGCGGCTGGTGGCTGCTCATCGGCTTCATCCCTTTCATCGGCTGGATCGTAGTCCTCGTCTTCATGGTGCTCGACAGCCAGCCCGGCGACAACGAATACGGGCCGAATCCGAAGGCCGCGACCGCGTAAGTCCGGACATCGCAGCCGATGGACACCGCCGCGAACGTCGTCATCGGGCTCCTCGCGCATGAACCAGGGCCTGTACAACGGCTTCCTCGCCGCGGGCCTCGCCCGGGGGTTTGCTCATGGGGCCGGCCGGCTACGGCATCAAGGTGTTCTTCCTCGTCTGCGTCATCGTCGCCGGCGTGTTCGGCGCCCTCACCGCGAGCCGCAAGATCCTGTGGGTGCAGGCCGTGCCGGCCTGCGTCGCGCTGGGTTTGCTCCTCGAGTAATCACCGGGCGGGTTGCGGCCAGGGACGCTGCGCCGGCCGCAGCTTCTCCAGCGCGCGAGAGAGGCGCAGCACGCCCGCGTCGCCGAAGCGCCTGCCGATGACCTGCACGCCGATCGGCAGGGCATCGGCGCTGAAAGTCCAGTTCACCGACGCCGCCGGCTGCTCGGACATGTTGTACGCCACGGTGAACGCGATGTGGGGCAGGGCGTTGCGCGGGTCGTTTCCCGGCGCCGCGCTTTCGGCCTCGTACGGCAGGATCGGCGAGGTGGGCGAGAGCACGAAGTCGTAGGCGCCGCACGCCTTCACCGCGGCCTCGCGCATCGCCATGACCTGGGCGTATGCCTGCATCACGTCACGGCCGGTGAAGCGCGCGGCGCGCCAGGTGCACCACTCGGCCACGAACGGCAGCACCTTGTCCTGCCGCTCCGGCGAGAGCTGCATGAAGTCGTTGTAGGAGCGGGCCTCGAAGAACTTCACCATCCCCTCCAGCATTTCCGGCGTGAGATACGAGGCCATCGGCTCCACAATCGCGCCGGCCTTCTCGAGCGCCTTCGCCGCCGCCTCCGCCGCCGAGCGGACCTCCGGATGCACCGGCAGGCCGCACTTCATGTCGGCAAGGAAGCCGATCCTCAG
>DASPMF010000025.1:0-14414 GCA_035627155.1 Burkholderiales bacterium | reverse complement strand
GCGAGGGCGAACGCGAGCGCGGCGACGCCGAAGGCGGCGATCGTCCCCCATGCGGGGCCGCGGCGCGCGGGCCCGCTCGCCGCGTCGTCGGAGGAAAACTGCTCGACCAGCAGGTCGAGCGAAACCGGCCGCTCGGGATCGCCGACGGCGGCGACGGCGGACATCGCCGCCACCGGCTCGGGCAGGTCCTCGAGCGGCTTGAGCGTGCGGTCCTCGCGCTGCAGGCGGCGGATCGCGGCGTGGAGCGACCCCTGCGCCGCGAGCGCCGCGCGCCATTCGTCCACCGGTACGCCGAGGTGCTCCGCGATCAGGCCGTCGCGGAACTCGCGAATAGCGGTGCGGTGCGCGCGGTTGCCGCCCGCCTCGAAGGCGACATCGCACTCCGTGTCGAAGCCCATCGAGCGGTTGGAGAAGTTCGCCGAGCCGACGCGCAGCCACTGGTCGTCGACCACCGTCACCTTGGAATGCACGTCGACGCAGGTGCCTTGCTCCAGGCCGGCGACGTGCGGCGTGTAGATTCCGAAGCGCCCCTTGTGGTCAGCGTCGCGAAGCTTGCGCACCAGCCCCGTCCGCAGCGTCTCCATGGTGCCGGCCTCGAGCCAGCCGTGGCTCAGAAGGCGCGTGACCACGACGACTTCCGGCGGATCATCCTCGGCGAGGCGGCGCGCCAGGGCGTCCCCGAGCCGCTCGGAGGTGAAGTACTGGTTCTCGATGAAGATCACGTCCTTCGCCGCGGCGATCATGTCGAGGAAGAGCGCCTGGACCTCCCGCGCTTCGCCCAGCGGGTGGGTCTCGGGGATGGTGCGGGCGATGGCCGTCAGCGCGCCGGTCATCTGCGGCGTGACCTCGCCCGGCCACCGATCGGCGCCCCGGGCCGGCGCGGGCGCCGCCAGCGTGCGGCCCGTGGCGGCGCGCCAGCGCTCGCGCGCGACTTCGCCGAGCGCCGCGGCCGCTTCGCCGTCGACCATCGCCATCACGTCGTGGTAAGGCGCGTAGGGCTTGCCGTCCCAAATCCTGCGCGCGTCCTGCGCCGGGTGCGAGCACGAGTCCCAGCGCCGCGCCGTGAGGTCGATGCCGCCGCAGAAGGCGACCGCGTCGTCGATGACGACGATCTTCTGGTGCTGCGAGCCCCCCGGAGGGTGCGTGTTGTCGTAGCGCACCTTCACGCGCCGGTGCGCTCGCCAGCCGAAGCCGAAGATCGGCGGCCATTCCCGCGCGGCGCCGAAGACCATCGGGAAGTCCCAGATCAGCACGTGGATGCGAAGGCCGCGGCGCCGCTTCGCCAGCCAGTTGAGGAACTCGCCCAGGCCGGGCGGCGGCGCGTCGCGGCCGGCGGGTTCGCCGTGATCGAGGCGCGTGCGGCTGTTGAAGTCCCAGCCCAGGACCAGGATGCTTTCGCGCGCCTCGATGCACGCGGCGCGCAGCGCGCGGAAGTACGCCTCGGCATCGACGAGCAGGCTGACCCGCCCGGCTTCGACGACGCTCGCGCAGTTGCGGCCCGGCTCGAAGAGGCTGACCGCGCGGGCCGACCAGGCTTCCGCGCTGATCTTCATCGCGCGCGGGGGCGGATCATGCTTCGGCGGACCCGGTCTCGAGGATGAAGCGGACCAGGGCTACGATCAGCGCGAGGACGAGCGGCCCGAGCACCACCCCGATCGCGCCGAACACGCCGACGCCGCCGAGCACGCCGAGGAAGACGGTGAGCGTGCCGATCTCGGCCCGCCCGGACACGAGCATCGGGCGCAGGAAGTTGTCGAGCGTCGCCACCATCGCGCCCCATCCGAGCAGGAACGCCGCGGCACCCCAGCGATCCTGCAGCGCGAGCGCCACTACCGCCGGGACCCACACGACCGGCGTGCCGGCGAGCGGGATCAGGGCGCACAGGGCGGCGAGGACGCCGAAGACTACCGGCGAGGGCAGGCCGACGAGCGCGAAGCCGATTCCGACGAGCAGGCCCTGCACGACGGCGGTGACCCCGGTCCCGAACACGGTCGCGCGGGTGACGGCGGCGAGGTGGGCGAAGAGTCGCGTGCGCTCCTGCGGCGAAAGCGGCACCAGGGAGCGCAGCGTCTCGAAGAGCGCGCGGCCGTCGCGGATGGCGAAGAAGAGGATGAACATCATGAGAATGAAGCCGATCACCGTGCCGAGCGCGCCGAGGAGTGCGAGCTTGCCCAGCCCGGCTGCGAACTTCAGCGCCGCGCGGGCGCCCTCGATGGCCCAGCCCTGGATCTGCGCGAGCGACACGCCGCTCGCCTCCTGGAACCAGGCGAGCGCCGGGCCGACGACCGGCAGGCTCGCGAGGTCGGACGGATTGGCGGGACGGTTCTCGGCGGCGAAGTCCTGCGCCCAGCGCAGCAGGTCGGCCGCCTGGGCGGCAAAGGCGGTAAGAAGCCCCGTCAGCGGGCCGACCAAGACCACGAGGGTCGCAAGGGAAAGGAGCGCGGACGAGAGGCTCGCCCGTCCGCGAAGGCGTCGCGCAAGGCGCTGCTGCACCGGCTGGAGGAGAAAGGCGATGAAGAACGCCCACGCCATGGGGGCGAAGAAAGGCTCAAGGATCCGGTAAAGGAGGTAGCCGAGGATGGCGAGCGCGACGAGGGCGAAGCTGCGCGCGTAGAACTGCTGGTCGCTCACGGGGGGCACCAGTCTGAGAGCCGGCGGCGGGCGGCCGTTCGCGCCGCGCATGCGCCGGTCAGCGCAGGCGGCATTGTCACGCGCCCTGCGGTATACAGGCTCGGCGCGCGATCCCGCGGCGCAGTTCTTGCATCGCTGCCGGAGAAAAAATGCCTAGGGTGCGAATCCGCGAAGGACAGCCCTTCCCGCTCGGGGCCACGTGGGACGGCCTGGGCGTCAACTTCGCGCTTTTCTCGGCCCACGCCACCAAGGTCGAGCTCTGCCTGTTCGACCTGTCCGGGGAGCAGGAAATCGACCGCATCGAGATGCCGGAGTACACGGACGAGGTCTGGCACTGCTACCTGCCCGACGCCCGGCCCGGCACCGTCTATGGCTATCGCGTGCACGGCCCGTACGAGCCCGACGCCGGGCACCGCTTCAACCCGAACAAGCTCCTCATCGATCCGTACGCGCGCAAGCTCGTCGGCCAGCTCAAATGGCACGACGCGCTCTTCGGCTACACCATCGGCCACGCGGACAAGGATCTCTCCTTCGACCCGCGGGACAGCGCCCCCTACGCGCAGAAGGCGCAGGTCATCGATCCGGCCTTCACCTGGGGCAACCTGCGCCGGCGCCGCTGGCCGTGGCGGCAGACGATCCTCTACGAGGCGCACGTGAAGGGCTTCACCAAGCTGAACCGGCGCCTCCCGGAGAACCTGCGCGGGACCTTTTCCGGCCTCGGCCACGCGGACACCATCGAGTACCTGCAGAAGCTCGGCATCACCACCCTCGAGCTGCTGCCGATCCACGCCTTCGTCGACGACCGCTACCTCGTCGAGAAGAAGCTCAGCAACTATTGGGGCTACAACACGATCGCGTTCTTCGCGCCGGAACCGCGCTACATGGCGCAGCCGTTCACGAACGAGGTGAAGGAGATGGTGAACCACCTCCATGCCGCCGGCATCGAGGTCATCATGGACGTCGTCTACAACCACACGGCGGAAGGCAACGAAGGCGGGCCGACGCTGTCCTTCAAGGGCGTGGACAACGCGAGCTATTACCGCTTGCTGCCGGACCAGAAGCGCTTCTACATCAACGACACGGGCACCGGGAACACGCTCAACCTGAGCCACCCGCGCGTGCTGCAGATGGTCAACGACTCGCTGCGCTACTGGGCACAGGAGATGCGCATCGACGGCTTCCGCTTCGACCTTGCGACGATCCTCGCCCGCGAGCCCTACGGCTTCGACGAGGGCGGCGGCTTCCTCGATTCCTGCCGCCAGGACCCGGTGCTCTCGAGCCTGAAGCTCATCGCCGAGCCGTGGGACGTCGGCCCCGGCGGCTACCAGGTCGCGCACTTCCCGCCCGGCTGGGCCGAGTGGAACGATCAGTACCGCGACACGGTGCGCGCCTACTGGCGCGGCGATCCGGGTCAGATCGCGAAGATGGCGACGCGCGTGGCGGGCTCCGCAGACATGTTCAACCGCCGCGGCCGCCGGCCCTGGGCGAGCGTCAACTTCGTCACCGCGCACGACGGCTTCACGCTCAACGACCTCGTGTCATACAACGACAAGCACAACGAGGCGAACGGCGAGGAAAACCGTGACGGTCATTCGCACAACCTGTCCGCGAACTATGGCGTCGAGGGGCCTACCGACGATCCTTCGGTGAAAGCGACGAGGGAGAGGCAGAAGCGAAATCTCCTCGCTACCGTGCTTCTCTCGCTCGGCACGCCGATGATCCTTGCCGGAGACGAGATCGCGCGCACGCAGAACGGCAACAACAACGCGTACTGCCAGGACAACGAGACGAACTGGATCGACTGGTCCAGCATGAGCGACGGCGGGAAGGAGCTGCTCGAGTTCACGCAGCGCCTCATCAGGATCCGGATGCAGCATCCGATCCTCCAGCGCGGGCGCTTCCTCGCCGGGTGGCACAACCCCGAGGTGGGCGTGAAGGACGTCACATGGCTCACCCCCGCCGCGGCGGAGATGACCGACGAGAACTGGAACGACGGCAACGCGAAGTGCCTCGGCATGCTGCTGGACGGCCGGGCGCAGGAGACCGGCATCAAGCAGCGCGGCAGCGACGAGACGCTGCTCCTCGTCATGAACGCGCACCACGACGTGGTGGAATTCACGCTGCCGGAAAGCCCGGAGGGGCGCGAGTGGGCGCGGCTCCTGGATACCAACGACCCGGCCCTCGGTCGCAAATCGTATTCCTTCGGCGCGGTGTACCAGGTCACCGGCCGCTCGCTGCTGCTGTTCCAGCTGGAGCGCGATGCCGTCGCGGAGAAGCCGAGGAAGAGAAAGGCCGCGAAGAAATGATGCCGTTCGGCGCCGAGCCGCTCGCGGGCGGCGGGGTTCGCTTTCGCCTCTGGGCGCCGGCGGCAAGCTACGTTGAACTGGTTTTCGACAGCAGGTTTTTCCCCATGAGGGGGATGGGTGACGGATGGTTCGAGCACGCCGAGCCGTCCGCGCGACCCGGCACCCTGTACCGCTACCGGATCAACGGCGGGCAACTCGTCCCGGATCCGGCCTCGCGCTTCCAGCCGCAGGACTGCGAGGGCCCGAGCGAAGTCGTCGATCCCGCGGCCTTCCGCTGGAAGGACGGATGGAAAGGCCGGCCCTGGAACGAAGCGGTGCTCTACGAGCTGCACGTCGGAACGTTCTCCCCCGAGGGAACGTACCGCGGCGCGATGCGCAAGCTTCCGCTCCTCGCGGAGCTCGGCGTCACGGCGATCGAGCTCATGCCGCTCTCCGATTTCGCCGGCCGGCGCAACTGGGGCTACGACGGGGTGCTGCCCTACGCCCCGGACAGCGCCTACGGTCGCCCCGAGGACCTGAAGGCGCTCCTGCAGGCGGCGCACGAGCTCGGGATCATGGTGTTCCTCGACGTGGTCTACAACCACTTCGGGCCGAAGGGCAACTTCCTCAGCCTGTACGCGCCGCAGTTCTTCACCACGCGCCACAACACGCCATGGGGCGCGGCGATCAACTTCGACGACCAGGGCAGCCGCTGGGTGCGCGAGTACTTCATCCAGAACGCGCTCTACTGGCTGCGCGAATACCGGTTCGACGGCCTGCGCTTCGACGCCGTGCACGCGATCCTCGACGACTCGCCGCGGCACGTGCTGGACGAGCTCGCTTTCCAGGTGAAGAGCGCCTTTGGAAATGAAAGGGCCATCCACCTCGTCCTGGAGAACGACGCCAACCAGGCGCGCTTCCTCGGCGCGGCCAAGTACACCGCGCAGTGGAACGACGACTCGCACCATGGCTACCACGTGCTCGCGACCGGCGAGCGCGACGGCTACTACGTCGCCTACGCCGACGCGCCGGCGAAGCACCTCGCGCGCTGCCTCGCCGAAGGCTTCGCCTACCAGGGCGAGGTCTCGCCGTTCACCAACGAGAAGCGCGGCGAGCCGAGCACCCGCCTGGCGCCTTCGGCGTTCGTCGACTTCCTGCAGAACCACGACCAGGTGGGAAACAGGGCTCTGGGAGAACGGCTCATCTCCCTGAGCGATGAGCAGAAATTGAAAGCCTTGACGAGCATCCTGCTGCTCGCGCCGTCGCCGCCGATGCTCTTCATGGGCGAGGAGTGGGGTTGCACCCAGCCGTTCCTCTTCTTCTGCGACTTCGAAGGCGAGCTCGGCGACGCGGTGCGCAACGGCCGGCGCGAGGAGTTCGCGCGCTTCGCGGCCTTCTCCGATCCGGCGGCCCGGGCCCGCATCCCGGACCCGACCGCCGAAGCCACGTTCCGCGAGTGCATCCTGCGCTGGGCCGACCGCGATATGCCGGATGGAAGGGCCTGGATCGCGCACTACGCGGATCTCCTGGCGCTGCGGCGCAAGCACATATGGCCGCTGCGGCCCGGGCCGGGGCGCTACGCCATGCTCGGCGAGCGCGCGTTCACGGTGGAATGGCCCCTCGAGGGCGGCGGGACGCTCGCGCTCCTTGCCAACCTCGGCGACGCGCCGCTCGCAGCCGCGCCGGCCGGGAAGCTCTTCCACGCGCACGGCAACGTCGGCCAAGGGTGGTCCGTCGCCTGGTCCGTCGCCTGACGTGGAGATCGCCGAAAGCTACGTAGACGTCTGGGGCGAGACTCGGCCGGTCGAGCCGGAGGTGCGCGCCGCGCTGGAAAAGGCCCTCGGCCGTCCGGTTTCCAGGAAAAGACTCTCTGTGAAGAAGCAGCGCTGCTACCAGCCACCGGCTCTGGAGCACGGGCGGATCTGGGGCTTCACGGTGCAGCTCTACGGGCTGCGCTCGCGCCGCAACTGGGGCATCGGCGACTTCGGCGACCTGCGTACCCTGGTGGACCTCGCGACGGATCTCGGCGCCGGGTTCGTGGGCGTGAACCCGCTGCACGCGACCAGCGGCGCCAGTCCCTACAGCCCCTCCAGCCGCCACGCCCTGAACGCGCTCTACGTCGATGTCGACGCCCTGCCGGAGTTCTCGCCCGCGATCCGCAAGCCGGCCGGCGACGGCCCGCTGGTGGACTACGCGAAGGTGCGCAAGGCGAAGTACGCCGCGTTCGAGAAGCTCTTCGCCCGCATGAAAGACCGCGCGGGCCTCGAGCGCTTCCGCCGCGAAACGTCCTACGGCGTACGCACCTACGCGCTCTACGAAGCGCTGCGCGAGAAATTCGGCGGCGGCTGGCAGGGCTGGCCCCAGGGCTACCGCCGGCCCGGGAGCGCGCAGGTGAAGGCCTTCGCGAAGAAGCACGCGAAGCGCGTGGACTTCCACCTGTGGCTGCAATGGCGGGCGCGCGAGCAGCTCGACGCCGTGCAGCGCCGCGCGCTCGAGCGCGGCATGCCGGTGGGCCTGTACGTGGATCTCGCCCTCGGCTCCGACGGCGGCGGCGCCGAGGTGTGGTGCGACCAGGAAGCGTTCGCGGCGCAGATGTCGATCGGCGCGCCGCCGGACGAGTTCAATCCCAAGGGCCAGGACTGGGGCCTGCCGCCTTACTCGCCGCGCGCGCTCGCCGCGGCGGGATACCGCCCCTTCATCGAGCTCCTGCGCGCCAACATGCCGCAAGGCGGCGCGCTGCGCATGGACCACGTGATGTCGCTCATGCGCCTCTGGTGGATTCCGAGGGGCAACAAGCCGGAACGCGGCGGCTACGTGCATTACCCGTTCGAGGACCTGCTGGCGATCCTCGCCGCGCAGAGCCGCGAGCGCGAGTGCCTGGTGATCGGCGAAGACCTCGGAACGGTGCTGCCGGAGTTCCGCGCCGCGCTCAACGAAGCCGGCGTCCTGTCGTACCGGCCGCTCTTCTTCGAGAAGACGGGCGAGGGCGCCTTCGCGCCGCCGCGTGCCTATCCGCGCGAGGCGCTCGTCTGCGTGACGACGCACGACCTGCCGACCTGGAAGGGCTACTTCTCGCAGCATGACCTGAAGCTGCGCGAGCAGCTCGGCTTCTCGGTCGATGCTTCCCGCGAATCGCAATCGCGCAGGGACGATGGCCAGAAACTAATCGAGGCATTGCAGCGGGAAGGTCTGGACGGCAGCGCCTTGTCGGCGCACCGCTTCATCGCGCGCACGCCGGCGAAGCTGATGGCGGTGCAGCCCGAGGACGTCTTCGAAGTCCAGGAGCAGGCGAACCTGCCCGGGACGGTCGCCGAGCACCCGAACTGGCAGCGCAGGCTCCCGGTGCCGCTCGAGGACTGGGCCGGCCACCCGCAGGTCCACGCGCTGGCGCGGGCGCTGAAGCCGTTGCGCGGCGCGGGCAAGCGCGTGCCGCTCGCCACCTACCGGCTGCAGCTCAACAAGGATTTCCGCTTCGCCGACGCCATCGCCATCGTCCCGTACCTGGCCTCGCTCGGCGTCACGCATCTCTACGCCTCGCCATTCCTCATGGCGCGCCCCGGGAGCATGCACGGCTACGACGTCACCGACCACAACCGCATCAACCCGGAGATCGGCACCGAGGCGGAGCTCCTGGAGCTGATCGCGACGCTGCACCGCCACGGCCTGGGTCTCGTGATGGACATCGTGCCGAATCACATGGGGGTCCTGCAGGGCGAGAACCCGTGGTGGCTCGACGTCCTCGAGAAAGGGCGCGCGTCGCGCTACTGCCGCTTCTTCGACATCGACTGGGCGCCGGCGAAGGCCGAGCTGCGCGGCAAGGTGCTGCTGCCGGTGCTCGGCGACCACTACGGCGCGGTGCTCGAGCGCGGCGAGCTGAAGGTCGTAAAGGAGAAGGGCCGCTTCTGGGTGAAGTACTTCGACCACCGCCTGCCGCTCAGCCCGCGCACGACGCAGAAGCTCGACCTGCGCAAGGTCAACAAGGATCCGCTGGCCCTGCACCGGCTCCTCGAGCGGCAGAACTACCGCGTCGCGTTCTGGCGCGTCGCATCCGACGAGATCAACTACCGCCGGTTCTTCGAGATCACCGACCTCGCGGCGCTGCGCCAGGAGGAGCGCGCGGTGTTCGACGCCACGCACCAGCTCGTCGCGAAGCTGTGCCGCCTCCCGGGCGTGGACGGCCTGCGCGTCGACCACCCCGACGGGCTGGCCGATCCGCAGGCGTACTTCGAGCACCTCGCGCGGGCCTGCGGCGCCGCGGGCGGACCACCGTGGGTCGTGGTGGAGAAGATCCTCGCCGACCACGAGGCCCTGTGCAGCGACTGGGCGGTGGCGGGCACCACCGGCTACCGGTACGCCAACGTGCTCACCGGCGTCTTCATCGACCGCGAGGCGGGGAGCCGCTTCGACCGCATCTACCAGCGCTTCACCGGCGAGCGGCGCAGCTTCGAGGAGATCGCGCACGAGAGCCGCATGCTCATCATGGGCACCACGCTCGCCGCCGAGCTTTCGACCGCGGCGACACGGCTCGCGCGCATCGCGGCGGGCAACCGCTTCACGCGCGACTACACGGTGAGCGGCCTGTGGAAGGCGCTCGCCGAGGTCGCGGCCAGCTTTCCCGTGTATCGCACCTACGTCACCGCGCGCGGGGCGTCCGAGACCGACCGGCGCCACATCGACTGGGCGATCGGCCGGGCGCGGCGCGCGAGCCGCATCGCGGATCCGAGCGTGTTCGACTTCATCCGCTCGGTCCTGCTGCTCGAGGTGCAGACGACGAGCGCCTCGAGGCGCCGCCAGATCCTCGACTTCGTCACGCGCTTCCAGCAGGTCACCGCGCCGGTGGTGGCGAAGGGCGTAGAGGACACGGCCTTCTACCGCTATCACCGGCTGGTCGCGCTCAACGAGGTGGGCAACGAACCGGGGCACTTCGGCCTGTCGCTCAAGGCCTTCCATGCGGCGAGCGAGGATCGCGCGAAGAACTGGCCGCACACCATGCTCGCGAGCTCGACGCACGACACCAAGCGTTCCGAGGACGTGCGCGCCCGCCTCGGCGTGCTCTCCGAGCTCTCCTCGGCGTGGCGGATCATGCTGCGCCGCTGGGGCACCATGAACCGCGGCGCGCGCAGCGAGGTGAACGGCTTGCGCGCGCCGTCGGCTTCGGACGAGTATCTCTTCTACCAGTCCGCGCTCGGCATCTGGCCGCTCGCCGCGCCCGACCTGAAGGACCTGCGCAGCCGCCTGCAGGCCTACATGCTGAAGGCCGTGCGCGAGGCGAAGCAGCGCACGAGCTGGATCAATCCCGACGAGGAATACGAAGCCGCGCTCGCCCGCTTCATCGACCAGTCGCTCGACAACCCGGTGTTCGTGAAGGACGTGGGCGAGGGCGCGCGGCGCATCGGCCGCCTCGGTCTGCTCGTCGGCCTCTCGCAGGCGCTGCTGAAGGTTGCCTCGCCCGGCGTGCCCGACTACTACCAGGGCACCGAAGTGTGGGACTTCAGCCTCGTGGACCCGGACAACCGCCGCCCGGTGGACTACGAATACAGGAGATCCCTCCTCGAGAACGGCTCGCTCGACCTGGAATCCGGCGCGGCCAAGCTCCATGTCATCCGGCAGGGGCTGCGGCTACGGCGCGAGCTGCCGGAGCTCTTTTTCGAGCCCGCTTACACGCCGCTCCATGCCGACGGCGCACGGGAGGAGAACGTGGTCGCCTTCATGCTTTCGCTGCACAACCAGCGCGTCGTCGCCGTGGCGCCGCGGCTTTTCGCGCGCCTCATGGAAGAAGGCGACGAGGCTCCCATCGGCGCGCGTATCTGGGGCGAAAGCCGCCTTCCCATCCCGCCCGGAAACTACGAGAACGTGCTGCTCGGCGAGCCGCTGAACGTCGGGGAAGGCGGCATGCGGCTTGCGGAGCTCCTGGAGCGCTTTCCCGTAGCGCTGCTCAAGGCAAGGCCGTGACTCGCAGGGACCGCATCATCGACGTGGACGAGACCGGCGAGGTCCGCGCGGTGGAGGAACGCGGCGTCGCGGAAACGCGCGCGCGCCTGAAGCAGCTGGCGTGGCTGCTCGACAGCTCCATCCCGGTCCCCGGCACGCGGTTCACGATCGGCATCGACGCGCTGATCGGGCTCTTCCCGTTCATCGGCGACCTGGTCGGCGTGCTGCTGTCGAGCTACATCCTCGGCGAGGCGGCGCGGCTCGGGGCGCCGAAGAGCGTGCTGATGCGCATGGGGTTCAACGTGGGCCTGGAAGGCGTGGCCGGGATCGTCCCATTCGCCGGCGACGTGTTCGACGCGGCGTTCAAGGCCAACCAGCGCAACGTCCGAATCCTGGAAAGCTGGCTCGAGGACCCGCGACGGGAGCGCCGCAAGGGCCGGCTGGTGGGCGCGCTCGTGGTGTCGGGCATCGCGCTGCTCCTGGCCGTGCTGGGCGCAGCGGGGTTCCTGCTCGGCCGGGCGCTGCTTTCGGTCCTGGAGTAAGGAACTATTTCCTCTCGGATCAAAGTTTTGCTGTGAAATACCCCGCCTGCCCCCCGGCGTTGTGGCAACCTTTCGCTCGGATGAAAGGATAAGGTAAGTGTCGTGCGGGGAGTCTTGGGCAGGCGCGAGGGCGGCGTTGCGCTGATCGCGCTTTTGGCGGTCATTGCGCTGGGCGCGACCTACTACCTCTATGCATCGTTCAATGCATCGCCCACGCGTGCGGTGCTTGCGAAGAGCGTGCACGATGCGGAGGTGCTGGCTCGCGCGAAGGCCGCGCTGCTCGGGCAGGTCGCGCTGAACACGGCAAGCTCGAACGAGACGAACCCGGGCCGCTTGCCCTGCCCGGAGGCCGCTTCGGATGCCGGTACGGCGAACGAAGGCCTTCCCGCGGGTGCGACCCCGGCGAACCCCTTCGGCGTGTGCGCCGCCGGTTCCACCGGGCGGTTGCCGTGGAAGGCGCTCGGCCTGGAAAAGCTCCTCGATTCGAGCGGCGAGGCGCTCTGGTATACCGCCGGTGCCGCGTGGGTTCAGCCCTCCGCCGGGGCGACGCTCGTCATCAACTCCGAAATGCCCGCGACCGGCGGACTGAACGTCTCCGGGACGGACGCGGTCGCAATCGTCTTCGCGCCCGGTGCCGCCTTGCCCGGCCAGACCCGCTCAGCGATGGACGGCACCGCGGCACCACAGGTCGCCAACTATCTCGACGGCGAGAACGCTACGCCGCTCGACGGGGTGTTCACCGCGCAGGCTGCAAGCGATACCTATAACGATCGCGTCCTCGTGCTCGCGCGCGAGGAGCTCCTGCCGCACATCGAGGCCGCGGTCGCGGATCGGTTCGAGCGGCAGGTCGCGCCGGGCATGCGCGACGCCTACTCGGTCGCGCCATGGAGCGCCACGCCCACGCTGCCGTTCGCGGCGCCCTTCGGCAATCCTTCCGCCACGAACGCTTTCCGCGGCAGCGCGAGCACCACGCGCGGCCTCCTGCCCGTCACCTACGCCACCAGCGGCGCCTGCGCCCCCGCGCCGTGCACGCCGGCCGCGTGCGACCCTTCCGACCCGCGCTGCGACCCGAGCTTCATGACCTGGCAGCCCGCCGCGGTGACGGTCGCGAGCACCGGCGGCGCGACGTACCGGGAGCACACCTGCACCGTCTCCGGCAGCCCGCAGGTCCTGACCTGCAAGATCCGCGCTTCGACCGCGCTCCTGAGCTTCTCGCAGGCCATGTCGTTCGACATGAATGTGCGCATGAGCAACGTCGGAATGGGATTCCGGCGCGTGAACGGCACGGTGCCGGTCGCGGGCATCAACACCACGACCGTCAATCCGCCCTACGGGTACCGGATCAATTCGGCGACGCTGAACACGGACGGCTCCGCGACGCTGCAGATCTCGTCGCGCTTCGACGCCGCGTCCGGGGCGATCCTGCCGCTGCTCGGCGCGCTGACCTGCCAGATCCTGTTCATCCCGCTCTGCTTCGAGTACACGATCAGCCTGCCGGCGGCGCTGATCTCCGACCACGCGGTCGTGGACCCGACCAACGCGTCGACGAGCTGGTTCTTCCGCAACCGGTGGCACGAAACCGTGCACTACGCGATCGCCCCGGGCGTCGCGCCCAGCCGGGCCGCGCCGCGCGGCTGCAACACACTGCCGGCCGCGACGAACGCCTGCCTGCAGGCGAGCTACCTGCCCTCGATGGAAATCGACGAGGGATCCCTCCGCGGCCTGGTCGTGTTCGCCGGCCGGCCCCTGGTCACGGCCGCGCGGCCCGCCGGCCAGGTAAGGCCGAGCGCGGACCCGCTCGACTGGTTCGAGGACGCCAACGCGCTCGCCCAGACGCCCTATGCGGCGCGCGCGCCCGCGCTCGCGGCCCAGCGCACCTTCAACGACCGGATCGTCGTGCTCGACAACAACTGATGCGCCGCGCTTCCTCCGGATTCAGCCTGGTCGAGCTCGCCGTCGTCGCGGCGATCGTGGCGCTGCTGCTCGGCAGCGCGATGATGACGCTCTCCGCCCAGGCCGAGCAGCGGGCGATCGACGAGACGCGCCGGCGCCTCGACACGGCGGCCGAGGCGCTGGTATCGTTCGCAGTCATGCACGGAAGGCTGCCGTGCCCGGCGGTCAACGCATCCACGGGCGACGAGGCGCCCGCGGGCGGGGGCGCCTGCACCAATCCCTACGGCGGCTTCCTCCCGGCGCGCAGCATCGGGATGCAGCCCACCGACGGGTCCTTCTACGCGATCGACGCCTGGGGCAACCGCATTCGCTACGCCGTGTCCTCGGTGGCGCCGACCGGGTGCAGCGGGACCTCCAACGCGCCGCATTTCACGCATGCGACGAACCTGAAGACCAACGGCCTCAGCTGCAAGCCGAACGACCTCGACATCGTCTGCAGCTCGGTCGCGGCGGGGGTCAACGCGGCCTGCAATACCGGGGTGCGCGTAGTGAGCGCCCAGACCATCGCATTCGTCGTGTTCAGCACCGGTGCGAACGGCGCTCTGGTCGGCAGCTACGGCGTCGACGAGATCGAGAACGCCAACAGCGACGCGCGCTTCGTGAGCCGCACGCGGAGCGCAAGCGAGGCGACCAACGGCACGTACGACGACCTCGTCGTCGCGGTCCCGGCGGGCGTGCTGTATTCCCGCCTCGTTGCCGCAGGTGTGCTGCCCTAGCGCGATGGAGCCATCCGGCAAGACCGTCGTCGCGAGCGTTCTGTTCCTCGACATCGTCGGCTACTCGATCCTCGGCGTGGGCCGCCAGGTGGAAGTGAAGCAGGCTTTCAACGAGGCGCTGCTGACGGCGCTTGGCTCGGTGGAGCAGGAAGATCGCGTGGTGGTCGACACCGGCGACGGGGCGGCGATCGCGATCCTGAACGACCCGGAGCGCGCGCTCTTCGTGGCCATCGCGATATTCGACGGCATCGGGCACATGCGCGTCCGGGGCGGTGTCAATCTCGGGCCGATCTCCCTCACCACCGACATCAACGGACATGCCAACGTCATCGGCGACGGCATCAACGTCGCGCAGC
>DASPMF010000024.1:0-13830 GCA_035627155.1 Burkholderiales bacterium | reverse complement strand
GCGCCGGGGAGTCGAGTGCATCTTCGAGCGGCCCCAGCATGAGCGTTAGCGGCGTGCGGAACTCGTGGCTCACGTTGCTGAAGAAGACGGTCTTGGCGCGATCGAGTTCTGCGAGGGCCTCGGCGCGCCTGCGCTCCGCCTCGTACGCGCGCGCATTGGCAAGGCTCGCCGCGATCTGGCCCGCGATCAGGCCGATGAATCCCTCGTAGGGCTCATCCAGCGCGCGGAAGGGATTGAGGCCGGCAACCAGGAATCCGGCCGGCGCGCCGGCGCCGCTTTGCGCAATCGGTACCACGAGCGCCCCGTTCGGCGGGCGCGACCACTCGCCGCTCGGCAGCGCATCGACATGGCGCTGCAGCTCGGCGACGCGCACGGACGCATCGCCTGCCAAGAGGGCGGCGGCGGGCCACGGCGCCGCGGGATCCGCCGGGTCGAAATGCGCCGGCGCCATAGGATGACCGGTCTCGATGCGGGTGGCGCAGGCAAGACGCGCCTGCCCCCCGCCTTCGTCGAACCGATAGAGCAGCGTGAACGGCAGGTCCCTGCCATTGCCACCGAGGCTGCGGGAGACGGCGGCGAGAATCGCTTCCTCGCCATTCGCCGAAGCGAGCTGCGATGCGAGATCGCGCAGGGTACGCAGGCGCCGCTCTCCGATGACCCGTTCCGTCTCTTCCGTGACGACGGACAGCATGCCGGCAACGCGGCCTGCGTCGTCGCTGAGCGGGCTGTAGGAGAAGGTGTGGTAGGTCTCCTCGGTATATCCGCTGCGCTCGAGGAACAGGAGTAGCGCCTCGTCCCAGGTCGCCTCGCCGGTCTTCAGCACATGCTCGATGCGCGGGCCGATGTCGCCCCAGATCTCGGACCACAGCTCGCGCGTCGGCGCGCCGAGCGCCTTGGGATGCTTCTTGCCGATGGTCTTGCGCAAATACGCATCGTTGTACAGGAAGCACAGCTCGGGTCCCCACGCCATCCACATCTCGAACCGCGACGTGAGCAGGATGCGCACGGAGGTCTTCAGCGCCTGCGGCCACGAGTCCACCGGGCCGAGGGCCGTCTTCGACCAGTCGAACGCCGCCATCAGGCGTCCCATCTCGCCGCCGCGTTCGAATACGGCGGCCACCGCTTTTGTTTGGCGTGCCATGGGGTCGCGGCCGATTGTACGGACATCGCCGCGGCCGGCTCCACCGTCGAAGCGTTCCTTGTCGTTACCTCGCTACAGCGCCGGCCGATCGGGACAGCGCGATTGCGCTCGCGACGAGGAGGGCCGACGCGCCGAGCAGGGCCGGCCTGAAACCACCGACGGCGCTTACAACAAGAGGCCCGGCGACCTGCCCGGCGGCGAAGGCCGAAGTCATTGCCGCGACGAGCGTGCTCGCCGAGCCGGCGGCGACCGCGCGCGCTTCCTGCAGGCCCACCATCGTGATGACGACGAAGGTGCTGCCGACGAGGATCGCCGAGGCGAGGATGCCGGGCAGTCCCGGCACCGCGAGCGGTACGGCGACGCCGGCCGCCATCGCCAGCGCGCACAGGATCCAGATCGCGCGGTTGCTCAGGCGCGACGAAAGCGCGCCGGCGGCGAGCGTGGAGGCCGCCGCGGCGGCGCCGAACACCGGCCACGCCCAGCCGAACGCGAGCGAATCGCCGATCGCCTGCTTCGCCATGGCCGGGATGAAGGTCGCCGGCACGATATAGGCGAACCCGAAGGCGCCGTAGCACGCGACGAGGACGAGCGCACCCGCGTTCCAGCGCAGCGGCCCGGCCGCAGGCGCGGTGGACCCGGCGGCCTGCGCGCCGACGACCGGCCAGACGAGCGCGGTGGCGACGAACCCCAGCACGCCGAGCGCGAGCCAGGCCTCGCGCGCGCCCGCGCCGGAGGCCATGATGGCGAGGCACACGCCGCCTGCGAGGAGGATGCCGGCGCCGACGCCGGCGAACACGGTTCCGTTGAGCGCGCGCCGGCCGAGCGCGGCGAGGCGCTCGATGCACCACGAGGCGACGCAGACGAGCGCCCAGGCGCTCGCCACGCCGGCGACGAAGCGCAGCGCGAGCCACGGAAGGAGCGCATGCGCGAACGCCATCGCCGCGGTGGCGGCGGAGGTTGCGAGGAGCGAGAGCCGGATCGCGCGCGCGGCGTCCGCGCGCTGCAGCGTGGCCCACAGCGCGCCGGCGAAGTAGCCGAGGTAGTTCGCCGAGGCGATCCAGCCCGCCGCCTTCACCGTGAGCCCGGTCTCGGCCTGCATCATCGGCAGGATCGGCGTGAACGCGAAGCGCCCGATGCCCATCGCCAGGGCCAGGGCCACCAGGCCGCTCAGGGCGACGGTGCGCGCCCGCACGCTACTTCTGCAGCTTTGCGTCCGCGAGCTCGCGGAAGAACGCCTCGTGGTCGCGCAGGTCGAGGAGGAACGCGCGGTCCTTCTCGGGAAGCTGGTCGGGCGCGACGTGGCGCTTCAGCTTCTCCATGAGGTCGAGCACCTCGCGGATGCGCTCGACGCTGGAAGCTTCGACGAACTGGCGGATCTGGCTGCGGGTCATGGGGGAAAGATCGCGGCGACCTTGCTGGAGTTGAACACGTACGTCTCGACGAAGTCCGACCAGGCGCAGCGGCGGCCGAGCTCGTTCATCGCGCCGACCAGCGCGAACCAGTTCAGCGTCTCCTGGCCGCCGGCGGCGACGAGCTCGCCCAGGTCGAAGTTGCGCCAGGCCGCGTAGTCGCCGCGCACCATCGCCTCGTAGAGCGCGCGGTCGGTCGCCACGTCCGGCTGCAGGCGCCAGGTTTTGTCGACGAGGAAGGCGTGCGACCAGCTGCTCGAGGCCACGAGCGCCACCCGCCACGGGCTCTCGCGGCAGATGCGCGCGACCGCGGCGCCGAGGTCGAAGCAGCGCTTCGGCGATGGCGAGGGCGGATCGTGCGGCACGCCGGACTCGCCGAAGGGCCTCGCGTAGCCGCGGGTGCCGATGACGAGGTGGCCGTAGCAGTTGATCTGGAACGGCACCACCGGGTACGGGAAGCCGCGGCGATCGTAGTCGAGGTACAGGATCGCGTTGAGGAACGCGTGCGAGAGCCCGGGATGATGCAGCGGCTTGTAGGCGTAGGCGACGTCGAAGTCGCGCTCGATCAGCCGCGACGCCACGTGCTTCGCCGCGTCGCGATGGCCGCGCACGAGGAAGCTCTTCGCCGCGGGCTCGTTCCAGGCGTTGGGCTTGCCCTGCATCATCGCCGACTCGGCGGACTGCGCCCACGGCCGTACCTCGCGGTCCTCGTAGGCGAGCACGCAGAACGCCGGGATCACGTCCTCCTGGAAGTTCTCGTACTGGTCGTCGCCCCATACGAGCACGAAGTCCGGCCGGAACGCGTCGAGCGCCTCGCGCGCCTTGCGCAGGCCCACGAGCATCGCCTCGCGGTGGCGGGCCGCCGCCCGGGTGCCGCGGTCCTCGCCCCATTCCTCGCGCATCTTCGCCGGCCAGACGGCCGGATCCTTGGCCGCGGGCGGGACGAGCGGATCGTCGAGCCGCGCACGCAGGATGCGCGCCATGTCCTCGTCGCGCCCGCCAAGCGGCGGGTAGTGCGAAATGCCGAGCCCCAGGACCTCCGCCATGCGCTTGATTGTATTCGGCAAACCGATCGAGGCAGGGTAAGATCGCCCGCATGCCCGATCCGAACGCCATCTGCTCCGTGGAAGTCGGCCTGCTGCGCAAGAAGCCGTGCGGCCATCCCGCCGTGGTCGAGTGCTCCAACTGCCAGCAGCCGCTGTGCACGCAGCACGCGGTGCCCGAGCTGAGCGGCCTGGGCAAGAAGACCGGCAAGTTCCTCTGCCAGGAATGCCAGGCCGCGGCGAAGGAGCAGGCGAAGGCCCTCGCCGCCGTGGCGCGCGCCCAGGAGGAGAAGAAGAAGGTCGAGCTCGCGAAGTCGGTGATGCAGGGCTCCGCTGCAGCGCCGAAGAAGCCCGCCGCTCCGGGCGCGCCGGCGGCAGGCGCCCCCGCGACACCTGGCGCGAAGCCCGCCGAGCCGGCGGCGAAGGAGCCCGACGCGCTGGAGTTCACGCCAAAGGACGGCGACCTGTCCTACAAGCGCAAGACCGACGGGTAGACAAGTCACCGCCCGCGCCGTAGTCATGGTGCGCCATGGCGGCCCGTGCCTCGTTCCTGTGCGCCTTGCTGCTCGCCTCGCATTGCGCGTTCGCGGCACGCATCGAGCTTCCGCTGCGCGTTTCCATGGACACGCTTCGCGAGGCGCTCGCCGACAAGCTCGTCTATCCCGAGGGCCGCTGCACGCAGCTGCGCCTGCAGGCCGCCGACGGCCACCTGAAGCTGGCGGCGCAGTGCGAGAGCGTGGTCGGGCTGCGCGGCAACGCCGAGTTCATCCTCGCGCCGCAGGTCGACGCCGCGGGGCGTCTGGGGGTGCGGGTCGTCGACTCTAGACTGGTGGACGCGCAGGCGCGGGCGCTCGCGGTGATGTGGGACCTCGCGAAGCGCCAGGTCCATCCGCGCATCGAGCAGTACCGCTACGACCTCGCCGCGCCGCGCCGCGACCTTTCCGCGCTGCTGCGAAGCGCGACGCCGCCGCAGCACGCGGCGCAGATGGAACGCGCGCTGGAAAGCCTGCAGGTGCTCGATCCGCGCGTCGAGGCGGCGCACGTCGTCGTGCCGGTCGCGTTCGAGGCTCCGGACGCATGGACCGCCGCGCCCGCGCCCCCGGCGGCCGCCGCGCCGCTCACCGAAGCCGAGCTCGCGGCGCTCGAGAAGGCGCTCGAGCCGCTCGACGCCTTCCTGGTGCACAGCATCCGCAGCATCGCGCGCGAGCGCGCCGACCCCGCGCTGCGCAAGCGCCTGTTCACCCTCCTCCTCGACACGCGCTACGCGCTGGTGGCCGTCCTCGCGGGCGACGCGCCCTCCGCGGACCCGGTGCGCAGCCTGTTCTTCGACGCCTGGCGCGAGCTGCGCGCGATCCTGGAGGAGGCGGGGCTGCGCCACGCCGTCTTCGTCGACGCGGGCGACGCGCTGCTCGCGCTCGAGCGCGCCGCGCCGGGGCTCGGCGTGCACCTCTCCGCCGAAGGCCTGCGCCAGCTTGCGCGCAGCCTCGCGCCGGCCGGGTCCGGCGCCGACCCGCTCGCCTACGAGTGGGACGACGACCCCGAGCTGCGCCGCCTCTTCGACGTGGAGGAAATTCCCCCGCCGCCGCCGGGCACGAGCTCGCTCGGCGCCTTCATCCGCGCCGCCGAAGGCGCCGCCCGGCCGCTCGACCGCTGGGTGCCGTCGCGCGACGAGCTGCCTGAATACGAGAAGCGGATCGGCGAGCTGCTGAAGAACGCCGCTGTGGCCGAGCTCGCCCGCACGGCGCTCGAGCCCGCCTACCGCCCGGTCTACATGCACCTCGTGCCGACGACGGCGCTCATCGAAAGCTGCTGGCGCCAGTACGTGGTGCGCGGCGGCAAGGCGACGTACCTGCGCTCGCAGGCCGGCAGCGTCGGCATCATGCAGATCAACCAGGTCGTGTGGCGCGGCTTCTACGACGTGCAGCGCCTGCGCTGGGACACGGCGTACAACGTGCGCGCCGGCACGCAGATCCTGATGCGCTACGTGAAGGACTACGCGATTCCGTACGCGCAGAAGAGCGGCGAGCCCGCCCACGTGCCGCGCGCCGCCTACGCCGTGTACAACGCCGGCCCGCGCGCCGCGGGCCGCTTCGACAAGCCCAAGCCCCATCCCCGCGAAGCGCGGGTCGACGGCAAGCTGCGGGAGCTCTACCAGGGGATCGCATCGGGCCGGCACGCCGACTTGCGGACCTGCGGCGTGCGGCCGGCAACCGGGGATCCGGCCGGCTGACTCGCACCCGGGCTCCCGATGCGGCGCCGAATGTCGGAGAATAATCGCCGTCCGGAAACTGCCCCGGGCCGTTCGACGAAATCCTGACGGGAGAACCGATGCATAGGGCCGCACTTCCATTTCTGCTGGGCGCCGTTGAGTGCGGCGCGCATCCGGGACATGGCGCTGCGCTTGCCCACTCGCATGGCTGGGACTGGCCCGGCTCCGGTTTCTGGATACTCGCGGCGGTGGTCGCCGCCGTGATCGCATGGCGTGCGAAACAAAAGTGATCGCCGCGCGGCGCTTCCAGTAGTGGCGGCACTACATGTGTAGTCGCCGCGCCTACACGCGGCTGGAAAGGTTTGCTCCACACTAGGTGCGCCGCCTATCATGGCGCGGGGGCACAAAGCTGAATGGCGCGAATACTGGTGATCGACGATGACGGCGACGTCCGGGCGTTGCTGCGCATCCAGCTCGAGAACGCCGGGCACGAGGTGCGCGCCGCGCGCGATGGCTCCGAGGGCCTCGCGATGCAGCGCGATTTCGACTCCGAAGTCGTGATCACCGACATCTTCATGCCGGAAATGGAAGGGGTCGAAACGATCCGCGAGCTGAAGGAGCAGTTTCCGGCCGTCAAGGTCATCGTCATCTCCGGCGGCAGCCGGCTGGCAGCGGGGAGGCGCTCGTTCACGGCGCGCGACCTCGGCATCGTGGCCGGCGAGCTCGGCGTGGCCGCCGTGCTGCAAAAGCCCTTCGACAACGCGGACCTGCTGCGCTCGGTGGACAGCGCGCTGCAGGCCTAGCCGACCAGGTGCCCCGGATCGACATGACTGCCGGCCGTGACCTTGTCGCTTCCTCGCCGGACCGCGACGCGTCTGCGGAGTCGTCCGAGTGGCACCGCCTGGATGCGCTCGCCCGACTGAGCGGCGGCGTGGCGCACGACTTCAACAACCTTCTGCATGTGATCAAGAACGCGACCGAGCTGCTGCGCCTCAAGGTGCCGCAAGCGGACCCGGACGTCGCCCGGTTGCTCGAGATGCTGAACCGGAACGCGGAGCGCGGGCGCCGGCTGACCGGCGAGTTGCTCGCTTTCGCCGGACGGCAGCGCCTGCAGCCGGTGCCGGTCAACACCAACCGCCTGATCGCCGACCTGCAACAAAGGGTACGCGATGTGCTCGGCCGCGGAGTGCAGGTCGAGACCGCCCTCGGCGGCAGCCTGTGGCCGGTCCACGCCGATCCGGCGGAGCTCAAGACGGCGATCCTCAAGCTCGTCGAGAACGCGCGCGACGCCATGGGCGGCTCCGGGAAGGTGGCGATCGAGACGTCGAACGCGGCTCTCGAGGATACGCCGGCGATCCCCGCCCGGATCCCGGCGGGAGAGTACGTCTGCGTCGCTGTGCGCGATGAAGGCTCGGGCATCCCCGGGGAAGCCCTTCCGAGGGTATTCGAGCCGTACTTCACCACCAAGGATGGCGCGCCGATGGCGGGGTTAGGGCTTTCGCGCGTATACGGCTCGGTGAAGCAGATGCAGGGCCATGTGGCGATCGAGAGCCGCGTCGGGAGCGGCACCACGGTCACGCTGTACCTGCCGCGGCTATCCGCGGACAAGGGCGCGGAGGATCGCCAGCCCAACATCGTGCCCTTGGCGTCGACGGCCGGGCGACCGGGCGGTCTGCCCGACCTCGCCGGGCTTCGCGTGCTCGTCGTGGAGGACGAGTCGCTCATCGGCATGCTGGCCGAGGATCTGCTGGAGCAACTCGGTTGCCGCATGGTGGGCCTGGTGTCGACCGTGAGCCGGGCGATCGAGACGGTGCAGACTGCGGAGCTCGATTTCGCGCTGCTCGATGTGGATATCGGCGGCGAGCCGGTCTACCCGGTAGCGCTCGCGCTTCAGGCGCGCGGCGTGCCGTTCCTGTTCATGAGCGGGTACGGCGGGCTGGACGGCCCCTGGCGGGGCCGGCCGATCGTGCAGAAGCCCTTCGATGTGGACCAGCTGAAAAGCGAGATCGAGCGGGCGTTACGCGGAAGCGTCCGGGCGTGAAGGTGCGCTCAGCCGGTGCCGTATTTCTCCAGCCTGGAGCGGATGACTTCCGCGACCTCGGCGTAGTCGCAGGGCTTGGCGAAGAACGGCTCGTCGCCGGCGATGCGCTCCGCGTGCATCGCGGTCACCTCGCCGGACGTGAGGAAAACCGCAAGACCCGGGCGCTGGTTGCGTGCCCAGCGCGCAACGGCGAATCCGTCCACGTCTCCGGGCAGGGTGATATCGGTGAAGAGCGCATCGATCGAGCGGTCTTTTTCGAGGATCTGCAGCGCCTGGACGCCGTCGGCGGCTTCCACCACGATAAAGCCGCTGTCGCGAAACGTGTCCACGACGTGGAGGCGGATGAGCATCTCATCCTCGACCACGAGGATTTTCGGCATGGCGGGCACCTTACCGCAGCCCGCGGCCGATGGTCCACTCGCGCAGCGAACCGTATCCGCGCAACGGAATAGGACCATGGCGAACCTTCTTTGGCTGCAGGGCGGGGCGTGCTCCGGCAACACCATGTCGTTCCTCAATGCCGAGGAGCCCAGCGTATGCGACCTGGTGACCGACTTCGGCATCAACGTGCTGTGGCACCCCTCGCTCGGCATGGAGCTCGGCGAAGAGCTGCAGAGCAAGCTGAAGGCCATCGCCTCGGGCGAGCTGCCGCTCGACATCTTCGTCTTCGAAGGCACGGTGATCCGCGCCCCCGGCGGCACGGGTCAGTGGAACCGGTTCGCGGGCCGGCCGATGAAGGACTGGGTACGCGAGCTCGCCGGCGTCGCGAAGTACGTGGTCGGGATCGGGGACTGCGCCACGTGGGGCGGCATCCCGGCCATCCCGCCGAATCCGACCGACAGCATCGGGCTGCAGTATCTCAAGCGCGACCACGGCGGGTACCTCGGGAAGGAATTCCGCTCCCGCTCCGGCCTGCCGGTGATCAACATCCCCGGCTGTCCGGCCCATCCGGACTGGATCACGCAGATCCTGATCGCCATCGCCACGGGCCGCGCGGCCGACGTGGAGCTCGACGACCTGCAGCGGCCGAAGACGTTCTTCACCGCGTTCGTGCAAAACGGCTGCACGCGCAACCTGCACTTCGCCTATAAGGTGTCGGCGACGGAGTTCGGCCAGCGCAAGGGATGCCTGTTCTACGACCTCGGCTGCCGCGGGCCGATGACCCATGCGCCGTGCAACCGGATCCTGTGGAACCGGCAATCGTCGAAGACGCGCGCCGGCATGCCGTGCGGAGGGTGCACGGAGCCCGAGTTTCCCTTCTTCGACCTCGCGCCCGGGACCGTCTTCAAGACGCAGACGCTGATGGGAATACCCCGTTCCCTTCCCACCGGCGTCGACAAGGTGAGCTACGTGAAGATGATGGCGATCGCGAAGAGCGCGGCGCCCCGCTGGATCGAGGATGACATCTTTAACCCTTGACATATCGCCCGTCGGGCGCGTGGAAGGCGATCTCGACGTTCGCGTCGAGATCGACGATGGCGTCGTCGTCAATGCGTGGACGCAGGCGGCCCTTTTCCGCGGCTTCGAGGTCATCCTGCGCGGCAAGGACCCGCAAGCCGGCCTGATCATCACGCCGCGCGCCTGCGGGATCTGCGGCGCCTCGCACCTGAAATGCGCCGCCTGGGCGCTCGATACGGCGTGGCAGACGGAGGTGCCGCGCAACGCGATCCTCGCCCGCAACCTCGGGCAGATCACCGAGTCCCTGCAGAGCATCGCCCGGCATCACTACGGGCTCTTCATGATCGACTACACCAACAGGAAATACGCCGCCTCCAAGTTTTACGACGAGGCGATGAAGCGCTGGGCGCCGTTCACGGGCCGCAACTACGAGCTCGGCATCGCGATGTCCGGCAAGGCGGTGGAGATCTATGCGTTGTTCGGCGGCCAGTGGCCGCATTCCGCCTACATGGTGCCCGGGGGCGTCATGTGCGCGCCGACGTTGACCGATGTGACGCGCGCCTGGGCGATCCTCGAGCACATCCGGCGCACCTGGATCGAGCCGGTGTGGCTCGGCTGCTCCATGGAGCGCTACGAGGAGATCCGCTCGCACGCCGATTTCATGGCCTGGCTCGAGGAAAAGCCCGCCCATGCCGATTCGGACCTCGGGCTCTTCTGGCGCATGAGCGAGGAGGTGGGGCTCGCCGCCTACGGACGCGGGCACGGGCGGTACTTCTCGTGGGGCTACCTGCCGCACGAGGACAAGTACAACAAGCCGACGATCGAAGGGCGCAGCGGCGCGGTCATCATGAAGGGCGGCATTTACCATGGCCTGAGCGATTCGCACGGCCCGATGGAGCAGGCGTTCATCCGCGAGGACACGGCGCACGCATGGTACGACGAGCCCAGCGGCCTGCATCCGTACGAGCGCACGACCACGCCGACGGAGAGGACCGACAGCGATTTCTCCGGAAAATATTCGTGGTCCACGGCCGTCTGGCATGCCGAGGCGGGCCGCCTGGAGGCGGGCCCGCTCGCCCGGCAGCTGATCGCGGGCGGATCCCACGGCGAGAGCTGGCAGCACACGCACCCGCTGCTGCTGGACATGTACCGGAAGATGGGCGGCGCCAGCGTGCTGCTGCGCCAGTTCGCCCGCATGCACGAGGTGGTGACCCTCTACCGGCAGGCCGAGCGTTGCCTGCGCGAATTCCGCCTCAAGGACCTGTGGTACATCAAGCCGAGGGAAGGCGATGGTCGCGGCTGGGGCGCGACGGAGGCAATCCGCGGCGCACTGTGCCACTGGATCGACATCCAGGACGGCCGGATCAAGAACTATCAGATCGTGGCGCCGACGACCTGGAACGTCGGACCCCGCACCGACAAGGGCGAGCGCGGGCCGATCGAGGAGGCGCTCATCGGCGCGCCGGTCGCCGACCCGACGGACCCGGTCGAGGTCGGCCATGTCTGCCGTTCCTACGACTCCTGCCTGGTATGCACCGTGCATGCCCATGACGCGCGCACCGGAGTAGAGCTTGCCCGCTTCCGCACCGCCTGAGCCCGCCGGTTCCGCCGGCACGCCCAACCACCGGGACAGTCCGGAGCTGGTCAGGCGAATCGCCGACATGCTCGCCAGGGGGCTGGAGACCCAGGTCGAGCCTTTCCCGCAGACCGAGAAGGAGTTCTACGAGATCCAGGACGCGTTGCGCGCCCTGCCGCCGGACGACCTCCGCGGCAGGCTCGTCATCGGCGGCTTCCTCGATCACCCGTACGGCCCCGACAACTGGCGCTGCGCCGACTGCATCTATTACCTCGCCAACCGCAAGTGGTGCGACCTGCCGGAGCTCGCGCTGCCGGTCGAGCCGGACTGGTACTGCAGGCTGTGGCGGATGTGACGCACGCTGCGGTCATCGGCTGCGGCAACCTTGCGCGCGGCGACGACGGCGTCGGCCCGCACGTCGTGCGCACGCTGGCTCATCGCGGCATGGCGCGTGTTCCCAGCGTGAAGCTGCTCGACGCCGGGACCGACGGCATGGCGGTGCTGCTGGCCGCGAAGGCGTGCCGCAAGCTCATCGTCATCGACGCCGTGCGCTCGGGCTCGGCGCCGGGCGCGGTGTTCGAGGTACCCGGCCGCGAGCTGCAGGACCGGCCGCCGCCACCGACGAGCCTGCACGATTTCCGCTGGGAGCACGCACTTTATGCCGGGCGCCGGATGTATGGCGCGGATTTCCCTTCGGATGTGACCGTGCTGCTTGTCGAGGTGCAATGCATCGACTTCGGCATGGAGCTCTCTCCTGCGGTCGCGGCGGCGGCCGAAAAGGTCGCCGTGCGCGTGCAGGACCTGCTGCGATGACCGGCATCGATTCCCTGCTGCAGGCGGCGGCCGAGGCGGCGCTCGACGACAGCGCGACGCCGGCGGAGCGCGCGCAGATGCTCATGGAAATCGCCATGGGGCTGCAGCGCCGCCCGAAGACTCCCGAGCACCTGCGCTCCGCCGTAGGGCTCTACGACCAGGCGCTCGACCTCTGCCCCGCGGAAGACGCGCTGCTCAGGGCGCGTATCGCCGCGCGTCGCGCCACCGCGCTGCAGGGCGTGCCCGAGGAAGGCAATGCCTGCATCCAGGAAGCCCACACCGCGCTCCAGGCCGCCCTGCCCGTGCTCCAGCGCCTCGGGACGGCGGCGGAAGTGGCGGAGGCGGAGATGAACCTGGGCCTTTGCCTGCACTACCTCGGCAGGATCCGGGAGGCGATCGGCGCCTACCAGCGCGCGCTGCGGACCTTCGACGCAAAGCGCCATCCCGCCGAATTCGCGATCCTGCAAAGCAATCTCGCGACGGCCTTTCTCGCGGTGCGATCGCCGCTGAGCGAGGCGCTCGCCGTCCAGGCGTTCGAAACCGGCCTGAAGGCGGTGAACCTCGTCGACTACCCGGCGGAATACGCCATGCTGCAGAACAACCTCGGCAACGCGCTGCAATCCGTGGCTTCCAGCCATGCAGCGGAGAACCACGCCCGGGCGCTCGCCGCCTACGACGAGGCCCTCAAAGTGCGCACGCGCAGCGCACGGCCGGTTGAATACGCGAACACGCTGGCGAACCGGGCCAACTGCCTCTGGACGCTCGGGCGCCTTGACGAGGCCAAGGCAAGCTACGCGGAAGCCCGGGAGCTGTTCATGGCGCACGGCGAGCTCGACAAGGCGCGCGCCGTGACCGAAGCGATGGGCGGCGCCTGACATGCAGGCTTCGCTAGCCGCACCGCGCCGGGCGATTTCCGGCGAGGCGGTGCCGTTGCTCGACCCGCGCGGCGCCCGCGTCGTGCTCGGATCGCAGCCGGGGGCGCCGCTCGCCCCGATCTCGCCCTCCGCCGCATCCCTGTTCGGCCCGCGCGGCGCCTGCCTCGCGGCTGCAGGCGGCCCGCTCTTCGTGTGCGATACCGGCCATCACCGCGTCCTCGTATGGATGAAGGCGCCCGTCTCGGACGACACCCCGGCGGACTTCGTCATCGGCCAGCCGGCTTTCACGACCGAGGGTCGCCGGATGCTCAACGTGCCGACCGGCGTGGCATTCGGCGAAGGGGTTCTGGCCGTCGCCGATGCCTGGAACCATCGCGTGCTCCTGTGGCGCGGCATTCCGCAAGCCTGGGACGAACCGCCCGCCGTCGCCCTGTCGCTAGGCCTTTTCTGGCCTTACGGCGTGGCGCTGCACGACGGGGCCCTTTATGTGGCAGACACGGGAAATCGGCGCGTGCTCGCCTGGGATTGCATTCCCGAGTCCGATCGCCCGGCCGACCGCGTTCTGCGGCAGGACATGCGCTGGCCGCACGCGCTCGCGTTCGCGCAGGACGAAGCGTTCGTTGCCGACGCCGGAGCGCACCGTATCGTCGGCGCCGGCGGCGAGATCGGCGAAGATCTCAATATGCCGTACGGCCTGGCGGTGTCCGGCCGTCGACTGATCGTGGCCGATACCGCCAATTCGCGGCTCCTCGGCTTCGAGCTGGGCGGCTCGAGGCGTTATCTCGCCGGGCAGCCGAGCCTGGCCGACAAGGGCGACAACCGCTGGGGCGCCGCCGTGCGCGACAGCCTGTGCTGGCCCTACGGGGTTGCCGCGTGCGGCGGCACGCTGGTCGTCGCGGATTCCGGGAACAATCGCGTTCTGCTATGGGACCTGGCTTGAGGCTGCCCGAAGGCTTCGAAGGCATGCCGGACCTGCTCGCCATGGGCGGGGAGCTCAAGGCCACCTTCTGCATGACGCGCCAAGGCGAGGCGCTGCTCTCCCGCCATCACGGCGACCTGGAAGACGCGGCGGCGTTCGACGATTTCCGCGCGAGCCTCGACGCGCTGGCGCGCGACCTCGATCATTCGCCGCGCGTGCTGGTGGTCGACCGGCACCCGGAGTACCTTTCCGCCAAGCTCGCGCGCGAGCGGGCGAGCGCAGAAGCGCTGCGCGTCATGGAGGTTCAGCACCACCACGCCCACGTCGCCGCGTGCCTGGCGGACAACGGCCGGCGCCTGGACGCACCACCGGTTCTCGGCATCGTGCTGGATGGCCTGGGCTGGGG
>DASPMF010000023.1:0-4300 GCA_035627155.1 Burkholderiales bacterium | reverse complement strand
CGGCAGGAATCACGTCCGGCACCCCTTCCTGCACCACCGAAAGCTCGGTTCCGACCGAGACCTTCTTCAGGCTCACGGTGACCTGCATCTCCCCCGGCAGGTTCGGGTCGTCGAAGCTGTCCGTATAGCGGATCCGCTCGTTGGGCACGAGCTCGAGATACCGGCCGCCGAACGAATGGCTCTTCCCGCTCGTGAAGTTGGTGAACGACATCTTGTGCGTGCCGCCCACGCGCGCATCCATGTGGTGCACCTTGCCGGTAAAGCCGTACGGCGGCAGCCACTTGGCCATGGCGTCCGGATCGAGGAAGGCGCGGTAGACGCGCTCAGGCTTGGCGGCTAGCACGCGGTGCAGGCGAATGGTGCTTGGCATGGCTTCTCCTTTCGAGGTCTGAAGGGTGGTTCACCCCTAGTCGATCGCGAGGGGGCCAGATCGACAGGCTTTGGCGGAGAGTGAGGGATTCGAACCCCCGAGCCCTTGCGGGCTAGCGGTTTTCAAGACCGCCGCATTCGACCGCTCTGCCAACTCTCCTTGAAAATCAGCCTGCTGCCCCGATTTTAGGCCTACGCGGTGTTACGTAAGTAATTGAGCCGTAAAGAAGGAAGTTGAAACTTTGGGCTTCTTTGCTAGTCTTACGGTCTACCAGGAGGAAACAAACGACTTATGGAACTCAAGCCGGTTCGCACTGAAGACCAGACTTTCGGCCGCACGACGTACGGGGCGCAGGATGCCGCCTATACGACGCCCGAAGGCCAGAAGGTCCTTCGCAATACCTACCTGCTGCTCGCGGTGACGATGGTGCCGACGGTGATCGGCGCGTTCATCGGCATGGCGACCGCAGGGATCGTGATGGCCTCGCCGATCATCACGTCGCTCGTGATGCTCGGGGCGGTGATCGGCCTGCAGTTCGCGATCGCGGCCAACCGCAACAGCGGGGTGGGCGTGGCGCTGCTGCTCCTGATGACCGGCCTGCTCGGCTGGTGGCTCGGCCCGATCCTCAACGTCGCGCTGCAGATGCAGAACGGGATGGCGCTCGTCGGCTACGCGGCCGTGGGCACCGGGGTGATCTTCTTCGGCATGGGCGCGCTCGCGCAGACGATCAAGCGGGACCTGTCCTTCATGGGCAAGTTCCTGTTCGTCGGCATGATCGCCCTGCTCATCGCCATGATCGCCAACATGTTCCTGCAGATCCCGGCGCTCGCGCTCACGCTGTCGACGCTGGTGATCGTGGTGTTCTCGCTCTTCCTGCTCTACGACCTGCAGCGCATCATGCGCGGCGGGGAGACCAACTACGTGATGGCGACCACGGGCGTCTACATGAGCCTGTTCAACATCTTCGCCAACCTGCTGCACCTCCTCCTCGCCCTGGGCGGCGAAAAGGAGTAAGCCGTACTGTCCCACTAAGAAGGGCGCCCTCGGGCGCCCTTTTCGTTTCTACCGGCCGATGGCGTTCGAACTCAACGTGTGAAGAGCGCGATGCTCTCCACGTGGGCGGTGTGCGGGAACATGTTCACCGAGCCCGCCGCCTCGAGCCGGAAGCCTTTCGTGTGCACGAGGATTCCCGCGTCGCGCGCGAGCGTCGCCGGGTCGCACGATACGTAGACGATCCGGCGCGGCCACGCTGCTTCCGGCAGCGACTTGACGAGCTCGACGGCGCCCTCGCGGGGCGGGTCGATGAGCAGCTTCTGGAACGGCCCGAAGGCGTTGACGTTGCCCTTGAAGAGGTCCGCCACCTCGAACTGTGCCGTCAGGCCGTTGGCTGCGGCGTTCTGCCGCGCGCGCTCGACCAGCGCCGCGCTGCCTTCGAAGCCGATCACCTGCGCGCCGCGCGAGGCGATCGGAAGCGAGAAATTTCCCAGGCCGCAGAAAAGGTCCGCGATGCGCTCGCCGGGCTGCGGATCCAGCAGGCGGATGGCGCGCGAGACCAGCACGCGGTTCACGGCGAGGTTGACCTGCGTGAAGTCCGTCGGCTGGAAGCGCAGCCGGACGCCGAACTCGGGGAGCAGGTAGTGCAGCTCGCTCACCTCCGGCCAGAACGGGCGCGCCGTGTCCGGACCGCCGGGCTGCAGCCATATATGCATGCCGGTTTCCTCGGAGAACGCCCTAAGGAGGCCCTGGTCCTGCGGGGCGAGCGGCTGGAGGTGCCGGAAGACGAGCACCGTGGCGTTGTCGCCGGCCGCGAGCTCGATCTGCGGCACGCGGTCCGGGATCGAGAGGCTTCCCACCAGGGCCTTGAGCGCCGGGATCAGCCGCGAGACGGCCGGCACCAGCACGTGGCACGCGTCCATGTCCGCCACATACGTCGAGCGCCGCTCGCGGAAGCCGACCAGCGCCCCGCCCTTCTTCGGCACGTGCCGCACGGACAGGCGGGCCCGGCTGCGATAGCCCCATTGCGGCCCGTAGATGATCGGCAGCAGCAGGTCCGGCTGCACGCGGCCGATGCGCGCCAGGTTGTCCTCCAGGCCGCGCTGCTTCGCCGCCATCTGCAGGCGCGGGTCGGCATGCTGGGTGGCGCAGCCGCCGCAGACGCCGAAGTGGGCGCAGCGCGGGACGACCCGCGAGGAGGAGGCCTGCAGGATGGCGCTCGCCCGGCCGGTCTCGAAGCTGTCCTTCTTCGTGAAGCGCTGGAAGACGACCGTTTCGCCCGGAAGCGCGCCCTCGACGAACGCGACCTTTCCTTCGGCGGTCCGCGCGACGCCGCGGCCCTCCGAGTCGAGCGACTCGACCTGGAGCGTCAGGTCTTCCAGAGCGACAGGAACTCCCGCCAGTGCGGTTCCGGGCGCTTCTCGAGCGCGCCGCGCAGCAGGGCGAGCTCGGAGGCGTGGCGCTCGGAGGTGTGGGCGCAGCGCATGAGCTGGAAGCGCAGGAACAGAAGATAGGTGTTCACGACGTCGGTCTCGCAGTAGTCGCGGATCGCGCCGATGCCACCGTTGCGGTAGCTCGACCACACTTCCGAGCCGTCCATGCCGAGCTTGCCCGGAAAGCCGGCGAGCTTCGCCAGCTCATCGAGCGGCGAGCCGCGCCCGCCGCCGTAGAGCGACAGCGCGTCCATCAGGTCGAGGTGCCGGTCGTGGAAGCGGTTGATGTAGTTGCTCCACTTGAAGTCTTTGTTGTCCGCGCCGGTGTCCCAGAAGCAGGCGGCAGTCGCGCCCTTCACCAGGCCGCGGGCGGCAAGGACCGGCAGGTCGAAGCCGCGCCCGTTCCACGACACGAGCTGCGGCACGTACTTGTCGATGCCTTCGAAGAAGCGCTGGATCGCCGAGCGCTCGTCGGACTCGGGCTCGCCGATCGAGAACACGCGCAGGCCGTCGTCGCTGCGCAGCAGGCAGGAGATTACGGCGACGCGCTGCAGGTGCGTGGGGAGAAAATCGTTGCCGGTCTTCGCGCGCCGCTGCTGGAAGGCCACTTCCGCCACCTCGCCGTCCGGCAGGTCGGCCGGAAGGTCATGCAGCCTGCGCAAGCCCTCGCAATCCGGAATCGTCTCGATATCGAATACGAGGACCGGCGTCATAGGAGAGGAATCGTCAAGCGATTCCTCAGTCTGGAAACACGCCGGTCGAGAGGTAACGGTCGCCCCGGTCGCAGACGATCGTGACGATGACTGCGTCGGAAACCTGCTTTGAAATCCTGAGGGCGACTTGCATCGCGCCGCCGGAGGAAATGCCGGCGAAGATGCCTTCCTCGCGCGCGAGGCGGCGCGTCATCTCCTCGGCCTCCGCCTGGCTCACGGGCTCGATGCGGTCGACCTGCGCGCGGTCGTAGATCTTCGGCAAGTAGGCCTGCGGCCATTTGCGGATGCCGGGAATCTGCGAGCCTTCCTCGGGCTCGCAGCCGATGACCTGGATGTCCGGGTTCTTCTCCTTGAGGAAGCGCGAGCAGCCCATGATGGTGCCGGTGGTGCCCATGCTGGAGACGAAGTGCGTGATCTTGCCCTGCGTGTCGCGCCAGATCTCCGGGCCGGTGGTCTCGTAGTGGGCCAGCGGGTTGTCCGGGTTCGCGAACTGGTCGAGCATGATGCCCTTGCCCTCCTGCACCATCTTCTCGGCGAGGTCGCGGGCGCCTTCCATGCCGCCCTTCTGCGGCGTGAGGATGATCTCGGCGCCGAAGGCGCGCATCGTCTGACGCCGCTCCACCGAGAGGTGCTCCGGCATAATGAGGATCATGCGATAGCCGCGGATCGCCGCGCCCATCGCGAGCGCGATGCCGGTGTTTCCCGAGGTCGGCTCGATCAGCGTGTCGCCCGGCTTGATCCGGCCGCGCTCCTCGGCGTGGCGGATCATCGAGATCGCGGGCCGGTCCTTC
>DASPMF010000022.1:0-6802 GCA_035627155.1 Burkholderiales bacterium | reverse complement strand
ATCTACCGCGACACGCTGATCGAGCAGGCGGAGCAGGGCGTCGACTACTTCACCATCCATGCCGGCGTGCTGCTGCGCTACGTGCCGATGACCGCGAAGCGCATGACGGGCATCGTCTCGCGCGGCGGCTCGATCATGGCGAAGTGGTGCCTTGCGCATCACAGGGAAAGCTTCCTCTACACGCACTTCGAGGAAATCTGCGAGATCATGAAGGCGTACGACGTCGCCTTCTCCCTCGGCGACGGCCTGCGCCCCGGCTCGGGCTACGACGCGAACGACGAGGCGCAGCTCTCCGAACTGAGGACGCTCGGTGAGCTCACGCAGGTCGCGTGGAAGCACGACGTGCAGGTGATGATCGAAGGCCCGGGGCATGTCCCGATGCAGCTGATCAAGGAGAACATGGACCTCCAGTTGAAGGAATGCCACGAGGCGCCCTTCTACACGCTGGGACCGCTCACCACCGACATCGCGCCGGGCTACGACCACATTACGAGCGCGATCGGCGCGGCGCAGATCGGCTGGTACGGAACGGCGATGCTCTGCTACGTCACGCCGAAGGAGCACCTCGGCCTGCCGAACAAGAAGGACGTGAAGGACGGCATCATGGCGTACAAGATCGCCGCGCACGCCGCCGACCTCGCCAAGGGCCATCCAGGCGCGCAGATCCGCGACAACGCGGTCTCCAAGGCGCGCTTCGAGTTCCGCTGGGAAGACCAGTTCAACCTGGGCCTCGACCCGGACACGGCGAAGGACTTCCACGACGAGACGCTGCCGAAGGACTCGATGAAGGTGGCGCACTTCTGCTCGATGTGCGGCCCGCACTTCTGCTCCATGAAGATCACGCAGGACGTGCGCGACTACGTCGAGAAGGGCATGCAGGAGAAGTCGATCGAGTTCGTGAAAAAGGGCGCCGAGCTCTATCAGAAGTCGTAGCGGAGAAGTGGTCGCGTCGCTCCTCACGATCCTTGCGGTCGTGGCGGTTGGCGTTCCGCTCGTGATGTTCCTCGTCCAGGACCGGCTGCTCTTCTTTCCGCAGCCGCTTTCGGACGTCCAGCGCGCGCAGGTCGGCGGGAAGGAGGTCCTGCTCGACGCCGAGGGCGTCCGGCTGCACGCGTGGCACCTCCCCGGCGAGCCGCTCATCCTCTACTTCGGCGGCAACGCCGAAGAAGTCTCCTGGATGCTGCGGGAGGGACGGCGCAACGCGCCGGGTGCGGGCTGGCTCCTCGTCAACTATCGCGGCTACGGCGGCAGCCAGGGTGCGCCGTCCGCAAAGAACATCTCGGCCGACGCGCTGCGCTGGCATGACCATGCGCGCGACGCGCTGCAGGCGAAAGCGATCGTGGTGTTCGGGAGAAGCCTCGGCAGCGGCGCGGCCGTCCATGTCGCCGCCAACCGGCCCGTGCGCGGCGCGATCCTGGTCACGCCGTTCGACAGCCTGACGGAGGTGGCGAAGCACCACTATCCGTTCCTTCCGGTCAGCCTGCTTCTGCGCCATCGTTTCGACCCGGTGGAGCTTGCGCCGCAGGTCCGCGCGCCCCTCCTTTGCATTGCGGCCGCGCGCGACGAGGTGATCCCATCGGCGCACGCGCGGCGGCTCTACGACGCGTGGGGCGGCGAGAAGCGGTGGATCGAGCTGGAGAATGCCGGGCACAATAGTACGGACGGCGTGCCGGGGTTCTGGCAGGCGATCAACGCATTCCTAAAACAATAGGCGTTCTTGGACCTCGCGCTCCTCCTCAAGGCCCTCCTCCTCGGCATCGTCGAGGGCGTCACCGAGTTTCTTCCGATCTCCAGCACCGGCCATCTGATCCTGGCCGCGGAGCTGCTCGACTTCAACGACGAGCGCGGCAAGGTGTTCAACCTCGCCATCCAGACGGGCGCGATGCTCGCGGTGATCTGGGAGTACCGGGCGCGCTTCTTCAAGGTGGACGTCGACCTCTACCGCAACCTGATCGTGGCGTTCATCCCGGCGGCGGCGCTCGGCTTCCTGTTCTCGAAGTACATCAAGGCGTACCTGTTTCACGCCGTGCCGGTGGCGCTCGCGTTCATCGTCGGCGGCATCGTCATCCTGTGGGTCGAAAGCCGGAAGCTTCCCGTGAGAATCGAAGAGACCAGGGCGATGACCTGGCAGGACGCGCTGAAGGTGGGCTTTGCGCAGTGCTTCGCGCTCATCCCCGGCACTTCGCGCTCGGGCGCGACGATCATCGGCGGCATGCTGTTCGGCCTGTCGCGCAAGACGGCGACCGAGTTCTCGTTCTTCCTCGGCGTGCCGACGCTGATGGCGGCCGGCGCCTACGACACCTGGAAGAGCCGCGGCCTCTTCTCCGTGGAGGACCTCGGCATGTTCGCAGTCGGGCTCGTCTCGGCCTTCGTCTCGGCGTTCATCGTCATCCGCTGGCTCATCCGCTATGTCGCCACGCACGACTTCAAGCCCTTCGCCTGGTATCGCATCGCCTTCGGCCTCCTGATCCTCCTCACGGCGTGGTTCGGTTGGGTAGACTGGCAGGCCTGAAGAGGAGGAATCGGATGCAAGCGCTCTGGACTGGCCTCGTTTTGTCGCTCGCAAGCACCCTGGCGGTTGCGCAGTCGTGGCCGGCCAAGCCGCTGCGGATGGTGGTTCCGCTCGCGCCGGGAAGCACCGCGGACATCGTGTCACGCGTGGTCGCCACGGAACTCGGCAAGAGCCTCGCCCAGCCGGTCGTGGTGGAGAACAAGCTCGGCGCCGGCGGGTCGATCGCCATGGCGGATGTCGCGCGCGCGGCGCCCGACGGCTACACCATCAGCTTTGCCTCGCAGGGGACCCTGGTGTTCAACCAGGCGCTCTACAAGGCGCCGGGCTACGACTCGCTGAAGGACTTCACGCCGCTCGCGTTCGTCGGCGGCGTGTCGAACGTGATGATCGTGCACCCGACGAACCCGGCGAAAAGCCCGCTCGACGTGGTCAAGGAAGCCAAGGCGAAGCCCGGGACGCTGACGTTCTCCTCGGGCGGCTCGGGGACCAGCCACCACCTCTCCGGCGTGCTGTTCGCGCAGATGACCAAGACCGATCTCGTGCACGTGCCGTACAAGCAGACGCCGGCCGGAATCCTCGCCGTCATGACCGGGGAAGTGGCGATGGGCTTCTTCAACACCCCGACCGTGATCGGCCAGATCGCCAGCGGCAAGCTGAAGCCGCTCGGCGTGACGAGCCTCACGCGCTCCAAGCAGCTGCCCGACGTGCCGACGCTCGACGAGCAGGGGCTGAAGGGCTACGAGCTCAACACCTGGTTCGGCTTCGTCGGGCCGGCGGGCGTTTCGGGACCGGTCGTGGAGCGCCTGAACCGCGAGATCAACGGCGCGCTGGCCAGGCCGGAGGTGCTCGCCTCGCTGGCGAAGCAGGGCTTCGATATCCCGCCGCCGGCCTCGCCCGCCGGCTTTGCGAAGATCATCGCCGACGACATGGCGAAGTGGGTGCCGCTCATCAAGGCTTCGGGCGCGACCGCGCAGTAAGCGCCTAGGTCTGCGTCCAGGGCAGGCCGGCCTTGCGCCAGCCGTTCACGGTATTGCGGTGGCCGTCCGCGTCCTTGTCGCCTTCGAAGCCCTCGAGGACGTTGTACGCGGCTTTCCAGCCCTCGCGCGACGCCGCCTCGGCGGCCGAATGCGAGCGCGCGCCCGAGCGGCAGAGGAACATCACCGGCTCGTCGCGCTCCACGACCGCGGCGAGCTCGCCGAGAAATTCGGGGTTCGGCTTGCCGGGCCAGGCCTGCCACTCCACCGCCAGGCTGCCCGGAATGCGGCCGACGTAGTGGAGCTCCGGCTTGGTCCGCACATCCACCAGCTTCGCGCCCGCTTTCATCAGCTCGTGCGCTTCCGCCGGAGTCAGGGCGCCGGCGTACGGCAAGCCCTGCTTTTTCGCGCGTTCGGCCGCGGCGCGCTTGATCGATTCGGTATCCGCCATGGCCGACGATTATAGGAGCCGCGCGCGCACCGTCGTTGTGCGCCGCACGGCGGAGATGCCTCTTCTCAGTGCATGGGGCTTGGGTAGAATCCCCGCCTTCCCGCGTGCCCCAATCTGGAGCGTCGGTGACGGGCTTTGGCATGAAATCTGCTGTCGCATCAGACCTACACCTACACCAACATTCATTCAGGAGAGAGCCAGATGGCGCTGACGCCCGATGACGTGCTGAAGCTCGTCAAGGACAAGGAGGTCAAGTTCGTCGACTTCCGCTTCACCGACACGCGCGGCAAGGAACAGCACGTGACCGTGCCGGTCAAGCAGTTCACCAAGGACAAGTTCGAGGAAGGCCACGCCTTCGACGGCTCCTCCATCGCCGGCTGGAAGGGAATCCAGGCCTCCGACATGCTGCTCATGCCGGACGCCTCCACCGCGCGCCTCGATCCGTTCACGGACGAGCCGGTGCTCAACATCAACTGCGACGTCTATGAACCGAGCGACGGCAAGCCGTACAACCGCTGCCCCCGCGGCATCGCCAAGCGCGCGGAGGCCTATCTCAAGCAAAGCGGCATCGGCGACGTCGCCTACTTCGGCCCCGAGCCCGAGTTCTTCATATTCGACGGCGTGACGTGGAACGTCGACATGTCCGGCTGCTCGGTGAAGATCAAGTCCGAGGAAGCGCCGTGGTCCACCGGGATCGACTACGAGTCGGGCAACATGGGGCACCGCGCGCCGGTCAAGGGCGGCTACTTCCCGGTCCCGCCGATCGACACGCTGGGCGACATCCGCAACGCGATGGTGCTGGCCCTCGAGCAGCAGGGCGTCGAAGTGGAAGTGCACCACCACGAGGTCGCGGCGGCAGGCCAGTGCGAGATCGGCACCCGCTTCGCGCCGCTCGTGCAGCGCGCCGACTGGATGCAGATTCTGAAGTACACCGTGTGGAACACGGCGGCGTCCTACGGCAAGACCGCGACCTTCATGCCCAAGCCCGTCGTGGGCGACAACGGCTCGGGCATGCACGTGCACCAGTCGGTGTGGAAAGGCTCGACGAACCTCTTCGCGGGCAACGGCTACGCCGGCCTCTCGGACTTCGCCCTCTACTACATCGGCGGAATCCTGAAGCACGCGAAGGCGCTCAACGCGATCACCAACCCGGGCACGAATTCGTACAAGCGCCTGGTGCCGGGATTCGAGGCGCCGATCAATCTCGCTTACTCGGCGCGCAACCGCTCCGCGTCGTGCCGCATTCCGTACGTGTCGAACCCGAAGGGCCGCCGCGTCGAGGTCCGTTTCCCCGATCCCACGGCGAACGCCTACCTCGCGTTCGCGGCGCTGATGATGGCCGGCCTGGACGGCGTGCAGAACAAGATCCACCCGGGCGACCCGATCGACAAGGACCTCTACCACCTGCCCCCGGAAGAGGCCGCGAAGGTGCCGCACGTGTGCGCCTCGCTCGAGGAAGCCCTCAAGAACCTCGAGGACGACCACGCGTTCCTGATGAAGGGGGGCGTGTTCGACGAGGACTTCCTCGAGGCCTACATCGCGCTCAAGAACGACGAGCTCACGCGGTTCCGGATGACCACCCATCCGGTCGAGTTCGACATGTATTACGCGTCGTAAGACGCGTCCTGCGGAGAAAGGGGCGGTTTACCGCCCCTTTTTCTTTTCAGGTTAGACTTGCCGCCGTGAATGCGCTTAGGTCTTTGATTCTTGTGGCATTCGGCGTCTCCGGGCTTGCGCACGGGCAGGTGACCGAAATCTACAAGTGCGTGGATTCCAGCGGGCGGCCGCTCTACACGAGCGACCGCAAGGAGACGGACGGCAAGAAATGCGAGCTCGTCTCCCGCGAGGTCAACGTCGTGCCGGCGCAGAAGCCGCCGGTGCAAAAGCCCGGCGCCGCGGGCTTTCCGCGCGAGACCTCCGAGGCCCGGGCGAACGCGAAGCAGCGCCAGCGCGAGATCCTGCAGAAGGAGCTCGCCACCGAGCAGCAGCTCCTCGACAAGGCGAAGCAGGCGCTCGCGGAGCAGGAGTCGGTCCGCACGGGCGACGAGAAGAACTACGCCCGGGTGCTCGAGCGCCTGCAGCCGTTCCGGGACAACGTCGAACTCCATACCAAGAACATCGAAGCGCTCAGGCGCGAGCTCGCCAACCTCGACCGCTGAGCCGGTGTCTCCTTTTTCCGGCCTCGAGCTCCTCGCAACGGCGGTCGTTGCGCTCGATGAAGCCCTGACCGTCCGCTTCGCCAACCCGGCCGCCGAAAGTCTGTTCGCCACGCCGGCGAAGAGCCTCATCGGGCAACCTTTCTTGACCTTGTTTTCCGAGCGCAGCGAGCTAGAGCGCTCGCTCGCCGAGGCACGCTCCACCCACTGGGACTATTCCGCGCAGAACGTGACGTACGCGCGGCCCGGCCGCGAACCCCTGCCACTGTCGTGCGTGGTGACGCGCATCGATGCCACAGGCGCCGCGTACCGCGACACGGTGCTCCTTGCCGAGCTGCGACCGATCGACCAGCAGCTGCGCCAGGCCAGGGAGGACCGGCTGGTGCTGGGCCAGCAGTCGCAGCGCGAGCTGATCCGCAACCTCGCGCACGAGATCAAGAACCCGCTCGGCGGGCTGCGCGGCTCGGCGCAGCTCCTCGAGCGCGAGCTCGCCAGCGCGGAGCTGCGCGAGTACACGCAGGTGATCATCAAGGAGGCCGACCGGCTGCAGGCGCTCATGGACCGCATGCTGACGCCGCACCGCACGCCGCAGATCGAGCCGGTCAGCATCCATGAGGTGCTGGAGCGGGTGCGCAGCCTGCTGCGCGCGGAGTTCGGAATCGAGCTCCGCCGCGATTACGATCCGAGCCTGTCCGAGCTCCTCGGCGAT
>DASPMF010000021.1:0-2532 GCA_035627155.1 Burkholderiales bacterium | reverse complement strand
AATGACCCCCCTCTGGACGCCGTCGCCGCAACGCGCGGCGGACACGCTGCTGGCGAAATTCATGCAGCGCGCCGGCAAGCGCTCGTTCGCGGAACTGCACGCCTGGTCGCTCGCCGAGAAGGAAGCGTTCTGGAAGCTCCTCTGGGACTTCTGCGAGGTCCGGGGCACCCGCAAGGGACCCGATCTCGTCGAGGGGACGAAGATGCCGGGCGCCCGGTTCTTCCCCGAGGCGACGCTGAACTTCGCGGAGAACCTGCTGCGCCGCCGGGACGACGCGGACGCGATCGTCTTCTGGGGCGAGGACCGCATCCGCAAGCGCTTCTCCCACCGGGCGCTCTACGACCTCGTCGCGCGCCTTGCGCAGGCGCTGGCCGCCGCGGGCGTAGGGAAGGGGGACCGCGTCGCGGGCTACCTGCCCAACCTGCCCGAGGCCACGGCCGCGATGCTGGCCACGACGAGCCTCGGCGCCGTGTGGTCGAGCTGCTCGCCGGACTTCGGCGTCCAGGGGGTGCTGGACCGCTTCGGCCAGATCGAGCCCAAGGTGCTTTTCTGCGCCGACGGCTACCTGTACGGCGGCAAGCAGTACGACACGCAGGACAAGGTGAAGGAAATCCTCGCGCAGCTGCCTTCCGTGAAGCAGTGCGTCGTCCTGCCTTATCTGGGGCTGCAAGCGCGGGCGGGAACGACGCTGTCGGACTTCATCGCGCCTTTCGCACCGGGCGACATCGCCTTCGAGCCGGTCGCCTTCAACGATCCGGTCTACATCCTCTACTCCTCCGGAACGACCGGCGTGCCGAAGTGCATCGTCCATGGCGCCGGCGGAACGCTGCTGCAGCACCTCAAGGAGCACCAGCTGCACAGCGACGTGAAGCCGGGCGATCGCCTCTTCTACTTCACGACGCTCGGCTGGATGATGTGGAACTGGCTCGTCTCCGGACTCGCCTCCGGCGCGACGCTGCTCCTCTACGACGGCTCGCCCACGATTGCCCGCGGCCGGATCCTCTTCGACTATGCGGACGCCGAGGGCATGACGCACTTCGGAACGTCGGCCAAGTTCATCGACTCGCTCATCAAGCTCAAGGTGAGCCCGAAGACGACGCACCGGCTGGAGAAGCTGCGCGCCGTGCTCTCCACCGGCTCCCCGCTGTCCCCCGAAGGCTTCGACTACGTCTACCGGGAGGTGAAGGACGACGTGTGCCTGTCCTCCATTTCCGGCGGCACCGACATCGTCTCGTGCTTCGTGCTCGGCAACCCGACGGGCCCGGTATGGCGGGGCGAGATCCAGGCGAAGGGCCTTGGCATGGCGGTGGAGGTCTTCGACGAGAACGGCAGGCCGCTGCGCGACGAGAAAGGCGAGCTCGTGTGCACGCTGCCTTTCCCCTGCATGCCGATCGGCTTCTGGAACGACCCGGACGGGTCGCGCTACCGCGCCGCCTACTTCGAGAAATACCCCAACGTCTGGCGGCACGGCGACTGGTCGGAGGAGACCGCGAACGGCGGGATCATCATCTATGGCCGGTCCGACGCGGTGCTGAATCCCGGTGGCGTGCGCATCGGCACGGCGGAAATCTACCGGCAGGTCGAGCAGCTCGAGGAGGTCGTCGAGTCGCTCGTCATCGGCCAGGACTGGGAGGCCGACGTGCGGGTCGTGCTCTTCGTGAAGCTGCGCGAAGGCCTATCGCTCGACGACGTCCTGGTGGCGAAGATCAAGCAGAGGATCAAGTCCAACACGACGCCGCGGCACGTTCCCGCCAAGATCCTGCAGGTGGCGGACATCCCGCGCACCAAGAGCGGCAAGATCGTCGAGCTCGCCGTGCGCAACGTGGTGCACGGCCGGCCGGTGAAGAACGTCGAGGCGCTCGCGAATCCGGAAGCGCTCGAGCATTTCCGGAATCGCACGGAGCTCGCTTCGTAGCGAGAGGGTTGCGTTCGCGGAAATTCGTGTAAACTCCTCCATCCCTACACGCCGTGGGTTCATGACCAAGTATGTTTTCGTAACCGGTGGTGTAGTTTCCTCTCTGGGGAAAGGCATCGCCGCCGCCTCTCTCGCCGCGATCCTCGAATCGCGCAGCATCCGCGTCACCAACATCAAGCTGGACCCCTACATCAACGTCGATCCCGGGACGATGTCGCCGTTCCAGCACGGCGAGGTGTTCGTCACGGAGGACGGGGCCGAAACCGACCTGGACCTCGGCCACTACGAGCGCTTCCAGAGCTCGAAGATGCGCAAGGCCAACAACTTCACCACGGGCCAGATCTACGAGTCGGTGATCAAGAAGGAGCGCCGCGGCGACTACCTCGGCGGCACCGTGCAGGTCATCCCCCACATCACCGACGAGATCAAGGCCTTCATCAAGCGCGGGGCGGGCGACGCCGACGTGGCGATCGTCGAGGTCGGCGGCACGGTGGGCGACATCGAGTCGCTGCCCTTCCTCGAGGCCATCCGCCAGCTCTCGAACGAGCTGGGGCCGACCCGCAGCCTGCTGATGCACCTCACCCTGGTGCCCTGGATCCCCTCGGCCGGCGAGCTGA
>DASPMF010000020.1:0-18231 GCA_035627155.1 Burkholderiales bacterium | reverse complement strand
ACGTCCAGCGCCTGGAGCCACGGCAGCACGTCCGCCTGGTTGCCGGCGAAGCGCACGCGCGCGCGCAACCCGAGGCGGTCGACCAGGGCTTCCAGCGCCGGTCGCTGGGGACCGTCGCCGACAATGACGAGCTGCACTTCCGCCGGCAGGCCGTTCACCGCCTCGACGAGATGGCTATGCCCTTTCCAGCTGCGCAGCGTGGCGACGATGCCGACCAGCGGCGCGCCGGCGGGGAGGCCGAGCGTCGCGCGCGCCGCCGCCCGGTCGCCGGGGGCGAAGCGACCGGCATCGATCCCGGTCGGGATGGAGTCGATGCGATCGGCGCGGAAACCGTTGTGCTTCACCAGCTCGTCCTTCAGCGCTTCGCCGGTGGTGACGATGCGGGCGGTCGCGCGCGTGTAGAGCCAGCGGGTCAGCGCGTCGCGCCGCACCGGCGCCGAGATGTGGCGCGTGCGCACCATGGGCATCGGGCGCCCCAGGGCGAAGAGCGCGATGGCGACGAGCCAGGCGTCCGTGGAGCTGTGCGTGCTTACGACATGCGCGCGGCGCTCGCGCTTCAGCCACTCGAGCATGCACTTCAGGCCGATGAGCCGCTTCTTCGCGATCGGCAGGGCAAACACCGGCACGCCCCACGCGGGCGCCTCCTCGACGATGCGCGCGCCTTCCGCGCCGATCACGCGCACCTCGTGGCCCCGCGCGATCATCCCGCGCGCCTCCGAGAGGATGCGGATCTCCTGCCCGCCCCAGCCGAGGGAGGACTCGGTGTGCAGGATCGACAGCGGCCTCACTGTCCTGCGAACTGGAGGTTGTGCAGCCGCGCGTAGACGCCGCCGAGGGCCAGGAGCTCCTCGTGGCGGCCGCGCTCGACGATGGCGCCCTGCTCGAGAACGACGATGCAATCCGCGCGCTCGATCGTGGAGAGCCGGTGCGCGATGACGATGGTGGTGCGTCCCTGCATCAGGGCGTCGAGGGCGGCCTGCACCTGGCGCTCCGATTCCGTGTCGAGCGCCGAGGTGGCCTCGTCGAGGATGAGGACCGGCGCGTTCTTCAGGATGGCGCGCGCGATGGCGATGCGCTGCCGCTGGCCGCCGGAGAGCCGCATGCCGCGCTCGCCGATCAGGGTCTGCAAGCCCTCGGGCATCGCGCCGATGAACTCCATCGCCTGCGCGGCCTCCGCCGCGGCGATGACCTGCTCTTCCGAAGCGCCGCCCATCCGGCCGTACGCGATGTTGGCGAACACCGAATCGTTGAAGAGCACGATCTCCTGGCTCACCAGCGCGATGCTGTCGCGCAGGCTTTCGAGCGTCAGCTGCTGGATGTCGTGGCCGTCGATGAGGATGCGGCCCGCGCTCGGCGCATAGAAGCGCGGCAGCAGGTTCACGAGCGTCGTCTTGCCGCCGCCTGACCCGCCGACCAGCGCGACGGTCTGCCCCGGCCGGATCTCCAGGTCCACGTCCTTCAGCGCCGCCTCGACGCGCGTCGGATAGGTGAAGGTCACGTTCTCGTAGGAGATATGGCCGCGGGCGCGCGGCAAGCGGACCGTTCCGCGGTCCGCCTCGGCGGGGCTGTCGATCAGGCCGAAGACGCTTTCCGCGGCGGCAAGCCCCCGCTGCAGGGCGACGTTGACGTCGGTGAGCCGCTTCGTCGGCGCCATCAGGAGCAGCATGGCGGTCAGGAAGGAGGCGAATTCGCCCACCGACGTGCGGTCGAGCCCGGCGTCCTTCAGGGCGATGTAGACGATGATGGCCAGGGCGAACGCGGTGAGGATGTGCGTGATCGGCGTCGTCAGCGCTCCCGAGATGCTCTCGCGCATGCTGAAGCCGCGCAGGACCTGCGCCGCATGCCGGAACCGGCGTTCCTCGTAGTCGTGGCCGCCGAACACCTTTACCACCTTGTGGCACTCGATCGTCTCCTGCAGCACGTGCACGAGGTCGCCCATCGACGCCTGCACGCCGCGCGACATCTCGCGCAGGCGGATGGAGATCTTTCTCACCGCCCAGGCAATGGGCGGCAGCACCGCGAGGGCGATCAGCGTGAGCTTCCAGTTCAGGTAGAGGAGCCACGCCAGCAGGCCGAGCACTGCGACCGTGTCGCGCACGAGCACCGTGATGGCCGTCGTGGCGGCGATGCTCACGCCGCTCACGTCATAGGCGACCTTCGAGAGGAGGCGGCCGGAGGTCTGGTCGTCGAGATAGTGCGCGGGTAGCCGGACCAGCCGGCCGAACATCGCGAGGCGCAGGTCGAGCACCACCCGGTTCGAGACCCACGTCAGGCAGTAGGACGAGAAGAAGCTCAGCACGCCGCGCAGCACGAAGATGCCGACGATCGCCGCGGCGAAGACGACCGGCGGGACGCTGGTCGCGCCCGGCGTGAAGCCGCCGTCGAGAAGCGGCTTGATGAGCGCGGGAAAGAGCGGCTCGGTCGCCGCCGTGGCGACCATGCCGACGATGGACAGGACGAAGACGCGCGCATGCGGCCGCACGTAGCCGAGCAGGCGAAAGTACAGCGAACGGCTAGCGAGGTTCATGGTCCTTCATGAGCTTCTGGTAGAGCGCCGCCAGGCTCGCGGCCATCGCATCCATTCCGTAGCGCTCCGCGACGGCGCGCGCGCGCCGCGAAGCATCGGCGCCGCGCGTCGCCCGGTCGGCTTCGAGCATCTGCCTCGCGAGGCCGTCGGGATCATCCGGCTCGCAGACCCAGCCGCCCTCCCCGACGACCTCCGCCGCACCGGTGCGGCGGCTCACGATCGAGGGCAGGCCTGTGGCAAGCGCTTCCAGCGCCGTGTTCGGGAAGGGGTCGTAGCGGCTCGGGAGGATAAAGCAATCCGCGGCGGCGTAGAGTGGGCGCACGTCGTCCCGCCCGCCCAGGAACGCGACCCGCGGGCCGACGCCGGCGTCGCGGGCCTGCGCCTCGAACGCGCGCTGCTCGCGGTCGCGGCCGGCGACCACGATGCGGAAGGCTTCGTTCCGCGTGCGCGCGAGCGCCGCGATCGACGCCGCCAGGCCCTTGCGGGAGAAGCCCGATCCGACGAAGAGAAACACCGTGTCGCGCGGGCTGCAGCCGATTTCGGCGCGCGCGGGGCCGCGCAGCGTCTCGCGCAGTCGCGGGTGGAAGTGCTCGAGGTCCACGCCGTTGTAGACGAGGTGCAGCTTCTCGGGCGCGATGCGGAAGGCGCGCCGGATCTCCTCGCGCACCATCTGCGAGTTGCAGACCACCGCGCGAAGGCGCGGATGCTCGAACATCTCCCGCTCTGCGCGGCAGACGTACCAGTGATAAGGATTGAGCGCGATGCCGACGCGCTCGGCCAGGCCTCCCGCCGACCGGCGGATCTCGAGCCAGCGGCGGTGCACCCCGTCGCCGGCGCGGTAGACGTCGCAGCCCGGAATGCGCTCGTGGGACTGGACGAGGTCGAACCCTTCGCGCCGCCAGGCCTTGCGCGCCGCCGCGGCGAAGCTCGCGTCGCGCCACGTGCGGCCGACGTGAAAGGGATCCACGCGCATCATGCGGCGCGCCCCCCAGCCGTCGGCCTTGCGCGAGATCAGCGTGACCTCGGCGCCGGCGCGCTCGAGCGCAGGCAGCGCCCGCGCGATGAACCGCTCCGCCCCGCCGTAGGGCGTGTAGCGCTGGCGCACGATGGCCAGCTTCACGCGGCGAGCAGTTCGGTGGCCGCCGAAAGCACCGCGTCGACCGGCAAAAGGGTCAGGCACTCGCTCACCTTGCCGCCGCCGCAACCATCCTGCCCGCAGGGACGGCACGAGTGCGTGGTGGAAACGACGCTGGAACGCGTGTTCCACGGACCCCATTCCGCCTCGCCGCTCGGGCCGAAGAGCGCGACCGTCGGAACGCCCATCGAAGCGGCGACGTGCATCGGCATGGAATCCACGCCGATGAACAGGCGCGCGCGCGCCGCGACGGCGCCGAGCTCCTTGATGCCGAGCTGCCCCGCCAGGTTGAGCGGCGCGCTCTGCGCCTTCTCGAGAATGTCCTCGATGAAGCGCAGTTCCTCCGGATCCGGCGCCGAGGTAAGGACGGTGCGGATGCCTTGCGTGGCGAGGCGGTCGATGAGCTCCGCGTTCTTCTCCGCCGGCCAGCACTTGAAGCGCCAGCGCGACGCCGGGTGCACGTGGACGAACGGCTCGCTGCCGAGCAGCTCGCCGGCGCGCCGCTCGGCGGCTTCGCCCGGGACGAAGAGCACCTTCTTCTCCGCCGGCGCCGGCTGCACGCCGATGCGGCGAAGCGCGTCGAGATTGACCTCCACGCGGTGGCGCCGCTCGATGAGCGGATAGAGATGCGTGAAGCTGTTCTTCCAGAAGGCGCCGCGCTCCGGCTGCCTGGGCGCGACGCTGTAGCGTGCGCCGAGCCCGCGTGCGAGCCAGGCGCCGCGCGGATGCTCGGTGAGGTGGACGAGCAGGTCGTAGCCGCGCGCCTTCAGCGCCCGGTAGAGGTGCCGCTCGTAGGAAAAGCGCTGCGCGGCGCCTTCGTCCTTCCAGGCCCTTCCCACCCCGTAGAGCCCGGACAGCGCGGGATGGCCCTCGAGCATCGGCGCGGTGTCGTCGTAGACGAGCGCGTCCACTTCGATTCCGCGGCTCCTGAGGACCGAAAGCACCGGCGACGCAAGCAGCACGTCACCGTGGTGACGGAGCTTGACGACGAGCGCGCGCCGGCATTCCCCCAGTGGAACGGCATCCCTCACCATGCCGCGAGTTTACTCGGCCCTACGGATTCCAGCCGAGGGTGATGAACGCGCCCAGCGGCGCGGTGTTGTAGCCGTGCGCGTAACGGTAGTGCTCGTCGAAGGCGTTCTCGATGCGAAGCGCTGCAAAAAGGTTCTTGTCGAAGTGGTAGCGCGCCATGAGGTTCACGATCGCATAGCCGGCTTCCTGAACCGAAGCGAACGTGGTGATGTGCGTGTCGCGATGGCTGCCCGATCCGGTCAGTTCCGCGCCCAGCCGCCACGGACCGAGGGTGCGGTGCGCGGAAACCGATCCGAACTTCTTGGCGCGCCGCAGCGGCTGCACGTCGCGTCCCGCGGCGTCGCGCTGCACCGGGTCCTGCACGGTGAGCGACGCCCGCACGTCCAGCCCGAGGAGCGTTCCGCCGTACGTCGCTTCCGTGCCGGTGACGCTCGCCTGGCCGATGTTGGACGCCGTGAACGGGAAGGCCGGGAGGAAATCGATCAAGTCCTGGTACTCCGTCTCGAAGAACACCACGCGCAGCCGGTGCGGTCCGCTCGCCCATTGCACGCCGAGCTCGTCGGTCTGCGCGCGTTCGGGGCGCAGCGCCGGATTGCCCGAGAAGGCCTGGTAGAGGTCGTTCATCGTCGGCGCACGGAACGAGGTGCCGGTGCTGGCCGTCACCCGCCATGCGTCCGTCAGATCGAACCCGTAGCCGAGAAGGAACGTCTCGGCTTCGCCGAAATCGGAGTAGTCCTCGCCTCGGACGTTCGCCTGCAGGGAATGGCGGCCGAGCCGGCCGAGGTAGCCGAAGCGCAGCACCTCCGCGGTGCGCCCGCGCTCGCCCACCGCGAAGCCGCCCTGGTTGCCGATGCGCTGGCGCAGTTGCTCCAAGCCGGCGCTGAGCCGGTGCTCCGGGGTGATCTGCCACTGGTTCTCCCATGCGAGCTGCCGGCTCTGCGTGCGGGAGCGGCTGAGCTCCGCATCATTGCGCGTATCGGTCTGCTGATCCGTGCCCTCTCCTAGGATGACGCGGCTTTTCCACCGTTGCGTCACGTCAAAGGCCCACCATGCGCGGCCCACGCGCAGGCGCTGCCATTGACGATGCAGCGTCGAAGGCGTGTCGACGACCGCGAAGCCCGGATCGTTGCCGTCGTAGTCCAGTCGGCCGCGCGTATCGAACAGCGATACTCCGAGCTCGTGGCGCGGGGAGATGCGGTGCGACAACCCGGCGACGACGCTCTCGTTGCGGTAGCCATCCGGGTCCGGGTTGGCGATCGGTTCGATCGCCGGGTCGATGGCCGAGAAGCCCCGGGTCGAGAAGCGGGACACCGAAACGTTGAAGCGCGTATCGCCGCTCGATCCACGATAGCGTGCGCTCGCGCGCGTGGTCTCCCGCGAGCCGAGGGTCAGCTCGGCGCCCGGTCCGGAGGCGTCGCTGCCGCCGGTGAACACGTGGATCACGCCGCCGATCGCGCCGGAGCCGTAGAGGCTCGATACGTTGCCGCGCACGATCTCCACGCGCTCCACGGAATCGAGGAGGATGTGCTGCAGGGCGGCCTGCCCCGCGGCGAGGTCTTCGACCCGCACGCCGTCGACGAGCACGAGAAGCTGCGATCCGCGCCCGCCGCGCAGCGAGAGCGGGGAGTAGGTCGCCCCGATGCCACCGGTCTGCGCCATCTCGAAACCGGCTTCGGTGCGCAGCAGCGAGGGCAGGTCGATGGCCTGCGAGTCGCGGATCTCCTTTCGCGTGAGGACCGTCGTATGCGGAATCGCGTCGAGGATGCGCTGCTCGGTGCGCGAGGCGGATACGACGATGGCGTCCTCTGCCGCGTGCTGCTGCGGCAAGACGATGGACGGATAAAGCATGGCGAGCGCCGACAAGGCGCGCGGCAGACGGCCGGGTTGCATGGTCTTCCCTTCTCCGGCAGCGTCCCCGCAAGCCGGAACAGTCTCGAGCGGCTCGCTATGAGCCGGCCCGTCGGCCGGTATCCGGGCTCGCGCATGCAGGCCGCGTCGCCTTCCCGTGGACTTCCACAGTGGCGCGTGACGCGGCCTCGTCGCTTACCGTTGCGGGGGCAGCACAGGTCGCCTGGTCCGTAAGGCCTGAGGTTCCTGTTTCCCGTTTACCCCACGCCGCCGGGAAGGCGGCGCGGGCACCGACGTGGCGCAAATAGCGTAGCAGAGCCGCGGGGCCGGCCCGCCCGGCGGCCTTCAGGTTTCACATGCAGAACCCCGGCTTATTTCTTGACGCTGCATGAAATTTGCAACATAGTTCGCGCCTGAATGGAGGTGTGCGTCCCGCGTGGAAGCTGAGTTCCGCTCTCTGGAAGCGAAGGTGGCGCAGTTCCTGTCGCTGTGCGAGCGCCTGCGCGCGGAGAACAGCGACCTGCGCCGCGAGCTTGCCGCCGCCCGCAACGACGCGAAGCGCCTGCACGAGAAAATCGACGGCGCGAAAGAGCGCCTCGAAGGTCTTCTCGCCAAGCTGCCCGGGTGAGCAGCGTGGCCGATACCTCGCAGACCGTGGAAGTCACGCTGCTCGGGCGGACCTATCGCGTCGCGTGCGCCGAAGGCGAACGCGAGTCGCTCATGCAGGCGGTCGCCTATCTCGACGGCAAGATGAACGAAATCCGCAAGGCCGGAAAAGTGATGGGCGCGGAGCGCATCGCGGTGATGGCCGCGCTGAACGTGGCGCACGAATTGCTGAGCGTCAAGCTTGGCTCCGGATTCGATGTCGGGCTCGCCAAACGGCGCATCCTCGCGCTCGAGTCGCAGCTCGATGAGGCGATTGCAAAGCAGGAAAAATTGTTCTAAAAAGAAATCGTCCCCTGCGGTGTGCGATAGGGTTCATTTTTCCGGACCGATAGCTTCCTCAGGTTGCTGAGCCCTTAGTGTCACTGTTGTGATCGTCCCCGCCCTCGGGGCGCGCCGGACGAACCTGATGTGACCGGTAAGCGACCACCCTGTTTAGCCAGGGTTCGGGAGCCGAACCTAACGGCATCGGCGGGGGGCACTCCCGCACCAACTAGAATCGCTTTTCATGAAGTACTGGCTAATGAAAAGCGAGCCCGACGAATGCTCCATTGACGACGTCTTGAAGGCCCCCGGCCGCAAGACGCCCTGGAGTGGCGTGCGCAACTACCAGGCGCGCAACTTCATGCGCGACGATATGAGCGTCGGCGACGGCGTGCTCTTCTACCACTCCAGTTGTCCCGAACCGGGCATCGCCGGCCTCGCCGAGATCGCGTCCAGGCCTTATCCCGATGCGAGCCAGTTCGATCCGAAAAGCGACTACTACGATCCGAAATCGAGGCAGGACGACCCGCGCTGGGTGAACGTCGATGTGCGCGCGCTGAAGAAAACCCGGTTGGTACCGCTTGAGGAGCTGAGAGCGCACAAGGCGCTCGCGAATATGGTGACGCTGCGGCCCGGAAACCGGCTTTCGATCACGCCCGTCACCGAGGCTGAGTGGAAGTTCATCGGGAAGCTGCTTTGAACGACACGCTGTTGCGTGCGCTGCGCAGGCAGCCTACCCCGTACACCCCGATCTGGCTTATGCGCCAGGCCGGGCGCTACCTGCCGGAGTACCAGGCAACGCGCGCAAGGGCCGGCAGCTTCCTCGCGCTCGCGAAGAACCCGCAGCTCGCCGCAGAAGTCACGGTGCAGCCGCTCGATCGCTTCGCGCTCGATGCCGCCATCGTGTTTTCCGACATCCTGACCATCCCCGACGCCATGGGCCTCGGCCTGAGCTTCGGCGAAGGCGAAGGCCCACGCTTTTCCTCGCCCCTCCGGGAGGAAAGCGCGATTCGCAAGCTGGAATCACCCGACCTTTCGAAGCTGCAGTACGTCTTCGATGCGGTCCGCGCGTCGAGGAAGGCGCTCGCCGGGCGCGTTCCGCTCATCGGCTTTTCGGGGAGCCCGTTCACCCTCGCCTGCTACATGGTGGAAGGCTCGGGCAGCGACGACTGGCGCACCCTCAAGGCCATGCTCCATGCGCGCCCGGAGCTCCTGCATCGCATCCTGGAAGTGAACGCGGCATCCGTAGCGGCCTATCTCGACGCGCAGGTGGAGGCCGGCGCGCAGGCGGTGATGATCTTCGACACCTGGGGCGGCGCGCTCGCGCATGCGCAGTACGAGCCGTTCTCGCTCGCCTACAGCCGCAAGGTGATTGAAAGCATGCGAAGACGCGCCGCCGTCCCGGTGATCCTCTTCACCAAGGGCGGCGGTCCCTGGCTGCGCGAGATTGCGGCAAGCGGCGCGGATGCGATCGGCCTCGACTGGACCGTGGACGCCCGGGAAGCACGCACGATCGCGGGAGGACGGGTCGCTTTGCAGGGAAACCTCGACCCCGCCGCGCTCTTTGCACCGCCGGAGCGCGTTCGCGCCGCGGCGCGGACGGTTCTCGACGCGTTCGGTGCAGACCCGGGGCACGTCTTCAACTTGGGACACGGAATCCTCACCAAGACCCCCGTCGATTCGGTCGCTGCGCTCGTAGACGAAGTACGCACTTACAGTGCAGGACTTCGAAAAAAATCCGCGGCCGGGCCTTGACTTATGCACAAATTCGAAGACCCCGTCGAATTTCGGCGACGTCGCGGACGCGCACTGGGAAGAGCGACGCAAAGCGTTGATAACGCACAAGAAAAGTCGCCTATATAACAAGCGAAACACGACCCCCGCTGCGCTGCAGTCCCGTGTTGCGTGGGTGTGAAGGCTTTACCCACAGATTTGTCCACAGCTCCTAAGTCCTTGCGGCTGCGGGGGAATTCCCTTGTTCGCGTAGCGCTCGACGTGCCGCTGGCCAAGCTGTTCGACTACCGGCTTCCGGACGGCATGCAGGCAGCGATCGGCGATCGCGTCGCGGTTCCTTTTGGCGCCCGCGCCCGCATCGGCATCGTCGTGGAGCATCCGGAAGCGAGTGACGTGGACCCCGCGCGCCTGAAAGACATCATCGCAGTGCGCGACGACGCGCCCGCGCTGCCCCCGCAGTGGCTCGAGCTCATGCGCTTCCTCTCCGCGTACTACCACCGGCCGCTGGGCGAAACCATGCTCGCCGCGTTGCCCCCGCGCCTGCGTTCCACGAAAGCTCTCCCGCGCAAGGCGACGCAGCAGCCTGCGGAGGCTGACCTGCGCTTCGCGCCTCCGCACGAGCCAACGCTTCGGCAAACGGAAGCGGTCGCCGCCATCACCGCGCGGCTCGGAAGCTTCGCCGCGTTCCTGCTTCACGGCGTCACCGGATCCGGCAAGACCGAGGTTTACCTGCAGGCAATCGATGCCGCTTTGCAGCGCGGCGGGCAGGCGATGGTGCTCGTGCCCGAGATCAGCCTCACGCCGCAGCTCGAGGCCCGGTTCCGGAAGGCCTATCCCGGGGCGCCCATTGCGTTGATGCACAGCGCTCTGGAGGACGTGCCGCGCACCACGGCATGGCTTGGTGCGGCGCGCGGGGATACCGCCATCGTGCTCGGCACGCGGCTTGCCGTGCTCGCACCACTGCCCCGGCTCGCGCTCGTCGTCGTCGACGAAGAGCACGACGCTTCCTTCAAGCAGCAGGAAGGTCTGCGCTACTCGGCGCGGGACGCGGCGGTCTATCGAGCGAAGCTCGCCAACTGCCCCGTGGTGCTGGGGAGCGCGACGCCTTCGCTCGAGACCTGGCAGAACTGGCACGCCGGGCGCTATGAGCGCATCGAGCTGGCCGAGCGCGCCGCGCCCGGTGCCGAGCTTCCCGTCGTGCGGGTCGTCGATCTGCGCGCCCAGCCGGCGCCCGACGGCCTCTCGGCACCGCTCGCGCAAGCGATCCAGGCGCGCCTCGAGCGCGGCGAGCAGAGCCTGCTTTTCCTGAACCGCCGCGGCTACGCGCCGGTGCTCGCCTGCGAGGCCTGCGGGTGGGCGGCGGGGTGCGAGCGTTGCACCGCGCGGATGGTCCTGCACGCCGCCGACCGGCGGCTGCGCTGCCACCACTGCGGCGCCGAGGCGCGAATCCCGCGCGCCTGTCCGACATGCGGGAACGTGGACCTGCGGCCGATGGGCCGCGGCACGCAACGCATCGAGGAGATCCTTTCGGCGCGGTTTCCCGGTGCGCGCGTGGTGCGCGTCGACCGGGACAGCGCGAGAAAGCGCGCGGACCTTGCGCGCACGCTCGAGGCGGTGCGGCAGGGCGAAGCAGACCTGCTGGTCGGCACGCAGCTCCTCGCCAAGGGCCATGATTTCCCGGGCCTCACGCTGGTCGGCGTCCTGAACGCCGATACGGCTCTTCTTTCGACCGACTATCGAGCGCCGGAGCGACTGTTCGCCGTCCTCGCGCAGGTCGCCGGCCGCGCCGGCCGCCGCGACACGCGCGGCGAGGTCATCGTCCAGACGAGGTATCCCGGGCATTCCCTCTTCTCGGCGCTCGTGCGGCATGACTTCTCGGGCTTCGCCGAAGCGCAGCTCGAGGAGCGGCGCGCCGCCGGCTTCCCGCCGTTCATCTTCGAAGCGGCGCTGCGCGCGGAGGCGACGAGGCTCGAGCAGACGCTCGACTTCCTGCGCGAAGCGACGGCCGCGGTCGGCGCCGACCCCGAGGTGCGCGTATTCGATCCGGTCGCGCACATCATCACGCGCCGCGCCGGCTACGAGCGCGCGCAGGTCCTCATGCAATCGCGCTCGCGCGCCGCGCTCCAGGCTTACCTGGCGACGCTGTCGGCGCACCTCTTCGACACGGCGCCGCGCGGTGTGCGCTGGCATCTCGACGTCGATCCGATCGAGTTCGACTAGCAGGTACAATCCGCCCCCTTCATGGCTGACCCGAAAGAGGTTTTTCGCCGGATTCTCGAGGACGGCGCGCGCAGCGTGGCGCCCGGCGTCGCCGTGCAGGTCCACATCGAGCGACCGAAGAACCCCGAGCACGGCGACCTCTCCAGCAACGTGGCCCTGCAGCTCGCCAAGTCGCTGCGCGGCAATCCACGCGACATCGCAAGCCGGTTCGTCGCAACCACGCAGGCCGCCGTGGCGGCGAGCGGAATCACCGACGCGATCACCATCGCCGGCGCCGGCTTCCTGAACATCCGCCTCAAGGCTGCCGCGAAAGCGTCCGTCGTGTCGCGCGTGCTTTCCGAGGGCTGCGACTTCGGCCGCGGCAACGCCGGCAACGGAGCGAAGGTCCAGGTCGAGTTCGTCTCCGCGAACCCGACCGGGCCGCTCCACGTCGGCCATGGCCGCCAGGGTGCGCTCGGCGACGCGATCGCCGCGCTGCTCGAGTTCCAAGGCTATGCGGTGACGCGCGAGTTCTACTACAACGACGCCGGGGCGCAGATCGACAAGCTGGCGTGGTCGGTGCAGGCGCGGGCGCGCGGACTGAAGCCGGGCGACTCCGGGTGGCCGGAGGAAGGCTACGCAGGCGAATACATCGAGGACATCGCGAAGGCCTGCCAGGAAAGCGTCGACGACGGCGCGGCCGTGCGGCGCTTCGCGGTCGAATACCTGCGCAGGGAACAGGACGCCGACCTTCAGGCCTTCGGCGTGAAGTTCGACGTCTACTACCTCGAGTCGAGCCTGTACACCGACGGGCGCGTGGACACGGTGGTGCGTACGTGGGGCGACAAGGGCAAGACCTACGAGAAGGACGGCGCGCTATGGCTGCGCACGACGGACTACGGCGACGACAAGGATCGCGTCGTGCGCAAGTCGGACGGCGCCTTCACGTACTTCGTTCCGGACGTGGCGTACCACGTGACGAAGTGGGAGCGCGGCTTCCGCAAGGTGGTCAACGTCCAAGGTACGGACCACCACAGCACGGTGCTGCGCGTACGGGCCGGGCTGCAGGCGCTCGGCCTCGGCATTCCGGAAGGCTATCCCGACTACGTGCTGCACAGCCTGGTCAAAGTCATGCGCGGCGGCGCGGAAGTGAAGATCTCCAAGCGCGCGGGCTCGTACGTGACCGTGCGCGATCTCATCGACTGGGTCGGGCGCGACGCGGTGCGCTTCTTCCTCGTATCGCGCAAGGCGGATTCCGACTTCGTGTTCGATGTCGACCTCGCGCTCCAGAAGACCGACGAGAACCCCGTCTACTACGTCCAGTACGCGCACGCGCGCGTGTGCAGCGTCTTTGCGCAATGGGGCGGGGAAGCGCAACGCCTCGGGAGCGCAGACCTTTCGCGCCTGTCGGGCGACAAGGAGCTCGCGCTCGCGCAACGGCTCGGAGAATTTCCCGAGCTCGTCGCGGAGGCGGCGCGCGAGTTCGCGCCGCACGCCGTGGCGTTCTACCTGCGCGAGCTCGCTGCGCAGTTCCACAGCTACTATAATGCCGAGCGCATTCTCGTCGACGACGAGGCGCTTCGCATGGCGCGGCTCGCGCTGTGCCAAGCGGTGCGGCATACGCTCGCCAACGGCCTGTCGCTTCTTGGCGTCAGCGCACCGGAGAAGATGTAAATGGCTCGATCCAGGACCCCTGCACCGCGCAGCCGCTCAGGCGGCGGCTTCCTGCTGGGCGTCTTCGTCGGGCTGCTGGCCGGCCTGCTCGTGGCGTTGGGCGTCGCGTTCTACCTCAACCGGACGCAGATACCCTTCGTGGCCGCCAAGCCGCGCCCGGCGGAAAAGGAGAATGCGAAGCCGCCGGCGATCGCGGGCATGCCGCAGGGCACGGCGCCGGCCGCCGCGGCGGAGAAGCCGAAGTTCGACTTCTACAAGATCCTTCCGGGCAACGAGGAGCCGGTATCCGAGAAGGAGCTGCGTGCTCGGGCGGCGGCCGCCGCAAAGAGCGGTCAACAGAACGCGTCGAAGGACGTTTATTTCATCCAGGCAGGCTCGTTCCAGAACCCGGCCGACGCGGACAACCAGAAGGCGCGCCTCGCCATCCTGGGGTTCGAGTCGAGCGTCGAGCCCGCCAACCTGCCCGACAAGGGCACGTGGTACCGGGTGCGGCTCGGGCCTTATACCAAGGTCGACGAGATCAACCGCGTACGCGCTTCGCTGGCGCAGAGCGGGATTGACGCCAGCCTGGTCAAGATCAAGGAGCCCCAGTGACGATGCATCGCGCCAACTCCCAGCGCCGCGCCCTAATCGGCGCGATCGCCGCCCTTTTCGCCGCGCCGGCGCTCCCGGCGCTCGCACAGTCGCAGCGTCCGTTCAGCGAGCTGGACCCGCCGCTGCCCGTAGAAGCGGCTGGCGGCAAAATCGAGGTGGCCGAGTTCTTCTGGTACGGCTGCATCCACTGCTACAACCTCGAGCCGGCCATCGCGACCTGGCTGAAGCGCATCCCGCCCGACGTGCAGTTCCGCCGCATCCCCGCGGTCTTCAACCAGCGCATGGCGCACGACGCGGCGATCTACTACGCCTTCGAGTCGCTCAACCTGGTCGAGAAGCTGCACAGGCCGTTCTTCGACGCCATCCACCAGGGCGGCCTGAAGCTCGCCGACGGCGACGCCGTCGCCGGCTGGCTGAAGAAGAACGGCGTCGACACGGCGAAGTTCGCCGATGCGATGAAGTCGTTCGGCGTCCAGAGCCGCGTGCGCCGCGCCGCCCAGCAGACCGTGGCGTCGAAGATCGACGGCACGCCCGCGATGGTCGTTCACGGCCGCTACTCGATCAGCGCCGAGCAGGCCGGCGGGCGCGACGGGTTCATGCAGGCCGTGGACCACGTCGTCGGCCTGGTGCGCAAGCAGAAGTAGCTAGCGGTCCGGCCTCCAGAGCACGCGCGGCGCCTCGAGCGCACCGCCGCTTTCTCCCCAGGCCTCGATGCCGCCGCGGTACCACGCGACGGTGCTGTAGCGCAGATGGATCGCGCGCAGGGCGGCGTTGTAGGAGAGCCAGCACTGCGGGCTCGCGCAGAAGAACACCATCTCGCGACCGGCGTTGCCGCCGCTCAACACGCGCAGCGCCTGCCCGAGGCGCGCCTGGATCGGGTCCTCGAACGACCCGCCGCGGCCCGCGCCAGGCAGCCACACCGCACCGGGCAGGCTCGCGTGCCCGTATCCACCGAGCACGTCGATCAGGAGCGGACGCTCGGCCGGGGGCGCCTGGAGCCGCTTGCGCAGCTCGGCCGTGGTGATCGTGCGTGCGCCGGGTACCGCGAGGGGCGTCGGTGCGTGGAAGTCCTGCTGGCGCAGAGTTTCCTGCGGTGCGACGCCATAGTCCGCAAACTCGTCCCCATGTGCGGAGAAGGCGAGTAGAGAGATCGCGATCAGCAGCCAGCGCACAACGCGAGGCTATCACGGTAGACTCGCGCCACCGGGGGGTTGCAATGAAGCCGTGGCTCGCGCGAATGCTGGCAGTGTCGGTGCTTGCCGTCGCATGCGCGGCGCACGCGCAATCGCTGCCCGTTGAGGGCCGCGACTACCAGGAGCTCGGTACGCCGCGCCCGGTCAGCACCGGCCAGCGCATCGAAGTCATCGAGTTCTTCTACTACGGCTGCCCGGTCTGCTACGAGGCGCAGCCGCACATCGCGCGCTGGCTGATGCGCGCGGGGCCGGACGTCGCGCTGCTGCGGGTCCCGGCGGTCTTCACGGAAAGCTCCGAGTCGTTCGCCCGGACGTTCTACACCCTCGGCGCAATGAACCAGATCGCGCGCCTGCACTGGCCCGTGTACGACAACCACCACTTCGACGGCCGCCAGCTCAACGAGGAGAAGAACGTCGTCGCCTGGGTCGCTTCCAACGGGGTGGACGCAGGGCGCTTCGCCGAGTTGTGGAAGTCCGAGGAGGTCAAGGCGCAGATCGCGGCGGCGAAGCAGGCGCTGGAAACCTACGACATCAAGGGCGTGCCGAGCTTCGTGGTCGACGGCAAGTACGTGACCTCGGCCCGCATGGCGGGGGGCGTCAAGGAGGCGATCCGCGTCCTGGAGCACCTCGTGCAGCGCGCCGCCGGCGAGCGCAAGAAGTAGCTCGTGCGCGTCGTCATCACGGGGGCGTCGTCGGGCATCGGCGAGGCCCTCGCCCGGCATTACGCCTCCCCGCAATCCACCCTCGGCCTGATTTCGCGGCGACCCTTTCCGGGCCGGCTGCCCGGGACGGTCGAGCATTACTCCGTGGACGTCACCGATACCGCAGCCGTCGAGCAGGCCGCAGCCCACTTCATCGCGAAGTTCGGCGCGCCCGATGTCGTCATCGCGAACGCAGGGGTTTCGACCGGGACGCGCGGCGAGAACCTCGGCGACGTGGCGAAGCTGCGGCGCGTGCTGGAGGTCAACGTTGCCGGCCTCGCCGCCACGCTCGCCGCTTTCGCCCCGTCCATGAAGGCCGCCGGGCACGGCACGCTGGTGGGCGTCGCCAGCGTTGCGGGCTTGCGCGGCATCCCCGGGTCGGCGGCCTACAGCGCGAGCAAGGCGGCCGCCATCCGCTGGATGGAGAGCCTGCGCGCCGAGCTCCACGGCTCCGGAGTCAGCGTAGTGTGCGTGTGCCCGGGCTACATCGATACGCCGATGACGCGGGTGAACCGCTTCCGCATGCCCTTCATCATTTCCGCGGACGAGTTTGCGCGCCGCATGGCAAAGGTCGTCGCGGCAAAGCGCCGGTTCGCCGTGATTCCATGGCAGATGGCGCTGGTGTCGACGGTGCTGCGGCTGATGCCCGGCTGGCTGTACGACCGGATCGGCGCGCGTACGCCCCGCAAGCCGGACGTCCCCGTTACCTGAAGTCTTCCTTCGCGACCGACTTGACGGCGGTGCCGGCGCCCAGCCGAAGCGTTGCGTAGGATCCGGGCGCGTCCTCGAGCGCCTTCGCAGGCTTGCGCGCCGGGACCTTCGGCTCGTCGCCGTTCTGCTTCCCGATCCAGGCCTGCCAGTCTTCCCACCAGGAGCCGGGCTGCTGCTTGGCGCCCTTGAACCATTCCTCCGGGCTGCCGGAAAGCTTTTCGTTGGTCCAGTAGTGGTACTTCTTCGCCGCAGGCGGATTGACGATGCCCGCGATGTGCCCGGACCCGCCGAGGACGAAACGCACCGGTCCGCCGAGGTAGCACGCGCCGAGATACGTGGTCTTCCACGGCGCGATGTGGTCCTCCGCGGTGGAGATGAAGTACGCGGGCGTCGTGACCTTGGAGAGGTCGATGGGCACGCCGCCGAGCTCGATGCCCCCCGGCACGCCGAGCAGGTTCCTGATGTACATGTTGCGCAGGTAGAAGCTGTGCATGCGCGCCGGCATGCGCGTCGAGTCCGAGTTCCAGTAGAGCAGGTCGAACGGGAACGGATCCTTGCCGAGCAGGTAGTTGTTCACGACGAACGACCAGACGAGGTCGTTGGCGCGCAGCAGGTTGAACGTGCTCGCCATCTCGGAGCCTTCGAGGTAGCCGCGTTCGTTCATCTTGCGCTCGAGGCTCTCGACCTGCGCCTCGTCGATGAAGACGCCCAGCTCGCCCGGTTTCGAGAAATCGAGCAGGCTGACGAAGAACGTCGCGCTCTTCACGCGCTCCAGGGTGCCCTTCTTCGCCATGTAGCCGAGCGTCGCCCCGAGCAGCGTGCCGCCGAGGCAATAGCCGATGAAGTTGACCTCCCGCTCGCCGGTTGCCGCCTCCACGGCATCGAGCGCCGCGAGCGGGCCTTCGAACATGTAGTCGTCGAAGCCCTTCTGCGCCAGCCGCGCGTCGGGGTTGACCCAGGAAAGGACGAACACGGTGTGGCCCTTCTCCAGGGCCCAGCGGATGAAGGAGTTCGACTCGCGCAGGTCGAGGATGTAGTACTTGTTGATCCAGGGCGGGATGATGACGAGCGGCCGGCGGAACACGTCCTTGGTGCGCGGCTCGAACTGGATGAGCTGCATGAGATCGTTCTGGAACACCACCTTCCCGGGCGTCGTCGCGACATTCCTGCCGAGCTGGAAGGCCTTCTCGTCGGTCATGGAGATGCGCAGCTCGCCGCCGCCCTTCTCGATGTCCGCCAGCAGGTTGTCCAGGCCGCGCAGGAGGTTCTGACCGCCGCTTTGCACGGTTTCGCGCAGCACCTGGGGATTCGTGAGCACGAAGTTGGACGGTGAGAGGGCGTCGACGTACTGGCGGGTGAAGAAGGCGACCTTCTTTTCCGATTCCTCCGGCAGACCCTCGACCTGGGCGACTGCGCCCTGGATGTGCCGGGCGGTGATGAGATAGGACTGCTTGAGATAGTCGAAGAGGAAGTTGCTGGACCAGTCGGCGTCCTTGAAGCGTGCGTCGCCTTTCAGCGGCTGCGCCACCGGCGGCGCCTCGACGCCCATCATCCGCAGCCAGCTCGTCTGCCACAGGCGCACGTAGTCCATCCAAAGGTTCACCGAGACGCTGGCGACGAGCGCCGGATCCACGGCCATCCGCGAATAGAGGTCCATGAACGCGCGCGCGATGCCCATTTCGTCGCGCACCGCGGCCGACAGGCTCTCGCTCTGCTTCTGCGCAAACTCGCCCAGCACCTTGGACGAGCGCTCGGCGACCGACTGGAGGATGCGGTTGACTTCGTCCGGCGGCGGCGGCGGCTGCGGCGGCGGGTTCTGCTTGCTTTGGGTCATGCGGCCCTAGCGTAGCGCATCACGCCGTCGGGGCCGACCGCCCGGGTGGCCCGTCCCGCGTAATAGAGATAGTGCAGATGGGCGATGGCCTCCCCCATCGCGAAGAAGGTCTGGTGCGCGTC
>DASPMF010000019.1:0-6440 GCA_035627155.1 Burkholderiales bacterium | reverse complement strand
CTGCTGCGTGGAGACCGTCTCGCCAACGTTGATCTCGGCCCCCTTCGCAAGGGGCCGGCTGCGCCCGTCGGGCGCAATCGCCGCTACGTTGCCGGTGGCAAAGTCCACCCGCGCAACCCCCGCGGCGAACGATGCGCCCGGAAAGCACGCCGCAATGGCCGTCGCCATCGCCGTGCGTCGATAAAAGCCCCCCGCCATGTGCTTCTCCCCTTGTGCCGCGCGAGTATAGCCCCCGCCTACGGCCCTTGCACCCTGGATATGAAATCTTCGAACTTTCCGCCCGCGCTGCGCTCGAGCGCCGAAGCGCGCGTGAGATCGAAATGGAACGCGTACCCGAGCATTTCGGCCAGCGCCCCGGCAACGGCCGCGCGTTCGGGCGCGGAAAGTTCACGATCCATGACATAAAGCAGCTCGATGCGGTCCACGGCGTGCTGCACGAGCCGCAGCTGCCGGAACGGCGCGATCGGCGTGAGCAGGCTTGCGCGCAGTCCAGGCCAGAAGCGCCGACCGGTCGGATCCACGGCCATCGCCGTCGAGCGCCCCAAGATGCGCCCCAGCGCCGGCAACGTGCGACCGCATGCGCACGGCGCCGCCACTTCCGCGTAGTCGCCGATCTCGTAGCGCAGCAGCGGCATGGCGAAGTTGTGCAACGGGGTGACGACGACGCGGCCGGTTTCGCCGGGCGCGCACGGCGTTCCGTCTTTCCGCAGCACTTCCAGCAGCACGTTCTCGGCATGGACGTGGTATGCCGCACCCTCGGGACACTGAAACGCGAGCGGCCCGACTTCGCGGCAGCTGTAGTTGTCGACCACCGGAACGCCCCAGGCTTCCCGCGCCATGGCGCGCAGATCCGGAGGCAACGTCTCGCCGAAGGCCAGAAGCTGCAGGAGCCCCGGCGGCCGGCGGTTCGCGGCGTTCGCCTGCTGGATCAGCGCGCGAAGGTTCGTCGGGTGGCCGATGAGGTACGCCGGCTGCTCGGCAAGCAGCCAGTCGAGCTGCGCGTCCACGCCGGCGAGCGCATCGATGACGCAGGAAGGGCCGGTCGCGAACATCGCGCTCATCACGCCCCACTCGGGCGAGCTGCGCTTCGCCGCGGCGAGCCGGATCGCCCCGAACTTCCGGCTCAGGTCCCGGCGGTGCAGGAGGTGCTCGCGCACCACGAGCGCATGGAAGAAGAACTCGCTGACCCGGGTATGCCGCACGCGCACCGGCTGCCCGGTGGAGCCCGAGGTCGGCACGTCGAACCCGTCGCCGTGGCTCGCCGGCCACTTCGCGGCGAGCAGCGCATCGCGCTCGGCGCGCACCGTTTCCTTGCTCAATATCGGCAGCGAAAGGAATCGTTGTTCGTCCAGCTCAGCGGCGCTCCGAATCCCGATGTCCCGCAGCAGCGTCCGGTAGCGCGGCACGTGCGCCACCGCATGGGCCAGCAGTGCACGCAGCTGCTCCAACTGCCCGGCGCGAATCGCCGGCGCCGGCGCGCGCTCGGCCTGCTCGAGCTGCCACTGCAGCGCAAGCATCGATGCCCCGGCCGGGGACGGGACCGCCGGCCATTCGATCTTCGGCATCGCGCTGAGGGGGAGCAGTGCGGCGGTCATTCCACGGTCTGCGCCTCGGGCGGAAGTCCCGCGCGGTGGCGCTCGGCGATGCGCAGGAATGCGCGCTCGAGGGCAGCGACCTGCCTGGCCGGATCGAAGAGCGCGGCGCCGCGCGCCGCAAGGCGCACGCGTTCCCGCATGGTTCTCAAGCCGTTCCGGTCCTTCGCAAGCGCGATGGCCTTTGCTTCGTAGTCGCCTGCCGAAGCGGCAACCAGCTCTTGGAGACCGAGCTGCTTGAGGAAGGGCAGCGCAAGGCGCGAAGCCATCGATTCGCCCGGCCGCATCAAAACGGGAACGCCCGCATGAAGCGCGGCATAGGCGATCGAGCGGGAGCTGTATGCGAATGCGTTCAAATATAGATCCGCCCGTGGCAGGCACTCGAGGTAGCCCGGATACGCACGCACCGGCGCGAAGCGAAGTCGTGACGCCGGTACGCCACGGGCCTCGGCTTCCCGCTGAAGGTTGGCGCGCGCGACCTCGCCGCCATCCGCGAGCCAGAGCAGCGCGTCCGGCGCGCCGGCCAGGATGCGCATCCACGCGCCAAAGACCTCGGGCTCGATCTTCTGCAACTGGTCGAGGTGGCACAGCACCACCGCGTCCTGCGGCAACCCGAGCTCTTCCCGGGTGCGAGGCTGCGGCGCTTCGTGGTCCGGCTCGAACACGGCGTGCACGCCGGAAATGAGGAGCAGGCGCTCCGACCAGTGCGGCTGCGTCTCCAACGGCGTGGTCCAGACGTCGCTCAGGCGGTAGTCCACGAGCCCTGCCCCGAGGGTAGAAGGCTGGCCGAGGTAGCTCACCGAAACGGGGGCCGGGCGCAGGGCCAGGACCTCGGGACGCGCGCCGGCGAAGAACCCGGTGCGATCGAGGAGGATTTCGATCCGGTCACGCCGCATGCGGTCGGCGATCTGCGCGGCTGACCAGCCTGAAACGTCGATGAAGACATCGGCCAGCGCCTGCAGCTCCCGTCGCATCGCGCTGCCGTCTTCCGGATTGAGCGCGTATGCGAAGTACTCGAAGCGGCTGGGATCGCGATGGCGAAAGAGCTGCCGGAGCACGAAACCGCCGGTATGCACGCGGAACTCGGGCGAAACCACGCCGATGCGTACCTTGCCATCCGCGGGAACGCCGGCGTGCGGCCGCTCCGCTCGGGCCTGGGACATAAGCGCCGCGGCCACGGAATCGGCGAGGGCGCGAATTTCCGCGGGCCGCAGCGGAAGCGCGAGGCAGTCGGTCAGCATGATCGGCTCGAGCAGTCGTGCGCCTGTGCCCTCGCGCGCCGCGCGACGCAGGATCGCGCAGAGTTGATCGCGGTCGCGCCAGTCGCAGACGCCCTGGCGGTCGATCGCCCGGGCGACATACAGGGATTCGGGCGTCGGGCCGAGCGACCGCCCCAGCGCTTTGCCTGCCGCCTGGATCAGATCGCGGCATTCCTCCATCCGGCCGAGCGATGCGAGCGCGTGGGCGGCATCGAGCCAGGCCCGGACATTGCCCGGCTCGAGCGCAAGGGCCGCCCGAGCCGCGTCCAGCGCATCGGCGTCCCGGTGCAACCCGAAGAGCGCGCGCGCGCGGTTCACGTGGACGGCTGCGGAGGCTGCGGGCAGGAGAGCCTCGAAGTCGGCGAGCGCACCGGACGCGTCGTTGCGCGCGAGCCGCAATAACCCGCGGTTCATGCGCGCGCCGAAAAGCCGCGGCTCGAGCGCGAGCGCCCGGTCGTAGAGCGTCGCGGCTGCGCCGGCGTCGCCCCGCGCTTCCCGCACGATCGCGAGATTGCACAGCGCGAGCGCGGAAGCCGGCTGTGCGGTCAGCGCGGCATGCAGGTCCGACTCGGCTTCGTCGAGGCGGCCAAGCGCGAAGAGAACCGTCGCTCGCGCGCAGCGCACCTGCGGTTCGTCCGGGGCCGCCGCGACGGCGTCGGAGAAAGACTTCACCGCTTCCGCAAGCTGCCCGAGCCGGTGCTGCGCGACGCCGAGCACGAAGCTGGCCTGCCAGCCCGCCTCGGTACGCATTGCCAGTACCAGGAGCCGCAGGGCGGAGAGGTGCTGCCCGTGCCGGATCAGCGCGAGGGCTGCGCGCACGGCAGCGGGTGCATCGGCCAGCTCCAGCTCATCCATCGCCGAGCCTAGACAGAAAGGCCTCGTACTTTCCACCCGGCGCGCGGTCGATCTCCTCCACGCGCGTCAGGCCGATCTCGAACGGGTACCCGAGCTGGCGAATGAGCGCCGCCGTCAATGCGTCGGCCTCCGCCGCGGTCAGCTCGCGGTCGAGCACATAGCGCAGCTCGAGGCGCTGCAGCGAATGCTGGACGACCTGGAACTGCCGGAGGGGCGCGTGCTTCAGGACCGGGTCGAAGGCCGGCTGGAAGATCCGGCCCGACGGGTCGCGGGCCATGTTGCGGGTGCGGCCGGCGATGCGGCGGATCACCGGCAGGCCGCGCCCGCACAGGCACGGCGCGCCCGGCTCGGCGAAGTCTCCCAGCTCGTAGCGCAGCAGCGGCATGGCGAAATTGTGCAGCGGCGTGATCACGACTCGTCCGGTCTCCCCGGGCGTGCACGGCGTTCCGTCGTGGCGCAGGATTTCTACGTAAACGTTCTCGGCTTGCACGTGATAGTGCTCGGTCCCCGGGCACTGCAGCGCAAGCGCTCCGGCCTCGCGGCAGCTGTAGGCGTCGGAAAGCTCTACCGCCCACACCCTGCGCACAAGGTCCCGCAGGCCGGGCGGCAGTGCTTCCGAGAACGTCAGCACTTCGCGCAGCCGCCTCGGGACACGTGCTGTTTCCCGGCTGCGATGCAGGAGCGCCTGCAGGATGCTCGGCGGCGCGAGGAGGTACGACGGCTCCTCGCGCAGCAGTGCGTCCAGGAGGGTTCCCACATCGTTCTGCACGTCGAGGACGACCGCGGGGCCGTTGCGGAAGGCTGCCGCAGTGGCCGGGCTCCAGGACGCCTGCCGACCCTCGCTCGCTGTGAAGCGGATGGAGACGAGCTTCTCGTCCAGCGCCCGTGCATGCCAAAGGTGGTCGCGGATCACGAACAGGTTGGCGAAGAACTTCGCCACGTCGGTATGCAGCACGCGCGTCGGCTCGCCGGTGGAGCCGGTCGTGAACGTTTCCGTCGCCGGACCATGCTCCTTGGGATAGCGCGCTGCCGTCAAGGCAGCCTGCCTTTCCGCGACCTCGCGCTTTCGCAGCAGCGGCCAGCGGCGGTAAGCCTCCGCCGTCAGCTCATGGACATGCCTCACGCCCGCAGCCGCGAGGTGCCCCCGGTAGAAGTCGCAGTGCTCGATCGCATGCCCGACGAGCGTCCGAATCTGGCGGAATTGATACTCGGCGATCTGCTCGGGTGTCCAGCGCTCGCTGCGCGAAAACTGCCACTGCATGGCCAGCACCGCCGCGCCTTTGGCCGTGCCGATGCCCGGCCATTCGACGCCTTCAACGCAACTGAGCGGAACCGCTGGAAGCGTACTTGACTACTGGACCGGAGGCTGGCCGGCCATGACAGCGTCCTGCTTGAAGGCGATCGCGCCGATCACATGGCCATTCTGGCCGGACGTGATGAACCGATACGCCATGCCAGCGCGAATTCCGCCATGGCCTGCAAGGAATCCCGCGACGCTCGCGGTACCGCATGTCGAACTGCCGCTTATGAATACGGATCCGCTCATCCGGGCGCCCTGAAGGTCGAGGGTGTCAGATCCCGAGACAAGGGCGCCGTTGATGTTGAGGCCGAGGTTCAGTACTGCGGTGTTCGTGCCGAAGTACACGTCGATGGAAGACGACTTGTCCACAGAGGCGCTTTGGACGATCCCCGCAATGGAAGGGGTCGTGGCGCCGATCATGGAATACGAGCCCATCATGCCCATGGGCGGGAGGTTCGTCGCCGGCAACCCGACGATGTAATGGAGCGCTCCGGAACCCGGCCCTTCGCCGAAGAGGTCGTTGAGGTCGGCTCCGCTGAAAGCGCCGTTGCCGCCGGCGAACCCGGAGTTGCTGCCGTAGGGGCCGCCGACCCAACGACCCCAGGCGATGATTCCGTCGTTGCCTGCGGACGCCACGCTGATTCCGGAGCTCGCCGTCGTGACGCCTCCGCCTTCAAAACTATCGGCGAAGGAGAGGAGCGCTCCGTTGGAGTTCAGCGTGATGGTCTGCTCTATCTCGACATCGGTGCCGTAATCCCAGTGCGCGGCCGCCCAGTTGCCGGTGATCGTCCCGGTGAGGATGGTCTGGGTGACGGCGGGGAAGGCTTCCTGGATCGGATTGACCGGGTTGGCCGGCTGCTGCGTCTGCTCTTCCTGCTCCTGCTGCACCGGGCCCTCCGGCGGCAGCACCGGCTTCTGCTCGGTCTGCTGCGGCGGCGTGTTCTGGTTGGAAACCATCACCCCCGTGCCGCCGGGGACCACGAAGCTGCCCGACTGGTTCTCCACCGAGATCGCCCCGTCGGCGACGAACACCTCGATCGAGTTGGTGTAGCGCACCGAGTACTCGGTACCGCGGATGCCGATGGTCGCCACTTCCGTCTTCAGCCGGTAGGCGTTGCGGTTGGTGCGCCCGATGAGCCCCGTGATCGTGCGAAGCCCGCCCTTGAGCAGGTTCATCACGATGCCGTCGCTCGCCTCGTCCTTGCCGGAGTACTTGAACTCCTCGACCTTGAAGTCGGTCTGCGGCTGCAGCGACATGTAGGCGCCGTCGGCAAAGCGAAGCTGCGCGCGCCCCTGCTGCGTGGAGACCGTCTCGCCAACGTTGATCTCGGCCCCCTTCGCAAGGGGCCGGCTGCGCCCGTCGGGCGCAATCGCCGCTACGTTGCCGGTGGCAAAGTCCACCCGCGCAACCCCCGCGGCGAACGATGCGCCCGG
>DASPMF010000018.1:0-11233 GCA_035627155.1 Burkholderiales bacterium | reverse complement strand
GATGATGCGCTTCGATCCGAAGAGCGAGCAATTCGAGACCTTCAGGTCCTCGAGCGCGCACGCCAACGTGCGCCAGATCCACGGCCGCAAGGGCGAGGTGTGGACGCCCGAATCGGCGGCCGACAAAATCGTCGTGTACCGCTACAAATAAGACGGCAAAAAAAAGGCGCCTTGCCGGCGCCTTCTTAAACCCTCACCCCACTACCCCTTGTTCTAGTTCTTCTGTCCCGTCCCCTGCTTCTCTATTGGAGCGAACGCGCGAAGGTGCGGCCGCGCAGGACGTCGAATGCGTTCGGCTGCTCGTTCACGAGGCTCGAAATGGTGATGGTGATCTCGTCGTAGATGTCGGCGTACTGGTCCGTGCCGAGCTTCGGGTAGAGGCCGATCTCGGTGACGTAGAGGTCGGCGTCGGGAATCTCGCTTTCCGGAATCTGCGCGGGCTTGGACTCGGCGACCTGGGCGCGATCCTGCACGGAGAAGCCGCAAAGGGTCGGGCAGCGCACGAAAAGGGCGCCGATCTTCGCCTCGACGTCGGCGAGGACGCGCTTCTGGTCCGGGTACAACGCGTGGATCGACTTCAGGGGGAGGGCTTTCATGGCCCCCAAGTTACCGGCCTGTCGCCATCCCGCCTATCAGGGAATCCCTGAAACGACTACAAGACTATTCCTGAGACCTGTGGATAGTCCGTGCGCGCTCAGTGAACGGAGCGTGCAAAAGTCCTGCCCCGCAGGAGCGCGTGGGCCTCGGGCCTCTCTTCCAGCAGGTCGCGCAGCGTGGTGGCGATGTCCTCGAAGATCGGCGCATAGCTGTCGCGTCCGGTGCCGGTGATGCTGATCGCGGTGACGAACAGCTCTTCTTCCTCGGTCGTGCCTTCCGCGAGCACCTTCGCCTGCACGGAGAACCCGTCGAGCGACGGGCAGCGGGCGAAGAGCGAGCGGATCTGCGCGGTGAGGTCGGCGTCCGCGGCGCGCCAGGCGCGCTCGTCGGTCACGGGTGCTGGCGGCTGAATCCTCGGCTTCATGGATCCAACGCTAAACGGAACAGGTTGCCCCGCTGCAAGGCGGCGGGACGCTGTTCGGGCTAACGCGATGGACTAATTTTCTGTAGCGGGCGTGCGGTGCGTCGTCGCGAGGCGACGACTAGTCGGCCTTGGCGCCGGATTCCTTCACCAGCCGCGCCCACAGGATCGCCTCCTGGGCGATGAACGCGCGGAACGCCTCGGGAGACGCGGACGGCGCGGTCTCCGTGCCTTCGCGCGCAAGCGTTTCCTGCACCTTCGGGTCCTTCGCCGCGGCGCTCGTCGCCGCGAACACCTTGCGCACCGCTTCCTCCGGCGCGCCGGCCGGCGCGAAGAAGCCGTACCAGAAGCCGATCTCGTACTCCGGCAGCCCGGCTTCCGCCATCCCCGGCACGCCCGGCACGAGCGGCGTGCGCTGCCGGCTCGTCACCGCCAGCGCCTTCAGCCGTCCCGCCTGCACGAGCGGCAGCACCGAAGGCGGCGTGGCGAAGGAAAGCTGCGTGTCGCCGGCGAGCAGCGCCTGCACCGAGGGCGCGCCGCCCTTGTACGGCACGTGGACGATGTCCACGCCGGCGAGGCGCGCGAAGAGCACCGCGGCGAGGTGCGGCGCGGAGCCGTTGCCCGAAGTCGAATAGTTCAGCTTGCCCGGCGAGCGCTTCGCGAGCGCGATCAGCTCCTGCAGCGTCGCCGCGCCCACCGACGGATTCACCGCGACTACGAGCGGCGAGGTGCTCACCTGGCCGATCGCGACGAGGTGCTTCGCCGGGTCGAAGCCGGCCTTCGGGCTGATGATCGGATTGACGAGGATGCTTGACGGGCTCGCGATCAGCAGCGTGTAGCCGTCGGGCGCGCTCTTGCCCACGTATTCCGCCGCGATGCTCGAGCCGGCGCCGGGCCGGTTCTCGATCACCACCGGCTGGCCGAGCGAGCGCGAGAGCGGATCCTGGAACGCGCGCGCCACGAAATCCGCGGCGCCGCCGGGCGCAAAGCCGACCACCAGCTTGACCGGCCGCGCGGGATAGGGTTGCGCGGGAGCCTGCGCGCAGGCGAGGAGGCCGAGGAGCAGCGTTAGAATGGCGCGCACGGAGGGAAGCTTAAATGAACGGGATCAAAAAAGGCGCCTGTCTCGCCGCGGCGCTCCTGCTCGCGGCCTGCGAAACCCCCAAGGTCACCCAGGAAGAGATGGACTCGGTGAACTACGGTCCGGCGCCGGTGCACTGGAAGCAGGAAATCATGAGCTACCTGAAGCTGCGCCTGCGCGACCCCTCGAACGCGGTGTCGACATCAAGAACGAGCCGAGGCAGATGTTCCAGAAGCAGGTCGGCCTCGACCCGCAGCAGCACGGCTGGGCGGTGTGCGTGTGGGTGCGCGACAAGATGCGCTTCGACCGCGACCAGTGGGGCGAGACGTACCCCATGACCGTCTTCATCCGCAACGAGAAGATCGTCGCGGTCAACAACGGCCCGGACAGCTTCGGGCCGGTGGGCCTCGCCTACGCGCGCCAGCAGTGCAAGGAGCTCGGCGCTCCGCTCGAGAAATAGCGTGTCCGCGTCCGCCTACGACCCGCGCGTCGCCCTGGCGTTCTTCCGCTCCGCCGGCAAGGGCGAGCGCGTGGCCGCGGGCGAGACGCTGTTCGCCGAAAAGGAGAAGGCGCGCCCCCTGCTGCGCCGCCCGAGCAAGATGTACCTCTTGCTGCAGGGCGAGGTGTCGCTCCTCAGCGGCCGCAAGGAAGTCGGCGCGGTCAAGCCGGGCGAGATCTTCGGCGAGCTCGCCGCGATCACCGACGCGCCGCGCAGCGCGAGCGCGGTGGCGAAGACCGACTGCAAGGTGATCGCGCTGGACGCGAAGCAGTTCCGCGACGCGCTGAAGAAGAAGCCGGGCTTCGCGCTCATGCTGATGAGCGTGATGGTGAAGCGCCTGCGCGACATGATTGCCCGCCTCGCCGCCGAGGGCGAGCTCTCCGCGGACAAGGCGGCGAAGGAAGGCGCGGCGTTCAACCCGAAGCACCTCGCGGAGCTCGCGAAGGGCCTGTCCGACGACCCGCCGGTCTACTACGACCGCAACAGGACCATCGTCGAGGCCGGGCAGAAGGGGCTTCGCATGTACGTCGTCACCGAAGGGCGCGCCGTGGTGAAGATGGGCGAGCGCATCGTCGAGCGCCTCGGCCCCGGCGGCGTGTTTGGCGAGGCCGCGCTCGTCGACCAGTCGGCGCGGCTCGCCACCGTGGTCGCCGAAACCGACTGCGCACTGCTCCCGATTACCCGCAACGGCTTCCTCGGCCTCGTCAAGATGAGCCCCGGCTTCGCCGAGTCGATGCTCGGATCGCTCGCCGAGCGGGTCCGGTTCCTCACCGCAAGGATGCAATAGAGAACATGAGCGAAGCGAAAGAGAAGGCCGCCGCGGCTGCCGCCGTACCGGAGACGCCGTACCGCGAGGTCGCGCTGCAGATCTACGTCAACCTCGCCGCGCGCGTCTACGGCAGCCCCGCCGCGCCGGACGCCAAGCGCCCGGACCCCAAGGTGCTCGCCGCCATGTGCTTCAAGATGGCGGAGGCGTTCGAGGCGGCGGAAAAGGAAACCGACCGCGCGAAGGCCATCAACGAGGCGCGCAACAAGGCCGCCGTGAAGCTCGACGAGGTCGATCTCAGCAGCGTCATCAACGCCACGAAGAAATAGATCTACTGCAGCTTGCGTGCGAAGGTGCGGTCGCGCAGCAGCTCCGCGCCTTCCGGGCGCTCCTTGACGAAGTCGAGCAGCACCACGGCGATCTCGTCGCTCACCTTCTCGGAGTACGCCGTGCCGCAGATCGGGTCCACGCCCACTTCGGCGACGACGAGGGTGTTCGTCATCACCGCCGAGCGCATCGGCTCGGGGAGCGCCTCGGTGCCCTGGACCGAGAATCCCCGGAGAGAGGGGTGTCGGCCGAAAATCTCCTCCACGCGCGCCTCGAGGTCCTCGTCGAGGGCGTTGATGTACTGCGAGATCGCGCCCAGTTCGTCGGGTTTCATGGAGGGCAATTCGCAGGTTTCGTGCCCGGCGGCCCTCGCGCCGTATAACCTTATGGCCGCAAAAGAAGAAATCGGATGAAGCGGCCCTTCTACGGCTGGACCATCGTCGGCGCGGCGAGCGGAATGCAGTTCCTGCAGGCCGGCCTGATGATGCAGTCCTTCGGCGCCTACGTGGCCGTGCTTTCGGAGGAACGCGGCTGGAGCAAGACCGCGCTTTCCGGCGCGGCGGCGCTGCACCAGATGGAGACCGCGCTCCTCGGTCCGGTGCTCGGCTGGCTGCTCGACCGCTTCGGCCCGCGCGTCTTCATCCGCGCCGGCATCGTGGTGTTCGGCCTGGGCCTCGTCGCGCTCAGCCAGATCGACACGCTGGTCGGGTTCTACGCCGCGTTCGTGATGATCGCGCTCGGGGCGGGATGCTGCGGCTTCTTCCCGCTCAACGTGGCGATCATCCACTGGTTCGAGCGCTGGCGCTCGCGCGCGATCTCCACGCTGTCGATCGGGCTCGCCTTCGGCGGCATCGTCACGCCGGTGGTCGCCTGGTCGCTCGCCACCTTCGGCTGGCGCGCCACCGCGCTCGCCTCCGGCGTGATCGCGATCGTGGTCGGCTCGCCGCTCGCCTCGCTCATCTACAACCGGCCCGCGGACCGCGGCGAGGTGGTGGACGGCGTGCGCGAGGAGCGCCCGTCGCAGATGGACCTAGCCCGCGACAAGGACGACGGAACGCGCGACTTCACCGCGCGCGAGGCGTTGAGGACGCGCGCCTTCTGGCTCATCTCCTTCGGCCACGCCTTCGCGCTCTTCATCGTCCAGGCGGTGATCGTGCATTCGATCGCGCACCTCAAGGAGGGCATGGGCTACACGATCGCGGAAGCGGCGCTGGTGTTCACGCTCGTCACGGTGAGCCAGATCGGCGGCGTGGCGGTGGGCTGGCTGATCGGCGACCGCTGGGACAAGCGGCTCATCTGCGCCGCCTGCATGCTGATGCACGCGAGCGGCCTGCTTCTGCTCACCTACGCGGCGTTCTCGCCCTGGCCGCGCAGCACCGTGGTGGCCTTCGCCCTGCTCCACGGCATCGCCTGGGGCCTTCGCGGGCCTTTCATGCAGGCGATTCGCGCCGATTACTTCGGCCGCTCGGCGATCGGCATGATCCTCGGCCTGTCGTTCCTCGTCCTCATGATCGGGCAGATCGGCGGCCCGATGATCGCCGGCCTCGCCGCCGACCTGACCGGGAACTACCGCGCCGGCTTCACGCTGCTTGCGGTGCTCGCCGGACTGGGTTCAATCTTCTTCCTCGCGGCCCGGAAGCCGCCCCGACCCCTGAAGGAGGCAACATGAAGGCGATTCTTCTCGTCCTCGCCCTGCTCTCTGCAAGCGCGTTCGCCGCCGAACCCCAGCGCCTGCTCAACCAGGCGCGCAAGGCGCCGGCGCCGCCCTGGCCGGCGGGCGACGAGCGCGGCATGGCGAACGCCATCGGCCCGGTCACCTTCGCGCGCTGCGCGTGGCACCTCGCGCGGCCCGGCGCGAAGGCCTACGAGCTCTCGCACGTGCGCTCGGGCTCCATGCCCCTCTCGCCCTTCGCCGGGCCGTTCGCGCCCAGACCCGCGGCGAGCGCCGGCATCCCCGGCACCGCGCACCTCTTCAACACCGAAAGCTACAACGAAGGCGCGCAGATCGCGCAGCAGGGAACCCAGATGGACGCGCTGGGGCACTTCGCCGCGCTGCCCGCGCCGTGGGACGGCAAGTCCGCGTATCCGGCGGACCGCGCGACGTACTACGGCGGGCTCTCGCAAAAGGACGTGAAGCCCACGGCCGACTCGCCGCTCCTCAAGCTCGGCATGGAGAAGGCGCCGCCCATCGTCACCAGCGCCGTGCTCCTCGACGCCAAGGCGCATGTCGGCAAGGGCAAGCCCATGGAAGCCGGCCAGCTGGTGAGCGCGAAGGACATCGAGGGGATGCTGCGCGCGCAAGGGCTCGAGAAGCGCGGCATCCTGCCGGGCGACGTGGTGCTGGTGCACACCGGCTGGGGCGACTACTGGCGCGACCCGGACACGGAAAAGACCTACTACTCGAAGGCGCCCGGGCTCTCGTACGACGCCGCGCAGTACATCGGCAAGCGCCGCGCGGTGGCGATCGCGCTCGACACGCCGTTCATCGATCCGGTGCCCGAAGGCATGCTGGCGGGCAAGGCCGGACCGGCGGCGGGCACGCCGCCCGGGCTGGCTTTCGCCGTGCACCACCACATGCTCACGCAGATGGGCATCCACCACGTGGAGAACGCGAAGCTTGACGAGCTCGCGCGCGAGCGGGTGTGGACATCCTGCGCGATGCTGCTCCCCTTGCGCGAACGGGGCGCCGCCGGATCGGCAGTGCGCCCCGTTGCGATCGGCGCCCCCTAGAGAAAGGGGCGCGGGCCGCTCTTCAGAGGCGGGAGATCATGCTGCGCTGCGAGCCGATCGCCATGGCGAGCAGCGCGCCGAAGACCACGCCGGCGCCGAAGCCGATGCCGACGGCGGTCCACGGGTTGCTGTGCACGGTCTGGTCGGCGTAGCGCATCGCGTCGCGCGCGCGGGTGCCGACCTGCGAGACGGTCTCGTTGAGGCGGGTGCGCGCGTCCATTGCAACGTCTTCCACGCGCGAGGGGATTTTGTTCATGCCGCGTTCGGCCTGGGCGGGTTCCATCGGGCTTCCTCCGGGTTGGGCGATTGACTCCCCCGAAGTCAGCAATCCGCGTGCCGCGCGGTGCTCGTTCCGCGTTACTTGAGGTAGGGCTCCGCCCTGGCCCAGAAATGGGCGCTCTTCTGCTTGCCGAGCCATTCGCTGAGCGTGTCGCGCTGCGAATTGAAGTACGCGCGCAGCTCGTCCAGCGTCTTGCACGCCTCGATCTTCGCCGTCACGAGGTCGGCGTCCGGGCCGAGCGCGTTGCGAAGATGCATGCAGAGCTCCTGCTGCGCGCGCTTGAGGTCACCGAGCCCGGGGGCGGCAGATGCCGCCGCCGGGGCGCGGGCTGAAGCCGCCGCGCCGGTGCCGCCCGCGCTGATGAAGCCCTGCGCGATCAGCTGGTCGAGCATCGGCGAGATGTCGCCGAGCTGCGAGAACTTCGCGGCAATCTCGCCCGCGGTGGCACGGCCGTTCACCATGATGAGCAGCGCGCGCAGCCGGTGGTCCAGCTTGTTCTCGCGCGTCTCGATCTCGCGGGCGCCCTTCTCCGTCTTCGAGAGAACGCTGTTCGGGTCCATGCTCGAGCCCTCCTCCGGGGCCCATCATGAACCAAAACGCGGGCGCTAGGAAATGGGGCGGGCGCCCGGGCTCCGCGCCTCGCGCTGGCCGGGCCGCCGGGGCGGCTTGGCGTCCTTGCCCAGGCGCCGCGCCAGGTCTTCCCACATCGCCTCGCCCGCGTCCTTGCGGAAGACCTCCGCGGCGTCGGGCTCGGCCACGTACCAGAAGCCGCGCTCGATTTCCGAGGCGAGCTCGCGCGGCATCCAGCCCACGAAGCCGGCGAAGTAGCGCGCCTCGTTCGGCGTCTCCTCGATGATCCGGTCGATGCTGCGCCCGTTGGCGGTCATGTACAGGTCGTCGAACAGGTGCAGCGCCGCCTCCCCGGGGTTGCGCCGCACCAGCGCGAACAGCGCGTCAGAGGCCTCGGGGCCGCCGAAATAGATCGGGTCCACGACGTTCTTGGACGGCGGGTGCTCGGGAAAGACCTGCGCCATCGCGCGGCCGGTCGAGCGGTTGAGGATGAAGCCGATGTGCTTGTCGCCCATCGGCACCACGAGGAGCGCGGTGTGGCTGTACGGGCCGCGCAGCATCGGCTTGGCGACGAGGAGGAGCGGCTTTTGCAGCTCCTGCGCGGGTACCGTACCGGTGGCTATCAGCAGTAACGTGGAAAAGATCGCGGCTAGCAGCGCTTTCATCGGCACCTCCGTCAGCACAGTAGACCAGCCGCCTCGTTTCCTTGCAAGACCACGCCGTCAACCTGTGCGATCAATGGCCGCGGGTTGAGAAAGTCATGCCAGCGCCCTCGACCGGATGCTCGTTAGGGAGCAGGTCATTTCTTCTTGCGCTGGATGACGGTCAAGATCGAGACGTCGGAAGCAATAGCGCCGCCACTCTTGTCATCCCCATAGTTAACCCTCAGAGTAAGGTCCTTGCTTTCATCTTTGTCAGTTGCCTCTGGCGCGAGCTTCGTGCGCTGTAAGACGAGATGGGCACGTTCTACGAGGAGTCGTCGACCACGCAATTCCAGTGGAAGAACCACTAGTTGCTGGTCACCCTCAAATAGGGAGAGACTTAATTTCCCTCCGGCCATGGCCGCCTCAAGATCCAAATAGGCTCGCTGGAAGTCATTAAGCTCCACGCCATCTGGCAATGAAAGTTGGATTTGGTCAGGCTTAGGTGCACCGTTAGGCAAGTATTCGAGCGTCTTTGTCGCCAATTTCAACTGGGCCTTCGCCGGATTAGGAACAAATGCCATAGGGACCGGCTCTGCCGCAAGCACGCTAAATGGATCGGCACCTGGCGTGGTTCGCATGCGCAGGTCGGGTAGCAGTTCCGCGACAACCCTCGCGCCAACGGCGGTAACCAGCTTTTTCACTTCTTCCTCGGTCGCCCGGAACTCCAAACGGCCGGTCGTCGTCCATGTAGGCGCAGCAGCGAGGTCCACCCACGGCGAGTCGGCGACGATGGGACGCAGGCGTAGGCGGAGCTCCGCATATCCTCGGGGCACGTCCGTAGGGGTTGTATCAAATACCACCACCGGATTTCGGGTGTCGAACTGCCGTGACGCAAGCCGAGCGAAGCGAGATTCTCTCTGACGGGCCGGCAAAACACTTATCGCACTTGGCAAGACATCTTCGCCGAAGCTTGTTACGACAGCGAGGTCGAGATTAACTGGGCGCGCCGGTACGCGTATGGCATTGAAAGTCGCAACGAGGCCATTCATGTCCGGCATAACTTCGACGACGTCCGCCCGTTGTCCCCCGACAAACACATCGGGGTTGCGCCACAGTTCACGCCCCCGAATACGAATAGACTGGGCACCTGCCCCCTCCTGCATTACGAAACTCGACTCGGGCCGAAAACTGAGCTCCGCCGTGTTAATGCGAGGTTCCCGTAAAGTCAGCCCATGTGCAGCGAACAACGTGGTTGAAAATCCATTCACCGTTGACGGCAGCTCCACATTCACCAACGGTGATTTCGGACGGTCTGCTGGGAAGCCCGCGTTCTTGTCGGCGAGCGACGCCTTTCCGGGGTTCGCGCTCCAAGGCTCGAATGTCTCCGCAAGTTGGCCATTCTCATCAATCCAAACGCCTTCGGCTTTCAGTCCGACACGCGACCACCAAGACGGTACAACGGCGGACACCGTGAACGTGTGCCTCACGGGGCTGTGGACAAAGACTGCCTGACCGTTTCGTATGGCGTACTTCGGCCCCAAGAGCCACCCGAAGACGTTCTGCGCATTGCTCACGCTGATGGCAAGAGGTTGGCGTTGAATCGCATGCAAGAGCGCCTGGGAATCCTGAATGCTCTGTACGAAAGCCTCTAACGAGGCACCTTTAGAGGCGGTTGCCCCGAGGCCCAGCATCAAGTTCCGCAAGTTCTCACGCGAGGAAACGTCGGAGATGTTTTGCGCGTACTCCTTCGGTTCGATATTCGCGATCCAAGGTTGCTGATCCGATTTCAAGACACCGAGCATCCCACGAACCGACTGAAGGAACGTCGCGGCGTACTTATTCGGATCCTTCTTTATGCTTTCCGGAGAAAACTTTTCGGTCGTCCCTCGTACCGAGGAAACGAACCAGGTGCGCGAATTGGTAGATCCTGCGGATCTGATCTCAAAAGGCGCCGGCTTCTCGATGTCCACAAGGTCTGCGAAAGCCTCGTGGAAGATTCGATAGCTGTGATACGAAAGCGCACATTTTGTGCGCGGATCGTCGACCACGAGCGGACCGGGTGCGCGCGAGCCGCGAAGCGTTTCCAAATACGCAAGGTTTGGAACGAATAGAGCCGCCCCCGCAGGACCGAACGGCACAAACGGACCAATCCTCGACGCTTCGGCAATCCCTACACGCTCCGGCTTCTTCGCGACCTGTTGGTCACACCACTCACGCGCCTGATGGTCCTGAAGAGTGGCCAAGGCCTTTCTGGTGACGCTGGCAGACTCCTGGCGGAGTTGAAGATTTATCTGGTCGTCGATGAGTGTCGCTTGGAGCTGATCTACCCACGCAAAATACCTCGGCGACAGATCCTGCCATGCCGCCGCTACGGGGCCTGCCTCGTTCAACTTCCACGAGATCCTTCGGGGATGACTGCGTCCTGTAGGAGCAAAGAACTTCTTTAGAGCCACTTCTGCAGCATCTGGCTGCTGCCCGTTGCTCCCGGTAAGTTGGGAAGCAATGCTCTTATCAAGCTCTTCTGCGGCCGTGCGTAAGGCGCTGCCATCTCCTTTATCGTAGGGATTGACCAAACTGAACCACAACAACGCATAGCGCTGGGTGTTGTTACCAGGCGCGAAAGTAACGTCGAACTTAAACTCGTACAAGGTAAAACCCGCGAGATCATGCGCGTCGTCCAGCTGTCGCTCTCGTATGCGTGAGTTGATAAGGTCACGGTAGCTTGATTGATCTTCGAAAATGTCTTTGCTGGTCGACTGCGCTTGAGATTGGTGGACGTCCGAGGGACTTGCCAATGCGGGTTTTTGAATTGGGCCATCAAGCCCAAGCGGCTTGCTAACTAGGGCTCGCAGCTCTTTCTCGATTTCAGCGATCTTTGCTGCAAGCGTAGCCACGTCGGCGGTTTGCTTAGGATCGGGTGTCGCGGCGCCTTGCGGGGGACTGTACTGAGGGGAAGAGCCCGTCGTCTTGCCTGTCTGCGCCATGACGTCTTGCTGAAGCTTCAATAGGTCCAGTTGGTGCCGCAGTTCCGCGATCTCGTTGGCACGGCGCAACGCCCGATCTTGCTCTTGAAGACTTGTCTCGCGCAGCTTGCCAGCCAGTGGATCTATGTTGGCGTTGATGCGTGCGACCATTCCACTGAAGAGTCGGTCGTCCCTAAGGCCTTGCAGGCTGGAAGTAGGCGTCTTTGCGAGCTGCTCGCGCAGCCATGCCGTTTCTCGGAGGCGTTCGTTTACGAGGCGTTCTCGGGTGAAAACCTGCGGCCGACTGACGAACGCAGTGCCTGATGTTTCCGGTGTGAAATCAAGTGCAGAACAA
>DASPMF010000017.1:0-3798 GCA_035627155.1 Burkholderiales bacterium | reverse complement strand
GGCGACGGCGCCGTTGCGGTAGCTTTCCCAGACCTCGGATCCGTCCATGCCGAGCTTGCCGGGAAAGCCGGCGAGGCGCGCCAGCTCATCCAGCGGCGAGCCGCGGCCGCCGCCGTACATGGAAAGCGCGTCCATCAGGTCGAGGTGCCGGTCGTGGAAGCGGTTGATGTAGTTGCTCCACTTGAAGTCCTTGTTGTCGGCGCCCTGGTCCCAGAAGCAGCCCGCGGTGACGCCCTTGACCAGGCCGCGCGCCGCGAGCACCGGCAGGTCGAAGCCGCGGCCGTTCCAGGACACAAGCTGGGGGACGTACTTGTCGATGCCCTCGAAGAAGCGCTGGATCGTGGCGCGCTCGTCCGTGTCGGGCTCGCCGATCGAGAAGACGCGTACCCCTTCGTCGCTCCGCAGCAGGCAGGAGATGACGGCGACGCGCTGCAGGTGCGTGGGCAGGAAGTCGTTTCCCGCCTTCGCGCGGCGCTTCTGGAACGCGATCTCCGCCACGTCGTGGTCCGGCAGATCGGCCGGCAGGTCGTAGAGCGTTCTAAGACCGTCGCAGTCGGGAATCGTCTCGATGTCGAAGACGAGGACTGGGATCAATCCGGGAACACTCCCGTGCTGAGGTAGCGATCGCCCCGGTCGCAGACGATGCTCACAATCACCGCGTTGCGCAGGGTCTGGGAGAGCCGCAGTGCAACGTGCATCGCCCCGCCGGAGGAAATCCCACCGAAGATGCCTTCCTCCTTGGCGAGGCGCCGCGTCATCTCCTCCGCCTCGGCCTGGCTCACGTACTCCAGCCGGTCCACGCGCGCCTTGTCGTAGATCTTCGGCAGGTACGCCTCGGGCCACTTGCGGATGCCCGGGATCTGCGAGCCTTCCTCGGGCTGGCACCCTACGATCTGGATCTTCGGATTCTTTTCCTTCAGGAACCGCGAGCAGCCCATGATGGTGCCCGTGGTCCCCATGCTCGACACCAGGTGGGTGACCCTGCCGTCGGTGTCGCGCCAGATCTCCGGCCCGGTGGTCTCGTAGTGGATCACCGGGTTGTCGGGGTTGGCGAACTGGTCGAGCATGGTGCCCTTGCCCTGGCGCACCATCTCGTCGGCGAGGTCGCGCGCCGCCTCCATGCCGCCTTTCTGCGGCGTGAGGACGATCTCGGCGCCGAAGGCGCGCATGGTCTGGCGCCGCTCGACCGAAAGGTGCTCCGGCATGATGAGGATCATCCGGTAGCCGCGGATGGCGGCCGCCATCGCGAGCGCGATGCCGGTGTTGCCGGAGGTCGGCTCGATCAGCGTGTCGCCCGGCTTGATCCGGCCGCGCTTCTCGGCGTGGCGGATCATCGACATCGCCGGACGGTCCTTGACCGAGCCGGCCGGGTTGTTGCCCTCCAGCTTGGCCAGGATCACGTTCGAGGTCCTGCCGGGAAGGCGCTGCAGCCGCACCAGCGGCGTGTTGCCGATGAAGTCCTCGAGGGTCCGGTTCATTTCATGAGCTCGCGCACGTACGACGAGACGCCTTCCTCGACGGTCATGAAGCTGCCGGTGAGGCCGGCGCCGCGCAGGCGCGTCAGGTCGGCCTGCGTGTAGCTCTGGTACTTGTCCACGAGCTCGCGCGGGAACGGGACGTACTGGATGAGGCTCTCCTCCGCAAGCTCCTGCGCGCTCGAGCGGCTGCCGCGAACCGTGTTGATGACCGCCGCCGCCACGTCGTTGAACGTCTGCGCCCGGCCGGTGCCGCAGTTGAAGATCCCGGACACGCGCGGATGCTCGAGCATCCACAGGTTCACGGAGACGGCGTCGTCCACGTGGACGAAGTCGCGCCGCTGCTCGCCGTCGCCGAAGCCGCCGCTGCCGACGAAGAGCTTGACCTTGCCGTCGGCCTGGAACTGGTTGTAGGCGTGGTACGCGACCGAAGCCATGCGGCCCTTGTGGGACTCGTTCGGCCCGTAGACGTTGAAGTAGCGCAGCCCGACCACCTGGGCGCTCGCGCCCGGGAGGATCCGCCGCACGTACTGGTCGAACAGGAACTTGGAATACCCGTACACGTTGAGCGGCCGCTCGAACCGGCGCTCCTCGCGGAACTCCGGGCCTGCACCGTATACCGCCGCGGACGACGCGTAGAGCAGCGGGACCTCCTCGTCCTGGCACCACGCGAGCAGCCGCACCGAGTAGCGGTAGTTCGTTTCCATGATGAGGCGCCCGTCGGTCTCCATGGTGTTGGAGTTCGCGCCCTGGTGGAACACCGCCTCGATCGAGCCGCTGAAGTCGTCGATGCGCTCCAGGAACTCGGCCTGGTCGAGGTAGTCGGCGATCTCGCAACCCGCGAGGTTGCGGAACTTGTCCGCCTGCGCGAGGTTGTCCACCGCGACGATGTCGGTCACGCCGTTGCGGTTCAGGCCCCCGATGAGCCTCGAACCGATGAAGCCTGCGGCGCCGGTGACGACGATGGCCATCAGCGCGCGAAAAGCTCGTCGAGCGTCACTTCGGCGGTGCCGAAGCGCGTGACCTTGATGCCGCCGGCGCGGTTCGCCGCGCGCACCGCCGGCTCGAGCCCCTGCTTCGCGGCGAGCATCACGGCGAGCGTGGCGATCACCGTATCGCCGGCGCCGGTGACGTCGGAGACCTCGCGCTTCTCGGCTTTCACGTGGAACGCCTTGCCGCTGCGGCGAAAGAGGGTCATGCCTTCCTCGCTGCGCGTGAGCAGCAGCGCCTCCAGGCCGAGCTTGCGCAGCAGCGCCAGGGCGCGCGACGCCAGGTCCTTCTCGTTCTTCCACGTGCCGACCACCTGCCGCAGCTCCGCAAGATTCGGGGTCACGATGGTAGCGCCCTTGTAGCGGGTGTAGTCGTCCCCTTTCGGATCGACGAGCACCAGCTTGCCGGCCCTGCGCGCGGCGCGGACCATTTCGCCGATGTGGGCAAGGCCACCCTTGCCGTAGTCGGAGAGCAGGACCACGTCGCACTCGCGCAGCGCGAGGCGGAAATCGGCGAGCTTCGCCGCGAGCACCTCGCTCGATGGCGGGCGTTCCATGTCCACGCGGAGGAGCTGCTGGCGGCGCGCGATCACGCGCAGCTTCTGCGTCGTCTGCAGCGAGCGGTCGCGCTGCAGGTTCGCCTCGACGCGCTTCTTCCTGAGGATCTTGAGGAGCGTGTCGCCGGCCGCGTCGCGCCCGACGACGGACAGAAGCCGCGTCACGGCGCCGAGCGCGGCGCAGTTCGCCGCGACGTTGGCCGCGCCGCCGAGGCGGTACTCCTCCTCGCGAAACAGCAGCACCGGCACGGGCGCTTCGGGCGAGATGCGCGAGGCATCGCCGTACCAGTACCGGTCGAGCATCACGTCGCCGACGACGAGGACGCGCGCCTTCGAGGTGTCGGGCCGCTTCAAGTTTTCCGCCCGATCGAGTAGTACTCGAGCCCGGCCGCCTTGACGACCGCCGGGTCATAGAGGTTGCGGCCGTCGAAGATCGCCGGCGTCTTGAGGCGTGCCTTGATCGCCGCGAAGTCCGGGCTGCGGAACTCCTGCCACTCGGTGACGATCGCGAGCGCGTCGGCGCCTTCCAGCGCAGCGAGCGGCGTCTGCACGATCTCCACGCGGCTCTCGTCCGCGAAGAGGCGCTTGGCCTCGTCGCGCGCCGCCGGGTCGTAGGCGCGCACCGCCGCGCCCGCCGCGACGAGGTCGGAGATGAGCGCGAGGCTTGGCGCCTCGCGCATGTCGTCCGTGTTCGGCTTGAAGGCAAGTCCCCACAGCGCGAAGCGGCGGCCCGAAAGGTTCATGCCGAAGCGCGCGCGGATCTTGTCGCCAAGGACG
>DASPMF010000016.1:0-7278 GCA_035627155.1 Burkholderiales bacterium | reverse complement strand
CGCCCCCGCCGCCATTCGACGTGATCAGCGCGCCGATGGAAGAGGGGCCGCCGTTTCCACCCTGGGTCGAACCGCCGACGCCGGGCGTCCCGCCTGCGCCCACGGTCACCGCGTAGTTCGCGAGCGGCGTAACCGCCGTGGCGCCGGTCCGGAAGCCTCCGGCCCCGCCGCCGCCCGCGCCACCGGCGTTATTCGTGCTGGCGACGCCGCCACCCCCTCCGCCCCCTCCGACGACGAGGTAGTCGATCGACGTCACACCGGCCGGCGCAGTGAACTGCCCGTTTCCGGTAAACACATGGACGACCTCGCCGCCGACCGATGAGGTCGTACAGGCGCCGCTGCACTGCGCATTGGCAAGCGTCGGAACCGCTAGGCCGGTCGCAGCCAGCAACGCGAGGGACCGGAGCATGCGGCTCATGGCGCGGCCAATCTAGCGCAGCGCGCGCAGGCGCTGCTCGGCGAAAGTTCTCAGGTCGTCGTTCGCCGGTCCCGCGGCCAGGGCGCGCTGGAAGGCATCCGCGGCTTCCGGCCGCTGCTTGAGGGCTTCAAGCGAGATGCCCAGTCCGATCCACGCCTTCGGGCTTCCCGCCTGCGTCTCCAGGGACGCGCGGAAGGCCTTCGCTGCGTCGCCATGGCGCTCGAGCCGCTGGAGCACGGTCGCGCGCAGATAGTGGTATTCGGCCAAGCCGCTCGCCGATTCGAGCGACCGGTCCAGCACCCCGATCGCCGCGGCGTAGTCCTTGCGCTCCATGTGGATCCGGGCGAGTGTCAGGGCGAAATCCGGTTGTGCGCGATCGAGCTCGAGGCCCTGCTCGAGGAGGCGCTGTGCACGCTCGAGTCCTCCACGCTCCAGCTCCAGCGCGATGAGCGCCTGCCGTGCTCCCCGGTGCAGCGGGTCGTTCTGCAGAGCGGTGGCGAATACTTTTTCCGCCTCCGCGGCGCGGCCACGCTTGAGGAAGTCCACGGCGCGCCGGAAATCGCGCTCGGCTGCGTCCCCGGGTGCGGCCTCGCGATTCTGGCGCTCCACCTTGCGCGCCTGATGCGGCAGGACACGGGCCGGCGGTACGTCCAGCGCGAGCAGGGTCGTCGGTGGAAGCCGGGGCGTCGCCGAGGCGGCGGTAGCGGGCGCTTTCTTCGCAGGCTCAGGGCGCGGCGGCAGCTTCGCTTCGGCGACCGGCGCGGGCTTCGGTTCGGCAACTGGCGCGGGTTTGACTTCCGCCGGTGGGGGCGCCGGTGCGGGCGCAGTCGCGACAGGAGGCGGCACAGGTGCGGGTTTCACGGGCGCCGGCTTGGGCGCCAGCTGCCCGTGGCGCGACCGCGCCTTTTCCGCAGCCTGGAAGGCAAGCGGGGTGACGAGCTCCCGCGGCCACATGAGCTCGTAGGCGACCCAGCCGGTCCACGCCACCGACGCCAGCATCAGGACGGCGAGCGCACGCCAGAACCATTCATGCCGCTCAGGCTTGCGCACGGGCCGTACCTCGCTCGACACGGACGCGGCGGCCGCTTCCGGCGTTCCACCCCGGCGATCGAGCTCCTGCAGCATGCGGTTGATGACGCTCATGGCGCGCTATTCAGACGAGCTGCCGGCAGGCAGCATCCACTGCCACCAGCGCCGCGACCGCGAGGCGGACGGCGTATCGTGCGCCGCCATGCGGACGTGCCGCGTTTCCAGGCGGGAGCCGCCCTCGCCATACAGGAGCAGCAACGCCTTGTGCGCGAGGATGTTGACCAGGCGCGGCACGCCGCGGCTGGCGCGGGCCAGCTCCCGGCGAGCGGCGCCGGAAAGGAGCGCCGGGCCGGAATAGCCGGCGACCCGCATGCGGTGGGCGAAGTATCCGCCGACCTCTTCCTCGTTCATTCCGCCCATCTCGTGATGGAACGTGATGCGCTGGCGCAGCTGGCGGATGCTGCCCGTGGCGAGGCGCTGGTCGAGCTCCGGCTGGCCGAACAGCACCACCTGCAGCAGCTTGCGCTTCTCGGTCTCCAGGTTCGTCAGCAGTCGCAGCGTCTCGAGCGTCTCAAGCGGCATGGCCTGGACTTCGTCCATGCAAAGCACTACGCGCTTGCGGTTGCGCGCGACATCGAGCAGGCGCCGGTTCAGCCCGCGCAGCACGGTGTGCTCGTCGGCGCCGGGATCGGCCTTTGCGCCCAGCTCTTCCGCGAGCACCAGCAGCAGCGATCGCGGCTCAAGGTGCGGATTGGGGATGTAGGCGGACACCCAGTCATGCTGCTGCAGCGTGGCGAGGAATTTGCGACAGAGCAGCGTCTTGCCCATGCCGACCTCGCCGGTAATCTTGATGAATCCTTCGCCGTTCTGCACCGCCACGAGCAGCGTGTTCAACGCCTCCTGCGTGCTGCGGAAGGGAAAGTAGAAGCTCGTGTCCGGCGTAATGCCGAACGGCGGTTCGCGCAAACCGAGGAAGCCGAGGTAGTTCATCGGCGGGAAGCGCCGCCGGACGGATACATGTTGCGAAGGCGCTGTTCCGTGTCCTTCAGGTCCTGCTCCCAGGCGCGGTCGTCCTGCAGGACCGTCGGCTTGAGCAGGATCACGAGCTCGCGCTTTCGCGTCTGCCGGTCGGTGTTGCGCAGCAGGGCGGCGTCGACGCCGGGGATGCCGCCGCGGTTGTCGCGCACGTCGACGCTCATCAGCCCGCCGATCGCCACAATGTTGCCGTCCATGGCCCGCACGATGGTGTCGGTCTCGCTCACCGTGCTGCGCGCGAGCGGCAGCGTGATCGACGGGATGGTCCCGCCCAGGTTCACCACCCGCTGGCTTTCCGTCACCTCGCTGATCGACGGGTGGATATGCAGCATGATCGTGTTGTCTTCGTCGATCTGCGGCGTGACGTCGAGCAGGATGCCGGAGAAGAACGGCGCAACGGTCACCGTCGGCGTCTGCTGCGTGGTGGTGCCAGTCGTGGTCGTGACGGTCGATACGTTGGTGACGAAAAACTCGTCGGTCCCGACCTTGAGGACCGCCTTCTGGTTATTCAGCGTTGCTACTCGGGGACTGGAAAGGACCTGCACCGAGCCTTGGCTCTCGAGGAACGTCAACAGCGCCGCAAAGTTGCTCGTCTGCAGCGCGAGGCCGAACACGGCGCTTGCCGGATTGGACGCCGAGGCAGTGGTGCTCGCCACCGACGCCACGCCGGCCGCGGTATTGGCCGTGAACCCGCCGGCGGAAACCGCGCCGCCGGCCGTAGTGAGCTGCGCAGCGCCCTGCCCGGCGTTCAGCTGGCCCACGGCGAAGTTGGTGCCGCCGGTCCGGAAGGCGGCCCAGTTGATGCCCGACTGGAACTGGTCGGACAACGTGACCTCGATGATCTTCGCCTCGAGCATCACCTGGCGCTCGACGGCAAGGCGCGTCTCGCGCAGGTAGTGCTCGACCCCGCGGAGCTCCGACGGGAGCGCCCGCACGACGACCACGCCGGAATGCGGCGTCACCACCACGCTGCGGCCTTCCGCGGTACCGACGATCGCCTGGAGCGCAGCGCGAAGCTCTGCCCAGAAGTCGTTCAGTTGCTGCGTCGAGATGCGGCTCGAATCGATCGAGCGGGCAACGGGCAGGTTACCGGGGTTGCTGCCCTGGTTCGACAGTCCCGGGCTCACCGGCTGCGGGGGCGTGCCCGGTGCGCCCACATCCGCGACCGAACCGGATTGCACCCGCACGTCGCTCGAGCCGCGTCGCTGTCCCGTCAGGTAGTTGACGCGGAAGACGCGCGTCTGGATCCCGGCCGGTTGCACGGAGATCCGCGAACCGTCGATTTTGAACTCGTACCCGTAGAGGTCGCGGATCGACTCGAGCGCCTCCTGCAGCGTCACATCCTTCAGCGAGACGGAAATCGTGCCAGTCACCCCGGGGTGCAGCAGCATGCTGTAGCGCGTTCCGCTCACGAGCGACATGAACACCTGCGCCGCCGGCGCCGCGTTCACCGAGAGGTCGAAGCGCGGCTCGATCGGCTTGCCGGCGACCGCCGGCATCTCCATCCGCAGCGGCGGCAGGAGCGCCTGCTCGACGGCGCTCGGGCGCGGCTGGGGCTTGCGCTCGCCGGCTTTCTCCATCTCGCCAAGGATCCGGCCGTCGACGCTGGTCGGCGCCGGCGGCGTTCCGCAGGAAGCAAGCAACACGGCGCCGAGCGCCAGGAAATTGCGGGTCGCGTTCATTTTTTCTTCCCCTTCACCATCCGCCCCGCCGGATGCCGCTCGGCCGCGGGAAAAAGCTTCAGGACCTGCGTCGAATTGCCTTCGCGAAGCGCGACTTCGGTCTCCGTGATGCTCAGCACGCGCGCCTCGCCAACCTTCTGTCCGACCCGCACCGCCTGCCCGTTGATGACGGCGATGCGCCGGTCCGGCGCAATGAGCACCGACTCGAGCCGCGGAACTCCTTGGCCCGCCACGCCGTCGCCCGAAGCCGTCGACGCCTCCGCAGCGGGCGGACGCGTGGGATCGGCAAACGGGGCGGCAAGCGCGCACGCCGGACCAAGAAGGAGAGCGGCAATGAGGGTGCGCGTCATACTGTCAGCCACGCCCGGTCGAAGCTCGCGGTGTACACCGTGAGCTTGAGAACGATCTTCGGATGCTCCACGACCGCCAGCTCAGCCCGCCCCCAGTAAAGCTGCGTGGGCAGCGTTTCGAGCGAGCGCAGGTACTCGTAGAGGTCGCCGTAGGAGCCGCTCACGCTCAGTTCGATGCCGTGCCGGAAAAGGCCCGCCGATCCCGGTCCGGGGGCGAGCGGCTGGACCGGCACGCTTTTCAGCTCGACCAGCGTGAGCCCCTTGTTCCGCTCGAACATCTCCTGCAGTACCGCGCGCATGCGCTCCGGCGGTGTGAAGCGGCGCTGCTCCTGCGCGATACGCGCATTGATCCCTTCGAGCTCGGTGCGGGCCTTGGCGACGCGCGCGCGGTTTCCCGCATCGACGTCCTGCGCGCCGCCCTGGACGAGGCGCTGCAGCGCCGCCTCGATGCCGCGCAGCTCCGTCTGCAGCTTCTGGTTTTCCGCAGTGAGCGCCTTCTCGCGAGCGCGCAGCGGATCGATCAGAAGCGCGTTGACGATGAAGACGGCGATGAGCGTCAGGGCGAGGAAGATCAGCACCCGCTCGCGCAGCGTCGCCGCGTCGAGGCGCTCGATCCAGGCCTTGAGGGACGCTTTCACTTCGGCTCCCCCGCCTGCGAGATCTTCGCCGCCAGCGAGAACTCCACGTATTGCGAAGGGCGCGGCGCCGGCTTTTCCGTCGGCGTGGCCTGCCTCGCGGCCAGTTTCATCTCGGTTACCTGCCTGCCGCGCATCATCGGCTCCTGGTTCAGCGCCTGGAGGTAGGCTGGAACGAGCTCCGGGCGCAAGGCGCGACCCTGGATGTGTAACTCGCCGCCCGATTCGGCGATCGAGACGCCGGTGATCCACACGCCCTCGACGGCTTGCCGGCCGAGGGCCGCCATGTACTCGGAGAAGCCGCTGGTATTGCCGAGCTCCCCCGTGCTGAGCGCATCGAGCGTCGCCCGGCGGGTCTTCACCTCGGCCTCCAACCGCGCGGCTTCGGCCTCGAGCACCTTGCTGCGCGCCTCGGGCGAGAACCTCGGCGTGATCTTCACCAACCGGTCGCGCTGGGCGGCCACCTGCGCCCGCGTCTCGGCCCCGAGCGCCTCGGCCTTGCGCGTCTGCGTGAGCGCAAAGACGTAAAGGACGGCCAGGCCGACGATCACCAGGCCGAGCGCCTGGGCGATCGCGCGCGAGGAGAAGTACTTCTCCTGCTTGAGGAAGATCGGGTTGTAGAGATTGATCTGCTGGCTCATGCCTACAGCGCCTTGCTTTCGCTGCGCAACGAGGCGCCCAGCACGTGGAAGAGCGTCCAGCCGCCGTCTTCTCCCAGCGCCCCCGGCTCCGTGGCGAGCGCGGATTCGAGGCTCGCGCGCTCGACGGGCATGCCGAGGTTTTCGCCAAGGTAGGCGGCGATGCCGCTGTCCTGGCGCTCGGGGCCCAGCATCAGCTTTTCGACGCCGGCGAAGGGAAACTGGCGCTCGAAGTGGTCGAAGCTCCGCTGCAGCTCGAGCAGCAGGCGCCCGCGCGCTTCCTCGCGCGCCTCCTCGTCTTCCGCCGCGACCTGGGCGGCGCCCACCTCGATGCGCCGGGCCATGTAGAGCTCGGTGCGGAAATTGACCGTCAGCATCGCGCCGGCTTCCCCGACGTACAGGAAGGCCAGGCCCCGCCCGCTCGTTTCGAAGAGCGCCGCGATGTTGCGCTGGGCGGTTTCGGCGATGTCGATGACGGTCAGGGGAATGTGCGCCGATTCGAACCGGTCGATGCACTTGCGGATGGTGTCGTTCCGCGCCGCGACCGCGTACATCGGATGCGCGCGCGCGCCGTTCGCCTCCGCGGGAGGGATGTCGAGCACGTCGATCGTCGCGTCATCCACGTGGTAGTCGAGCATGTCCTTCAGCCTCCAGCGCACCGCCGCCTTCAGCTCGGGCGCCGGCACGTTCGGCGCCTCGACGAGCAGCAACTGGTACTCGTCCGGGGAAAGCAGCGTCAGGCACTGATAACGATCGAGCTCCAGCTCGCGCGCTACGCGTTCGGCGTCTTTGGGATCGCGGAGGGCCCGGGTGCCGCATCGCGCCACCTTCACCCGGTCGTTCGCGTCACGCACGGCATGCGAAAACAGCACAGCGTCCGGCCGCATGGAAACGGCCAGCCAACCCCCTTCGCGCGTACGGCGGCGAAACAGTCTCTTCACGCTTCTTCCCGAGCTACGGTTTGACTTCAAGTTAAATCAATAACTACTTGTTGTCAAATGCGTTTTTCGTCAGAAAAGCTAAGGAAGGTCAGAGCGCGTCCGAAGCTGGCGCCGGACATGCGGCTAAGTCAGCGAGCCAGCGTGAGGTGAAGCTGCCGTTCCACGTAGGTCGGCCCGGCGGCGGCCGGACACGGTCCGCTGTTGCATCCGGTCGCGGTGACGCGGAATAGCTCGATCGTCGTGCCGCCTTCCGTCTCGCCGCCCGAGCACTCGATGACGACCGTGGCCGCGAAGCCGGCGAGGCCTTGGGCGAGCGGCACGGTCTGCGTAAGGGGCGCGCAGGCAAGCCCGCCGCGCAGCACCCGATACGCGGCCCACTCGACGCCGGTGCGCGCCGCCTGGTGTGCGCGCGCGGCTTGCTCGTCTTGCGATTCCGCCTGGACCTGCGCGGTGGAGATGGTAAGGAGGTAGACCGCAATGGCCGCCAGCGTGACGATCAGGAACACCGCCAGCATCAGGGCGAACCCCTGCTCGCGCCGCACGCTCATGG
>DASPMF010000015.1:0-2851 GCA_035627155.1 Burkholderiales bacterium | reverse complement strand
CGGGCGGCAGGCCGGCGCGATGCCGGTCCACGACCGCTTGCAGCCCGCGCTCGAAGGCGAGTACCCGCTGTGCGGTGTCGAACACGGGTGCGTGCTTCCGGGCGGCGGCGAGGCGATCGGCATAGCGCCGCAGCCTTGCCGGATCCTGCGCGAGCGAAAGCGCGGTCGCCTCGTACGTCTCCGCGCTGTCCGTGACGAGGTCCGCGAGGCCCGCGCTGCGCGCGAACGTGGATGCGAGGCGCGACGCCATCGTAGTACGCGTGCGTGTCACCAGCGGCAAGCCCGCCCAGAGCGCATCCAGCGCGGTCGTTTGCGCGTTGTAGTAGAACGTGTCGAGGAAGAGACCCGCGTGGGACAGGCGACCGAGGTGGACGTCGAGCTCCACGCGCGGCGCGAACACGATCCGCTCCGGCGCAACGCCCAACTGGCTCGCCGCCGCCCGGATGTTCTGGTTTGCATCGCCGCTGTCGAGGAGCCACAGCACCGATCCGTCGACCGCGCGCAGCAGCCGCATCCAGATCGAGAAGGACTCCGGCTCGAGCTTCCAGGCCTGCGTGATACAGCAGAACACGAAGCCCTGCTCCGGCAGGCCGTGCTCAGCGCGCGTGCGCGGCGGCGCTGGCACGAGGCTGTTGTCGTAGGTCCAGTGCGGTGCCGGCAGCAGGACGAGCTTCTCGCTCCACAGCTTCTGCAGCGCCGCGGGAGTGGTGAGCGCATCGCTGAAGCGATAGTCCACCATCCCGTCGCCCTGCGGGCCCGGCGTCGCGAGGTAGGCGACCTGGACGGGCGCGACGCGCGCCTTGAAGACCTCCGGACGCCCGGGCCGGAAGTACCCGGCGGGATCGATCGCGACGTCGAGCGCCTCCTGCCGGGCAAAGTCGACGATGGCCGACGAATCGAGCGCCGACAGGTCGGAGAAGGAATCGGCTCTCGCTGCAAGATCGCGCCGCAGCTCGGTGCCATCGTCCGGATTGAGCGCGTACAGCCGAACTTCGAAGCGCGTGCGGTCCAGGTCGCCGACGACCCGCCGCAACATGTAGGTTTCCGGATGCCGGCCCGCACCTTCGGCGAAGATGCCCAGGCGGATGCGCTCCCGGCGCGGGCGCGTCACCAGCTGCACCGTGCTTGGCGCCGGCTGGATCGATGCCGCGAGCGCATCCGCCGCGGCGCGCAGTTCCTCGCCCGTCAAGGGCAGCGCCAGCATCCGCATGTACATCCCCGGTTCGGCGATGCGCGCTGCGCCGCCCGGTTGCCGCAAGAGTTCGCGCAGCGCCTGGAGAACGCGATCGCGGTCGCGCCAGTCGCAGACGTCCTGCCGCTCGAGCCCCCGACCGATGTAGACCGCCAGGGCGTCCCAAGCCGCGCCCGTTTGCATCTCCGCTTGCGCGGCTTCCAGGTGGCCCATCGATGCCAGCGCGGTTGCAACGCCGAGCCTCGGGTCCGGCCGGTTCGGCGCAAGGCGCTGCGCCTGGCGGGCGGCCACCAGCGCCTCGTCGTCCCGGTTCAGGCGCATCAAGGCTCGACTTCGGTTCAGGAGCGCGTCCACGGACTCCGGCTGAACGGCGAGAAGCGCATCGAAGTCGGCAAGGGCGGCTGCATGCCGCCCATGCCGCAGGTGGAGCGCCCCGCGGTTCAGCAGCGCCTGCACGCAGGCGGGCTGGATCGCGAGCGCCGTGTCGTAGTGCGCTTCGGCGGGAAAGTCCGCGCCTCGCTGCTCCAGCGCCACCGCGAGGTTGAAATGCAGGCCCGCGTGTTCCGGAAACCGTTGCACCGCATCCGCCAGCGCCGATTCGGCTTCCGCCCATTTCCCGCCCTGACCGAGCACTGCGGCGAGGGCGCAGAATACCTCCGGATCGTCGGCAGAAAGCTGGATCGAGGCGCGCAGCGCGAGGGCCGCGGCGTCGAGGCTTCCGAGGGCATGGCGTGCGACCCCAAGGTAGTGCCAGGCGCGTGAATCCTTCGACGCCTGGGCGATCGACTCGAAGATGATGGCGGCAGAACGGACCTGCGAGTTGCGAAGCAGCGCGAGGCCGGTTGCGATCGCCCTTTCGTGGGCGGGTGGTTCCATGGGGGCCATGCTACGGCCCCGGCCGGTCAAGGGCCGGACTTGGTATAGGCGATGGTCCCGTGGGCGCCGCCCCACCCGCCGGTCAGGCGGTATGCCAGCCCGGCGCGCGCAGCGGCCTCGCCGGCCAGGAAGCCGGTGTAGCTCACGGAGGACGTGAACGAGAACGGTCCGACCAGGCACGCCCCGCCGAAGATTTGAGCCCCCGACACAGTGAGTGAGCCGCCTGACGGCGGCGTCTGCACCGTGCCGCCGTTCACGTTCCAGGTCGCGTGAAACGAGTTGCTGCCTCCGCCGAAGTCGATCTTCAGCGTCGAGCTCTGCAGGGTCACGCTCTCAAAGGAAGACGGCGGCGTGGCGCCGATCATGGTGTAGGTCGCCGTGCCTGACGTCGGTATCGTCCCGGCAATGCCGACGACGTAGTGCAGCTCAGATGGCGCCACGGTGTTCCGCCCGGCTGCGATCCCATCGCCGTCGGTCATCCCGTTCGCCCAGCGACCCCATGCAATGACGCCGTCATTGCCCGACGAAAGACTCGAGGATGAGCCGACCAGCGTGGTCGTGCCGCCCTCGAAGCTGTCCGTGAAGGAAACGAGCGCACCCGATCCATCGAGCGTGATCGTCTCGGAGATGCCGGCCCCGGTCTGCGGGAAGCTCGGGTGGGAGAAAGCCCAGTTGCCGGTGATCGTCCCGGTGAGGATGGTCTGGGTGACGGCGGGGAAGGCTTCCTGGATCGGATTGACCGGGTTGGCCGGCTGCTGCGTCTGCTCTTCCTGCTCCTGCTGC
>DASPMF010000014.1:0-6915 GCA_035627155.1 Burkholderiales bacterium | reverse complement strand
GCTTCCTGCGCGACACGCTCGGCAAGTGGTTCGACAGCCTGCATTCGACCGCCGAGCGCGACAAGTTTCGCACGCGCCTGGAGCGCACCGCGGACGGCAAGAGCACCGAGATCTACATCAGCCACCGCGGCATGGTGGAGGTCTACAAGGACGAAGGGCGCGCCTCGACCGTCTGGCAGCCGCGCGAGCCCGATCCGGGCCTCGAGGCGGAGTTCCTGCAGCGCCTGATGGTGCGGCTGGGCGAGAAGGAAGAGCGGGCGCAGCAGCTCGCCGCGGCGAAGCCCGCCGAGCAGCGCGCGCAGATCGTCAAGGCGAGCGACGGCACGGAGATGCTGCAGGTGAACGAGCCGTTCGACCGCGCCTGGCGCCGCGTCGGCCTCGCGCTCGACCGGGTCGGCTTCACCGTCGAAGACCGCGACCGCCAGAACGGCCTCTACTACGTGCGCTACGCCGACGCCGACGCGGAGCGCGAGAAGCAGGGCTTCCTGAGCCGGCTTTTCACGGACAAGGAAGACCTCAAGCCGGCCCAGTACCGCGTGCAGGTCCAGTCGCCGCCGAACGCGGAGGCGAGCAGGGTCAGCGTGCTCAACAAGGACGGCGCCGCGGAGCGCTCGGCGACCGGGCAGCGCATCCTGACGCTGCTGCACGAGCAGCTGAAATAGCGTTGCTGCGCTTCGCCTCGCTCGGGAGCGGCTCCTCGGGCAACTGCATGGTGGTCGAGGCGGCGGACCTCCTTGGCCCGACGCGACTGCTCATCGACTGCGGCCTGAAGCTGCGCGAGACGGAGCGGCGCCTCGCGCGCCTGGGCCTCGCGCCTTCCGACATCCACGGCATCCTGATCACGCACGAGCACGGCGACCACGCGGGCTGCGTGTTCGACTTCGCGGCCGCCCACAACGTCGCGGTCTACCTCACCCACGGTTGCCTCTCCGCGCTGCGCGAGGAGGGCAAGGTCATCGAGGGGGTGAAGGTCGTCACCCTGAGCAGCAAGGAGCCGCTCGCAGTGCGGGCGCTGGAGGTGCGGCCGTTCACCGTGCCGCACGATGCGCGCGAGCCGGTGCAGTACATCCTCTCGGACGGGGTGTCGCGCCTCGGCGTGCTGACCGACATCGGCGTTTCGACGCGCCACGTCGAGCAGACGCTCTCCGGCCTCGACGCGCTGGTGCTCGAGACGAACTACGACGCGGACATGCTGTGGGGCGGGAAGTACCCGGGGTGGCTGAAGGCGCGCATCGCGGGGCCTTTCGGCCACCTGGACAACCGCGAATCCGAGCGCCTGCTCGGGGCGCTCGACCGCTCGCGCCTCAAGCACGTGGTGGCGGCGCACCTGTCCCAGCAGAACAACCGGCCCGAGCTCGCCCGCGCGGCGCTCGCACGGGCGCTCGGCTGCGAAGAAGGCTGGATCGGCCTCGCCACCCAGGAAGACGGCTTCGGGTGGCGGGACCTCTCCTAGCCGCGGCTACTTCTTCTCTTCGGCCTTCGGCTCGTCCTTCTTCGGCTCGGAGGTCGCGCTGCTCGACGACGGCGCGCTGCTGGCGGACGGCGTGCTGGACGACGGCGCGCTGGACGAGGACGGCGAGCTCGACGAGGACGCGCCGGCGGACGGGCTGCCGGTCGAGGCCGAGCCCGAGGAGGCCGGCGGGGTGGACGACGAGGACGAGGAAGCGGACGGCGTGGACGACTTGGAAGCGGCGGACTTGTTGGCGTTGTCCTGTCCGCAGGCGGCAAGCGCCACGGCAGCCGCGGCGGCGATCAGCAGAGACTTGTTCATAGGTTTTCCTGTAAGTAAGTGGGTTTGCCTCAAGGGCGCGCGAATTCTACGCACGCCGATGTGACGCCACACAGCAAGATTCGCTCCGGCAGGACTAGGCCGGCGGACCCGAGGCGTAGCGCTCCGGCTACAGGCCGACGGTCGTGGCGGAGACGGCCGGGTAGGAGGCCGCCCAGATCTCCAGGAAGCGCCCGCGCATCGCGAGCCCCTCGTTCGCGTCGCCCAGGCCCATGGCGCCGCGGAAGAACTGCGAGACCGGGCGGCGCACGTAGTGCATCGCGTCGAGGACCAGGAAGGCGTCCTGCAGCTCGCGGATCTCCTCGTGCGTGCGATGGATCTGGATCGCGTGGGCGTAGCGCGCCACCAGGTTCATCATGCGCGGGCACTGGCGCGTGAGGTGGTCGGTGCTGTGCACGGCGATGAAGATGCGGCGGGTGCGGCTCGCGCGCAGGAACGCCGCGAGGTTGTCGATGCGCGCCGGATCGTTGAGGCGCAGCGAGGCGAGGTCCGGATCGAAGATGCGCAGCTCGCGGCCCGGCTGGAGCAGGAGCCGGTCGACCGCGGCGGAGAAATCCGCCTTGGTGTCGAACCGCTCGTACGCCGTCTCGGTGAGCTTCTCGTCGTTGTCGCGCTCGGCCACCAGCATCCTCCTATTAGGCCCGCTCAGCGTTGAGGGCGGACGCGGTGCGCATAGCCCGCCCGGAGCCATGAGGAGGTTAGACCCTCGAGCGGCGCCCCGGCAAGACGCCGGGCGGCGACGATGCGCCGGTCGGCCAGCTCGCGCAGCGCCTTCGCGAAACGCCGCGGCGGCCGGACCGTCTCGCCGTTCAGGAAGAAAAGCCCGCCGCAGTACAGGAGCTGCGTCTTCGGATCCAGGGTGATCATCGGCCCGCGGGTCCCGGACGGGCGGAACACCACGTGCGGCTTCGGCTCGGTCAGGTAGCGGCCGAGGAACTCCGTGATGTCGGCGCGCCGCCAGCGGATGCGCGAGAGCAGCTTCTCGGAGAAACGGACCAGCTCCGCCGGGATCCTCCCCGGCGCCGCGGTGGGCCGAAGGCCGGGATCGCGGTAGGAGGCGTCCGGCAGCCCGCGCTCGTGCAGCCAGTCGAGGAAGGCCGCGGCGAGCTCGGCGCCGCGCGGGGCGCGAAAGCCGATCGAGTAGGTGAAGCACGTCTCGAGCGCCACCCCGTCGTGCTTCCACCCCGGGGGCACGTAGAGCAGGTCGCCCTGCTCGACAACCCATTCATCGAAAAAGCGATCCTGCGCGTCCCACACCCGCCAGCGCCGGCGTCCGCTGCCCTGCAGCAGGAAGACGTCGTACGAATCGACGTGCGGGCCGACGCCGCCGCCCGGGGTGGCGTAGCTCACCATGACGTCGTCAAGGCGCGCCTGCGGAACGAACGCGAAGCGGCGCAGCAGCGCGTCGGCCGCGGGCACGTGCAGGTTCACGCCGCTCACGAGCAGCGTGAAGTCGCGCTTCGGAACCGGAAGGGACCTGAACGGCCCGTGCGTCGTCTCCCATCGCGCGGCGCGGCGTTCCACGATGCGCGATTCGACATCGTCGCGCCGCGCGAGGCTGCGCAGCGTTGCGGCGTCCACGAGATCGGCCCCCTGCGGCAGCGCGGCGCGCACGAGAAGCGGGCGCTTCTGCCAATGGCGGCGCAGGAACTGCCGCGGCGCAAGGTAGCCCAGGATTCGGTTCGACACGAACGCATTCTATTTTGAGTAGGCAAATTCAAATTAATCTGGCATAGAATCGTTCGCGATGCTTCAACCGGGACAAGAAGCTCCGGAGTTCGTCCTTCCCGACGCCGACATGCAGACCGTCGACCTGTCGGCGTTCAAGGGCAAGAAGCACGTGGTGCTCTACTTCTATCCGCGCGACGGCACGCCCGGCTGCACCATGGTCACCACAGATTTCTCCGACCACGAGGACCAGTTCGGCAAGCACGATTGCGTGGTGATCGGCGTCTCGCGCGACGACTGCCTGACCCACGCGGAGTTTCGCGACCGCAACGGCGTCACCATCGCGCTGCTCTCGGACACCGAGGGCGAGGTGTGCAGGAAGTACGGCGTCATCCAGGAGAAGGACGCGGAGAACGGCGGCCGGCGCGAGTGCCTGGTGCGCTCGACCTTCGTGATCGACAAGAAGGGCGTGATCCGCCACGCCGCCTACAACGTCAACCCGCGCGGCCATGCCGCCGAAGTCTTCGACGTGGTGAAGCGCCTGCGTGCCTGAAGCGGTAGGTCCGCGCACCGTCGTTTCGCTCAAGGTTGAAATGCACGACGCGCAGGGCGAGCTGCTCGACGCGCCGGCGGAGCCGGTCACCTACCTGCACGGCGGCTACGGCGGCCTGCTCGAGTCCCTCGAGCGCGCGCTCGAGGGACTGCTCCCCGGCGCCGAGGTGCGCCTGCAGCTCGAGCCCGACCAGGCTTTCGGCGAGTACGACGCCGAGCTCGTGCGCCTGGAGAAGACGGAGCGCTACGGCGAGGGGCTCGAGGTCGGCATGGAGATCGAGGAGGACGACGTGATCTACCGCGTCACCGAGATCGCCGGCGGCCAGGCCGTGCTCGACGCGAACCATCCCCTCGCCGGGATGGCCCTGCGCTTCTACATGAAGGTCCTCGGCGTCCGCGAAGCCACCCCGGAGGAGCTGAAGCAAGGCGTATCATTGCCCTAGGGGGAAGGGCGCATGGCCAAGGACATCCTTTCGTACGGCATCGGCACGCTGGTCGCGTTCGCCGTCATCGCGGCGCTGCTCTACCTCTTCGTCAGCGACGTCACGCAGAAGAAGCACGGCGTGCTGCGCAACTACCCGGTTATCGGGCGCCTGCGCTACTTCTTCGAGGAGCTCGGCGAGTACTTCCGCCAGTACTTCTTCGCGGGCGACCGCGACGAGATGCCATTCAACCGCGCCACGCGCGGCTGGATCTACCGCCTGGCGAAGAACGAGGGCGGCACCATCGGCTTCGGCTCGACCTACGACCTGAAGGACGCCGGCGCGCTCATCTTCGTGAACCATCCGTTCCCGGTCCTCGAGGAGGAGCGGCTTCCCACGCCGTCGCTGCGCCTGGGCGAGGGCTACTGCGAGGAGCCGTTCGAGGCGCGCTCCATCGTCAACATCAGCGGCATGAGCTTCGGCGCCATCTCGCAGCCGGCGGTGCGCGCGCTCTCCAGAGGCGCCGCTGTCGCGGGCTGCTGGCTGGACACGGGGGAAGGGGGCCTCTCGCCCTACCACCTCGAAGGCGGCTGCGACATCATCATGCAGATCGGCACCGCGAAGTACGGCGTCCGCGATGCGCACGGCGGCCTGTCGGAGGAGCGCCTGCTCGACCTCTCGAAGGTGGTGAAGGCGTTCGAGATCAAGCTCTCGCAGGGCGCGAAGCCGGGCAAGGGCGGCGTGCTGCCGGGTCGCAAGGTGACGCCCGAGATCGCGCAGATCCGCGGCATCCCGGAAGGGCGCGACTCCATCAGCCCGAACCGCCACCGCGACATCGCTTCGATGAACGACCTGCTGGACCGGATCGTGCGCATCCGCGAGATCACCGGCCGGCCGGTGGGGGTGAAGACCGCGATCGGCGGCTGGCGCTTCATGAACGAGCTCGGCGAGGCGGTGCAGCGCCGCGGCCTGGACAGCGCGCCGGACTTCCTCGTCATCGACGGCGGCGAGGGCGGCTCGGGCGCCGCGCCGCAGGCGCTCGCCGACCACATGGGCCTGTCGATCGACGAGGCGCTGCCGCGCGTCGTCGACGCGCTCATCGAGAGCGGCCTGCGCCAGCGCATCCGCGTCGTGGCCTCCGGCAAGATCGTCACCTCCGCGCGCGCCGCCTGGGCGCTCTGCGCCGGCGCCGATTTCGTGAACACCGCGCGCGGCTTCATGTTCTCGCTCGGCTGCATCCAGGCGCTGCGCTGCCACCAGAACACCTGTCCCACGGGCGTCACCACGCACAACAAGCGCCTGCAGCGCGCGCTCGTGGTCGAGGAGAAATTCCAGCGCGTCGCCAACTACGCGATGAACCTGAACAAGGAAGTGGACATGATCGCCCATTCCTGCGGCGTGCGGCACGCGCGCGAGCTCAAGCGCGAGCACGTGCGCCTCGTGCAGGCGAGCGGCCAGTCCATCGCGCTCAACATGCTCTATCCGTACCCCGAGCCGAAGGCGCGGATCAAGGCGGCGTAGGGTTGTGCTGCACGTAACGAACGGCGATTGCGCCGTCGAAGTGCTTCGCGAGGCGGGACTGCGCGGCGACTTCCTGCCCTGGCGCGACGTGCTGCACGAGGGCCCCGTCGATCCTTCTCTCGCGCTGGAGGCGCTTCGCCGTCTGCGCGTCGATTTCATCGCCAAGCAGGGCTGGGGAAGCCGGGGAGAGGTCGAGAAGAGCTTCCGTGACCGGGACGCGCGGCTCGCGCGCTCGCGCGAGGACGACGAAGTCGTGCTGTGGTTCGAGCACGATCTCTACGACCAGCTGCAGCTCATCCAGCTCCTGCACTGGTTCGAGGCGCATCCGCATCCGCGGCTGACGATGGTGTGCGAGGCCGAGTACCTCGGCGAAATGAAGGCGGAACGTGCGGCGGAGCTGTTCGAGGCGAGGCGCCCCGTGAGCGCGGCACAGCTGGACCAGGGATCGCGGGCCTGGCGCGGCCTTCCGCATGGCAGGGGCTTTCCGGAGCTGCCGTTCCTCGACGCCGCCCTCGAGCGATGGGCCGCGGAGCCGTCCCGGACGGAGCGGCTGGTGGTCGAAGCGCTCGAGCAAGGCCCCCTCGGCTTCGAGGCGCTGTTCCGCAAGACGCAGGCGCGCGACGAGCCGCGCTTCCTCGGCGACACGATCTTCCTCCAGCGCCTGCAGCGGCTGGAAGCTGCGGGACGGGTGAAGCGCGAAAACGAACGCTGGCGCCTCGCCTAGCGCAGCCAGCCATTCCAGGTGCGCCGGGCGGCGTCGATGAGCTCTCCGGCGGTCAGCCCGACGGGGCCGATGCCTTGCGCGACGAGCGCGTCGGCGGCGCAGCCGTGCAGGTGCGTGCCGAGCACGGCGGCGGACTCGCCGCTGTAGCGCTGCGCGACGAGCGCGCCGAGGAAGCCGGCGAGGACGTCGCCGGTGCCGGCCGTGCCGAGGCCCGGGTTGCCGGAGGCGTTGACGAACCA
>DASPMF010000013.1:0-14000 GCA_035627155.1 Burkholderiales bacterium | reverse complement strand
CGACAGCCGGAGCTGACGCGCGCGGCGTTCGACGAGGAAGGCTATTACCGGCTCGGGGACGCCTTCGTCCTTGCCGATCCGGGGAAGCCGTCCAAGGGGCTGCTGTACCGGGGCCGCACGTCGGAGGACTTCAAGCTCTCCAGCGGCACCTGGGTGCACGTCGGCGCCCTGCGCGCAAAGTTCATGGACCACTTCAATCCACTCGTGCGCGACGTGGTTATCGCCGGAGAAGGAAGGAGCGAGCTGGGTGCGCTGGTTTTTCCGGCCGCCGGATTCTCCAGGGAGGAATTCGAAGCCAGGCTGAAAGCATTGGAGGGAACCGGCTCGTCGAACCGGATCGGCCGAGTGATCCTGCTCGAGGATCCACCATCCCTCGACGCGGGGGAGATGACGGACAAGGGAACCATCAACCAGAAGGCCGTCCTCGCCAACCGCGCCGCGGCGCTGGAAGAGCTCTATTCGGATTCGCCGCGCGTGCTGCGCCCGTGAAGGCCATCGTCGTCGGCGCGGGCATCGGCGGACTCACCGCGGCGCTTTCGCTGCACGCGGCCGGCATCCGTTGCCGCGTGTACGAGTCCGCGGCGGAGATCCGGCCGCTCGGCGTCGGCATCAACGTGCTGCCGCACGCCACGAAGGAGCTCGAGGACCTCGGCCTTTTGCCGAAGCTCGAGGCCTCGGGCGTGCTGACGAAGGAGGTCGTGTACGTCACGCGCCGCGGCCAGGCGATCTGGTCCGAGCCACGCGGCCGCTTCGCCGGCTACCGCTGGCCGCAGGTCTCGATCCACCGCGGCACGCTGCAGATGCTGCTGTACGAGGCGGTGTGCGCGCGCCTCGGCGCCGACGCCGTCGTCACCGACCACCAGGCCATGGGCGTCACGCAGGAAGGCGGCCGCGCCACGGTGCACTTCCGCCGCCGCGCCGGCGGCGAAGCCACGGTGGACGCGAGCGCCGACGTCGTCATCGCCGCCGACGGCATCCATTCGGCGATCCGCGCCGGCTTCTATCCCGACGAGGGGCCGCCGAAATGGGGCGGGATGGTCCTGTGGCGCGGCACGAGCATTGCGAGGCCGTACCTCTCCGGCGCCACGATGATCATCGCCGGCAATGCGAAGACCAAGTTCGTGTGCTACCCGATCCGCAACCTCGACGGGGGCCGCCAGCTCATCAACTGGATCGCCGACCTAGCGGTCGACGCTTCCGGGATGCGCACGGCGGCCGACTGGAACCGCCGCGGCTCGCGCGAGGCGTTCCTGCCGCGTTATGCCGGCTGGTCGAATGCCGTCATCGACATCCCGGCGCTCGTGAACGCGGCGGAGGAAATCTTCGAGTACCCGATGAGCGACCGCGACCCGATCCCGCAGTGGAGCTTCGGCCGGGTCACGCTGCTCGGCGACGCGGCGCACGCCATGTACCCGATCGGCTCCAACGGCGCGGCGCAGGCGATGCTCGATGCACGGCGCCTGGCCCTCGAGCTCGCCACGCAGGCCACCGTGGAGGCGGCCGTGGCCGCCTACGAAGGCGCCCGGCGCCCGCCGATGGAGAAGCTCGTGTACGCCCACCGGGCGGAAGGCGCCGACGTGATCCTGGACGTGCTGGAGGAGCGCGCGCCGGACGGCTACGAAGACCTGGAGAAGATCCTGCCGTTTCGCGAGCGCGAGGAAGTCGCACTGCGCTACAAGAAGATGGCCGGCTTCGACCTGAAGATGCTCAATGAATCGCCGCCCATGAGGGCTTCCCGCACATGAATCTCGACCAGCTCGTCGCCATCGACGTCCACACCCACGCCTGGAAGTCTGCCCTCAGCGTGAACGACACCCCGACCGAATCGCAGGAGGCGATGGGGCGCTACTTCCGCTACCAGCCGCAGCACCAGACGGTGCCGGAGATGGCGGACTACTACCGCAAGCTGAAGATGGCGTTCGTCGTCTTCACCGTGGACGGGGAGAAGGGCGCGAGCCGCAAGATCACCAACGAGGAGATCGCGGAGCTCGCGCACAAGCACTCGGACGTGGCGATCCCCTTCGCCAGCGTCAATCCCCATCGGGGGAAGGAAGGCGTTGCCCTTGCGAGAAAGCTCATTACCGAATACGGCGTCAAGGGCTTCAAGTTCCACCCGCAGGTGCAGGACTTCTCGCCCAACGACAAGCTCGCGTATCCGCTCTACGAGGTGATCGCCGAGGCGAAGCTGCCGGCGCTCTTCCATTCCGGGCAGACCGGCGTGGGAGCCGGCACCCGGGCCGGTGGCGGCATCCGCCTGAAGTACGGCAACCCGATGCTGGTGGACGACGTGGCGGTGGACTTCCCCGACATGCCGATCATCCTCGCCCACCCGTCGTTCCCCTGGCAGGAAGAAGCGCTGTCCGTCGCGACGCACAAGCCGCAGGTCTACATCGACCTCTCCGGCTGGTCCCCGAAGTACTTCCCGCCGATCCTCGTCCAGTACATGAACACCCTGCTCAAGGACAAGATCCTCTTCGGCTCCGACCACCCCGTCTTTTCCCCCGAGCGCTGGGTGCAGGAGTTCGAGAAGCTTCCGATCAAGCCCGAAGTGCGGCCCCTCATCATGAAAGGGAACGCGGCGAGGCTCCTGGGACTCAAATAGGGATGCCCGTCAGACAGGAAATCGGCCAGGGTCGCGTCCCGGTCAAGATCTACACAGGCGAGATCGAGCCGGAAGCGCGGCAGCAGCTGCTCAACATCTCGAAGCTGCCGATCGTGCACCACCATGTCGCGGCGATGCCGGACGTGCACCTCGGCATCGGCGCCACGGTCGGCTCGGTGATTCCGACCGTGAAGGCCGTCATCCCGGCCGCGGTCGGCGTGGACATCGGCTGCGGGATGATCGCGTCGCGGCTGTCCCTCACGGGGAACGATCTGGACGAGAAGCTTCTCAAGAAAACCTTTTCGCAAATTGAAAGGGATGTCCCGGTCGGCTTCAACGCCCATCCGGATTCGCGCGTGCGGAGCCACGCGATCAAGCCTTTCCGCAAGGGGCTCGAGCGCATCCTGGACAAGCACCCCGGGATCCTGAAGCGCACCGGCAAGAACGCGAGCTGGGTCACGCAAATGGGCACGCTCGGCGGCGGCAACCACTTCATCGAGCTGTGCCTGGACGAATCGAACGACGTATGGGTGATGCTGCATTCGGGTAGCCGCGGCATCGGCAACGCGATCGGAAGCTATTTCATCGAGCTGGCGAAGCGGGATGTCGAGCGGAACCAGATCCACCTGCCGGACCGCGACCTGGCTTACTTCACCGAGGGCGCGCAGCACTTCGGCGACTACGTCGAGGCGGTCGGCTGGGCGCAGGACTACGCGCGTTCCAACCGCGCGGAGATGATGGACCTGGTCCTCGAGGCCCTCCGCCGCCACGTGCCGTCGTTCGAGGTGACGCAGGAAGCGGTCAACTGCCACCACAACTACGTCGAGCGCGAGCGCCACTACGGCGAGGATGTGTGGCTCACGCGCAAGGGCGCCATCCGCGCGCGCGAGGGCGAGCTCGGCATCATTCCCGGCAGCATGGGCGCGCGCAGCTACATCGTGCGCGGCAAGGGCAACGCGGAATCCTTCCATTCCTGCGCCCACGGCGCCGGCCGCCGCATGAGCCGCGGCGCGGCCAAGAAACGCTTTTCGGTTTCCGACCTCGAGCACCAGACCCGCGGCGTCGTGTGCCGCAAGGACGCCGGCGTGCTCGACGAGATCCCCGGCGCCTACAAGGACATCGACGAGGTGATGGCGAACCAGTCCGACCTCGTGGAGGTGGTGCACACGCTGAAGCAGGTGCTGTGCGTGAAGGGATAGCGCGCCTCACGCTGGTCTTGGACGCCGTGATGGCGACCGGTCCGCTCGCCAGTTCGATCGAGAGCTTCGTCGCGCTGCGCTTCGCCCAGGCGCTCGGCGGCGCGTCCGGCATGGTGGTCCGAGCGCGGCCGTCGGATGGATCCCGGCTGCCGGAGCGCGCCCGATGCCGGCGGTGGTTCGCCTGCGCCGCGCTATCGTTCCTCTCGTACCTGCTCTTCATAAGGAAGCGCCCATGACCTCCAGGATGCGCCGGCGGCTGCTCGCCGCGACCCTCGCCGCACCCTTCGCCCGGCGCGCCTCGGCGCAGCCGCTCACCTGCGGCACGCAGACGCCGCGCCAGACCGAAGGGCCGTTCTTTACGCCCGATTCACCACGACGAACATCATTGGTGGAGAAGGGCGCGAAAGAGCGGTTCGTGCTGGAAGGCCTTGTTCTCACCCCGCAATGCAGGCCGGTGGCCAACGCGCTGGTCGACCTGTGGCACGCGGACGAGCAAGGCGAGTACGACAACCGCGGCTTCCGCTACCGGGGCCACACCTTCACGGATGCCGAGGGGCGCTACCGCTTCGAGACGATCGTCGCCGGCCTTTATCCGGGCCGCACGCGCCATTACCACGTGAAGGTGCAGGCGCCGAAGCGGCGCATCCTGACGACCCAGCTCTACTTTCCAGGCGAGCCGGGGAACGCGCGGGACGGGATCCACCGGCCGGAGCTCGAGATGAAGGTCGACAAGGACACCGGGCGCTTCGACTTCGTGGTCGACGCCTAGAGGCGCTCCAGGGCGAGGGCGCGCACGACGATTTCCTGCTGCTGGAACTGCGCCTCCAGCGAGCGCCGGTACGCCCCCCACCAGTCGCGGTCGAGCGTGTCGACCATGACTTCGTAGACGACGATGTCGTCCCGCACGGTGCTTCCCGCGTCCTTCCACAGGCCGGAGGCCGGCGCCCGCGAATAGGTCGTCACGCCGCCGAACCTTTCGGTGAGCTCGCGCGAGATCGCTTCGTACCTTTCCTTCGAGAAGCCCTGCAGCGGAAGGAGGATCTGGACGAGCTGCACCGCTAGCAGCGCTCGAGGACCTGCGCCTCGAGGCAGGCCGCGGTTTCCTCCTCGCCGTAGCCGAGGAGGGCGCAGAGGAAGCGCTCCAGGCCCTCGTCGGCGAGCGCGTTCACTTTCATGCGCGTGCGCAGCGCGAGGATCGCGGCGGGAATGCGCCAGCGCTCGTCCGGGACGGCGAAGAACACGTAGCGGACGCGGCCGGCCTCGCCGAGGTACGGGTCGGTGATGTCGAGCACCGCTTCCTCGCGCACGAGGGCGCCGGAGGCGACGTGCGGCGCGAAGCGGCTTTCCGGGATCGCGCCGACCGGGTCGTCGGCATCGTCGTAGAAGAGCGCGAGCGGCCGGCTTCCGTCGAGCAGGAGCTCCAGCTCGCGGCCGTGCTGCCCGGCGGCGGAAAGGTCGAGCGCCATCTCAGGCGGCGCGGCGCGCCCGCAGCACCGGCTCGATCTCCGGGGCGGCGCTCGGGGCGCCGAAGAGGTCGCCCTGCAGGATGCGGCAGCCCGCCTCGATGAGGAAGTCGCGCTGCGCGGCGGTCTCCACGCCCTTGGCGACCACCTCGAACTCGAGCCCGCGCGCCAGCGTGATGAGCGCCCGGGCGAGGCCCCCGCGCTCGGCGTCCGCCGGAACCCCGGCGATCAGCTGCCGGTCGATGCATACGCCGTCCACCTGCAGGCGCTGCAGCATCGGCAGCGAGGCGTAGCCCGTGCCGAAGTCGTCGACGCCCAGGCGCGCCCCGGTCTCGACCACGCCGCGCATGGCGTGCTCGAGCGCGTCGGGGATCTGGCGCACCGCCGCCTCGGGAAGCTCGATGAGCAGCGCGTCGCCGGGCAGCCCGCTCGCGTGGAGGGCTTGGTGGACAAGCTCGCCGAGGCTGCCGTGCCGCAGCTGGCGCGCGGTGACGTTGACGACCACGGTGAGCGGATGGATGCCGGCGTCGATCCAGCGCCGCCCCTGCGCGCAGGCCTCGCGCAGCACCCAGGCGCCGATCGGCACGAGGAGGCCCGTGTCGTCGGCGAGGGGCAGGAAGGACTCCGGCTTCAGCACGCCGAGGCGCGGATGGTTCCAGCGCAGGAGCGCTTCCGCGCCGAGCACCTGCCGCGTGGCGGCGTCGACGCGCGGCTGGTAGACGAGGAAGAGCTCGTTGCGCTCGATGCCCGCGCGCAGCTCCTCGGCGAGCGCCGCGGCGGCGGCGGCGTCCTCGCCGAGCGCGGCGGAGAAGAACTGGTAACCGTTGCGGCCCTTCTCCTTAGCCCGGTACATGGCGGTGTCGGCGAGCCGCATGAGGGTCGGCACATCCTCGCCGTCGATCGGGACGCAGGCGATGCCGATGCTCGCGCCGGTGCGCAGCTCGTGCACGCCGACCGCATGGGGCGCCGAGAGCTCGTGCACCAGCTTCTGCGCCACGGCGGCCGCCTCGCGCGGGTCGGCGACGTCCTGCAGCAGGACGCAGAACTCGTCGCCGCCGATCCGCGCCACGAAGTCGTCCCCACGGACGGTGGCGCGCAACCGTTGGGCGATCGACTTCAGCAGGGTGTCGCCCACCTCGTGGCCGAGGCTGTCGTTGATCTGCTTGAAGTTGTCGAGGTCGAGGAACAGGAACGCCAGGTTCTTGCCGTGCCGTCGCGCGTGCGCCACGGCCTCGCGGGCCCGGTCGGCGAACATCGCCCGGTTGGGCAGGCCGGTGAGCGGGTCGTGGTGCGCGAGGAACTCCAGCCGCTGCGCGTCCTGCTGGAGCTGGATCGCGGCGAAGCGCAGGTCCTCCTGCGCGCGCTTGAGCGGCGTGACGTCGCTGCCGAGCATGTAGAAGCCGCGCGTCTCCCGGCGCTCCCCGGCCTGCGGCACGCAGGCGATCTGCAGCGTGCGGCGCGCGCCGCCGGCCCCGCCGAGCTCGAACTCCACTTCTTCTCCGGCGAGCACGCGGCGGATCGGTTCCTTCATGCGCGCATAGGCTTCCGCGCCGAACACCTCCTCGACGGTGCGCCCGACCATCGCCTCCGGCGCGGCGCCGAGCCACTCGCCGTACACGCGGTTGCCGTAGCGGAAGCGCTCCTCCTGGTCCACGTAGGCGATGAGGGCCGGCACGTTGTCGGCGACGAGGCGCATGCGCTCCTCGCTCTGGCGCAGCGCGTTCTCCGCCGCGGCGATCCGCTGCAGCGCGCGCTGCGTCATCAGCACGGCGGCGATCACGAGGGAAACCCCAGCAGCTAGGAGGAAATGGACCAGCAGCTCGCGGGTCCACAGCTCCGATCCGGCCACGTAGTCGCGCGCGGCGGAGAAGATCTCCATGCCGGCGACGAGCAGCACGGCCAGCGCCCCCGCGATGATGACGAGGGGCGCGGCGAGCGGAAGGAGGCGGGGGCGGAAGGCCCGGAGGCGGCGCATTAGGGGAAGTGTTGCGAGCGCCTATCTTCCTGCCCCAGCGCGCACGGAGCAATGCCGGCGGATGCGCCGACCTGCACTTTTTCACCATCGACGAAGGGCCGCCGGGCGCGTGTAGCCGAAACGCCTACGCCGCTGTCGCAGCGTTGCTACGCGTTCTGGGATAATTGCGCCCCACTATGACCTACGTCGTCACCGAAGACTGCATCAAGTGCAAGCACATGGATTGCGTGGAAGTGTGTCCGGTGGACTGCTTCTACGAGGGCGAGAACATGCTCGTCATCCATCCGGACGAGTGCATCGACTGCGGCGTCTGCGAGCCCGAGTGCCCGCCGAAGGCGATCGTGCCCGATTCCGACGCCAAGGCCGAGCGCTGGATGAAGCTCAACGCGGACTTCGCGGTGAAGTGGCCCAACATCACGCGCAAGGGCACCCCGCCGCCGGACGCGGACGCGTGGAAGGAAGTCCCCGGGAAGTACGAGAAGTTTTTCAGCCCGGAGCCCGGCAAGGGGGAATAGCCGGCGACGGCGGGCTGTTCACGTGAAGCAAAGGAAATCCGCATGAAAACTCTCGTTCCAGCACTGGTTCTTTCCGCCGCCCTCGCCGCTGGCTGCGCCTCGTTCGACGGCCGCGACCTCGAGCCGGGCAAGGCGCGCCTCGCCGACGTGGAAGCGTCCATGGGCAAGCCCACGGAACGCGTCGCCCGCCCCGACGGCGGCACCGACCTCTACTACTCCCGGCTTCCGTTCGGCCGCACGATGTACGTCGCCAGCCTCGACAGGGACGGCGTGCTGCGCAGCCTGGACCAGCGCCTCACCCTCGCCAACATCCAGAAGATCGTCCCGGACACGACGACCGCGAAGCAGGTGCGCGAGCTCCTCGGGCCGCCGTTCCGGATCGAGCGCATGCCGCGCCAGGGCTACAACTCCTGGGAGTACCCGTGGCAGATCTCCGAGGACCGGCGGATCCTCTGGGTGAACGTGTCGGACGACGGCATCGTGCGCCAGGTGATCCAGATGCACGACTACGAGACCGACCCGCCGAGCGGGCCCGCGAAAGACTAGCCTTCCGCGGCTGTTTCCGCTGCAGCGAGCCTGCGCAGCTCGGTCTTCAGCACCTTGCCGTAGTTGTTCTTGGGCAGGGCCTCGACGAAGCGGTAGGCCTTCGGCCGCTTGAAGCGTGCGATGTTGTCGAGGCAATGCCTTTCCAGGTCTTCGATCTTCACGTCTGATTTTCTTACGATGAAGGCGTAGACCGCTTCCCCCCACTCCGGGTGAGGGCGGCCGACCACCGAGCACTCGGCGACCGCGGGGTGGCGCAGGAGCACTTCCTCCACCTCGCGCGGATAGATGTTCGAGCCGCCGGAGATGATGAGGTCCTTGGAGCGGTCGCGCAGCGTCAGGAACCGCTGGGCATCCATCGAGCCGACGTCGCCGGTATGCAGCCAGCCGCCGCGCAGCGTCTGCGCCGTGGCGTCGGCGTTGCGCCAGTAGCCCGCCATCACGCAGTCCGACCGCGTGACGACCTCGCCGATCTCGCCCGGCGGCAGCTCGCGGTCCGCGGCGTCGACCACCTTCACTTCGACCCCGGTGCGCGCGAAGCCGCAGGTTTCGAGCAGCTCCGGGCGGTGCAGGTCCTGCGGCAGGCCGGTGATCGTCATGGGGCTTTCGCCCTGCCCGTAGAGCCCGTACAGCCGCGGGCCGAACAGGTCGAGCGCGCGCTCGAGGTCGGCCACGTACATCGGCGCGCCGCCGTAGACGACGGTCTTCAGGCCGGCGGGCCGGCGGGCGGCCGGGCTCGAAAGAAGGCGCACCACCATGGTCGGCGCGGCGAAGAACGACACGCCGCGCCAGTGCTCCAGCAGGGCGAAGATCTCCTCCGGATCGAAATGCCCGCTCTCCGGGATGACGTTCAGCGCGCCCGCCGCGAAATGCGGCAGGCCGTAAAGGCCGGAGCCGTGCGAAAGCGGCGCCGCGTGGAGGATGGCGTCGTCCCGGCTGACCTTGTCGATGTCCGAGAAATAGGCCTGGGTCTGGAAGAGCAGGTTGCGATGCGTGAGGATCGCTCCCTTCGGCACGCCGGTCGTGCCGCTGGTGTAGAAGAGCCACGCCGGATCGTCAGGCCGCGCGGGATATGGCTCCGTTTCTCCCGGCGAAGAAAACTCCGGTGGCGCGGTGAGGAAGAGCTTCGCGCCCGAGTTCTCGACGATGTACTCGAATTCCTTCGGGTGCAGCTTGGCGTTGATCGGCACCGCGACCAGGCCGGCGTGCCAGCAGGCGAAGAGGATCTCGTAGTACTCCGGGCAGTTCTTCATCGCGAGCGCGACGCGCTCGCCGGGGTTCAGTTGCTTCCTGAGGGACGAAGCCAATCTTTCGACCCGCGCCGCCATGGCGCCATACGTCCGCACGACGGTCCGGCCGACGGCGAGCGCCGGGCGCTCAGGCTGCGAGCGCGCGCTGCGAAGGAGAAGGTGAACGAGGTTCATGCAGTCCGAAGAGCCGGATGGCGTTTCGCGTCGCCTCCGCGGCGACGTCCTCCACCGGCCGGCCGAGCGCGCAAGCCACGGCGCGCGCAATATGCGGCAGGAACGCCGGCTCGTTGCGCCGCGCCTTCGGCTGCGGATGCAGGTCGCGCGGCGTGAGGTAGGGCGCGTCCGTCTCGAGCAGGAGGCGGTCGCGCGGGATGTCGCGCACCAGCCCGACGAGGTGCCGGCCGCGGCGCTCGTCGCAGATCCAGCCGGTGATGCCGATGTAGAGCCCGAGGTCCAGGTAGGCGTGCAGCTCCTCGCGCTCTCCGGTAAAGCAGTGCGCGACTGCCTTTTCGATCTTCATCTCCTTCACGATTTGAGAGAAACGCGGATGGGCATCGCGAGAGTGCAGGAAAAGCGGCTTGTCGAGTGAAAGCCCCAGCTCCGCCTGCGCGACGAACCATTTCTCCTGGTCCGGATGCGGCGAGTAGTTGCGGTTGTAGTCCAGGCCGCACTCGCCGATCGCCACCACGCGGGGGTGCGCGGCGATTTCCCGCAGCGCGGCGATGGTGTTCTCGTCGCAGTCCTTCGCATGGTGCGGATGCACGCCGGCGGTCGAATAGAGGCCGTACGTGTCCGCGATCGACGCGGCGTGCCGGCTTTCTTCGACCGTGGTTCCGGTGATGATCAGGAGTGCGACGCCCGCGTGGCGCGCGCGCTGCACGACTTCGGGGAGGTCGTGCTGGAAGCCGCTGTGGGTGAGGTTGGCGCCGATGTCGACCAGCTGCATCGGCGCCAGTATAGCTAGGCCTCGACGGCTTCTTCCCCGATGAGTTCGCGCGCGAGCTTGCCGATTTCGCGCATCGCGCGGTCGTGGCGCGGCGACCAGGGCTGGCCGAGGCTGAGGCGGATGTAGTTCCGGTAGCGGCCCGAGGCGGAGAACATCGGCCCGGGCGCGATGGTGATGCGCCGCTCGATGAGCCGCTCGAAGAGCGCGATGGAGTCCACGCCCTTCGGGAACTCGACCCAGAGGATGAAGGCGCCCGAGGGCCGCGTGACGCGCGTGCCGCGCGGGAAGCACTCGGCGATCACGCCGCGCGCCGCGTCCACGTGCCCCTCGAACCGGCGCCGCAGCGGCCGCAGCCAGCGTTCGTAGCAGCCGGACTCGAGCAGCTCGCCGACGGTGTGCTCGACGATCTCGTTCGACCCGCCGCTCGAGACCCACTTCAGCTTGCGGATCGCGTCGCGCCAGCGGCCGGGCTCGATCCAGCCGCACTTCAGGCCCGGCGAAAGCGTCTTGGAGAACGAGCCGCACAGCATCACGTTGCCCGCGCGGTCGAACGCCTTCGCCGCCCGCGGGGAGGCATTGTCGAAGCTGAGGTCGGCGTAGATGTGGTCCTCGATGAGCGGCACGTTCTTCGCCGCGAGGAGCTCGACCAGGCGCTTCTTCGCCGGGTCCGACATGGAGGCGCCGATCGGGTTCGACACGTTGGGCATCACCAGCACGGCCTTCACCGGGTGCTCGGCGAGGGCGAGCTCGAGCGCCTCGAGCGAGATCCCGGTGCGCGGATGGGTGGGGATCTCGAGCGCGCGCAGGCCGAGCGTCTGCAGGATCTGCAGGAAGCCATAGTAGGTGGGCGATTCCAGCGCCACCAGGTCGCCCGGCTTCGTCACCGCGCGCAGGCACAGGTTGATCGCCTCCATGCAGCCCGTGGTGGTGACGACGTTGCGGTAGTCGATGCGGCAGCCCCATTCCATGGCGCGGCGCGCGAGCGCGCGGCGCAGCTTAGCGGTGCCGGGCGGCAGGCCGTAGCGGCCGAGCGAGTCGCGGTCGCGCAGGGCAAGCGAGGACATCGTGCGGCGCACGCGCTCGAGCTGGAACACCTCGGGCGCCGGGCATCCGGAGCCGAAGGCTACGAAGCTCGGGTCCATCGCGTGCGAGAGCACCGCGTCGGCGAGGTCGTTCACGTCGACCGTCAGCGCGCGGCGCGGCGGCTTCGACACGTCGGGCTCCTCCACGGCGAGCGGCGTGCGCTTCACGTAGTAGCCGGACTGCGGGCGCGCCTCGATGACGCCGATCGCCTCGAGCCGCTGGTAGGCCTGCAGCACCGTGGAGACGCTCACGCCCTGCTGCTGCGAAAGGCGGCGCACCGACGGCACGCGCTCGCCGGCGCGCAGCGTGCCGGCGCGCACCAGCCCCTGGATCTGGTCGGCGAGCTGGTGGTAGAGCGGCGTGGATTCGAGCATGAACGGCATCCTCTCAATGCGGGTGGCGGGCGGCCAGACACAGTTACGCCGGCCGCGGGCCATAACAGTTCGCCGTGCGAGCGTCTGTTATGGGCACAGTTTAGCCGAGGTGAATCTGTAACCGGCTGCGGCGGATGCCTACGATCGCGGCCATGGTCCTCCAACTCACGTTCAACGAGGTTCTCCGGCTGCAGGACGCGCAGGGCGCCGCGATCGAAGTGCTCGACGGCAAGGTCTGGATCACCGAGGACGGCCGCGCCGCGGACCGCTTTCTTGAAGCGGGGCGCAGCTACCGCGTCGCCGGGCAGGGGCTGGTCGTCGTCGGCGCCGAGACGCCGACGCACTTCGCGCGGGTGGAAGTGCGCAAGCGCGGCCCCTTCCTGAAATCCTTCTTCAAAAAGCTTCTGGAAAGCTGGCGCATCGAGCGCACCCGGCGCGAGCTGCGCGAGCTTTCCGACCACGCGCTGCACGACATCGGCGTGCGCCGCGACGAGATCGAGCGGCGCTTCTAGAGCTTCTTCAGGCGGTAGAGGAGCTCGAGGGCCTCGCGCGGCGACAGGTCGTCGGGATTGACCCTCGCGAGCTCTTCGCGCAGCGGATCGGCAGCCGGTTCTTCCTCCTTCTCCTTCGTCCGGAGGAAGAGGTCGTCCTGCGTGCCCCTGGAGATGCTGGCGTCCTCCAGCACCTGGAGGTACTTGCGCGCCTGGCGGATGACCGGCTTCGGCACCCCCGCGAGGCCGGCGACCTGCAGGCCGTAGCTCTGGCTCGCCGGGCCCTCCTCCACGGCGTGGAGGAACACTATTGAGTCCTTGTGCTCCATCGCGTCGAGGTGCACGTTCGCGACGTCCTTGTGCTCGAGCGCAAGGCGCGTGAGCTCGAAGTAGTGCGTCGCGAACAGCGTCATCGCCCGGTTGCGCTCGATGAGGCTTTTGGCGATCGCCCACGCCAGCGCGAGGCCGTCGAACGTCGAGGTGCCGCGCCCCACTTCGTCCATCAGCACGAGGCTCTTCTCCGTGGCGTTGTGCAGGATGGACGCGCTCTCGGTCATCTCCACCATGAAGGTGGAGCGGCCGCCCGCAAGGTCGTCCGCCGCGCCGATGCGCGTGAAGATCTGGTCGACCGGCCCGATGCGCGCCGCCTTCGCCGGAACGAACGAGCCGGCGTGCGCCATCAGCACGATCAGCGCGACCTGGCGCATGAAGGTCGACTTGCCGCCCATGTTGGGGCCGGTGATGAGCAGCATCCGCCGCGCCGGCCCGAGCCGGCAGCCGTTGGCGATGAACGGCTCGATCTGCCCCTCGACCACCGGATGGCGCCCGGCCTCGATGTCGACGCATGTCTCGTCGGTGAAGACCGGCCGCGCATAGTTGCGCCGCGAAGCCGTGCAGGCAAAGCCGGCCAGCACGTCGACCTGCGCCAGCGCCTTCGAGGTTTTCTGCAGCTGCGAAATGTGCCCCTGGAGGGACGAAAGCAGCTCTTCGTACAGCACCTTCTCGAGGGCGAGGGCGCGGTCGCGCGCGGAGAGCGCCTTGTCCTCGAAGGTCTTCAGCTCCGGGGTGATGTAGCGCTCGGCGTTCTTGAGCGTCTGCCGGCGCCGGTAGTCGTCCGGGACCTTGGTTGCCTGGGCGTTGGTGACCTCAATGTAGTAGCCGTGCACCGAGTTGTACGCGACCTTCAGGTTCGGGATCCCGGTCCGCTGCCGTTCCTTCTCTTCCAGCGAGACGAGGAAGCTCCCCGCGTTGGCCTGCAGGCCGCGCAGCTCGTCGAGCTCGGCGCTGTAGCCGTCGGCGATCACGCCGCCGTCGAGGAGCCGCGCGGACGGCTCGGGGTGCAGCGCCTTGCGCAGAAGCTCGAGGCAGTCGGCGGGTACCTCGAGGTCTTTCCTCAGCTGCTCCAGCAATCCGGCTCCGGCCGGAATGGCGCCTTGCAGCTCGGGGAGCAGGGCGAGGCTGTCGCGCAGGCCGGCGAGCTCCCGCGGGCGCGCGCTCTTCAACGCCAGGCGGGCGGTGATGCGCTCGACGTCGGAGAACTTGCGCAGGGTTTTCTGAAC
>DASPMF010000012.1:0-9901 GCA_035627155.1 Burkholderiales bacterium | reverse complement strand
GTCGACGCCCGGGTGCTCGCGGATGATGTTCGCCACGCGGGCCTGCAGGTCCACCATCGCTTCGAACGACGCGTCCTGCGGGCCTTCGACGAAGCAGAAGAGCTGGCCGGAATCCTCGCTCGGCAGAAAGCCCTTGGGTGCCTTCGCAAAGAGCACGCCCGTTGCGACGCAAATCGCCAGGAACGCGACCAGCACCAGGCGCTGGTGCGCCAGCGTCCAGTGCAGGCTCGACGCGTACGCATCGCGCATTCGATCGAACCCGTGCTCGAAGGCCATGTACAGCCGGCCATGCTGCCTGGCGGCGTCGTGCGGTTTGAGGATCCGGCTGCACATCATCGGGGTGAGCGTGAGCGACACGAAGCCCGAGATCAGCACGGCCGCGATGATCGTCACGGCGAACTCGTTCAAGAGCCTGCCGAGGATGCCGCCCATGAAGAGAACCGGGATAAAGACCGCCGCGAGGGAAATCGTCATCGAAATGATGGTGAAGACGATCTCCTTCGAGCCGTCGAGTGTGGCCTGCATCACGCTCTTGCCCTGCTCGATGTGCCGCGTGATGTTCTCGAGCATGACGATCGCGTCGTCCACGACGAATCCGACGCACAAGGTGAGCGCCATGAGAGAGATGTTGTCCAGGCTGAAGCCGAACACGTACATCACGGCGAACGTGCCGACGATCGACATCGGCAGCGCAATGCTCGGGATGATGGTGGCGGGGATGTTGCGCAGGAAAAGGAAGATGACCAGCACCACCAGCATCAGCGCCAGGTAGAGCGTGAACTGCACCTCGTCGACCGAGGCTCGGATCGTCACCGACCGGTCGAAAAGCACCTCGATGTCGATCGCCGGTGGCACTTCGGCGCGGAAGGTGGGCAGGAGCTCCTTGATGGAGTCGACGACCTCGACGGTGTTGGTGCCTGGCTGCCGCTGGATGGCGAGCACGATCCCGCGCTTGCCCTTGAAGAAGGCCGCCACCTTGTCGTTCTGCACCCCGTCGACCACCTGCGCGAGGTCCTGCAGGCGCACCGGCGAGCCATTGCGATAGGTGACGATCACGGGCCTGAAGGCGGACGCATTGTGAAGCTGGCCCGTGCTCTGGACGGCGAACACGCGTTCCCTGCCGTACAGCGTCCCCGTCGGGATGTTCACGTTCGCGTTGGCGACCGCCTGCTCCACCTCGTTGATGCCGACGCCGCGCGCGGCGAGCGAGTTCGGGTCCACCTGCACGCGGACCGCGTACTTCTGCTGACCGAACACGTTGACCTGCGCGACGCCGTTGATGGTCGAGATGCGCTGCGCGAGATAGGTCTCCGCGTACTCGTTCACCGTCGACAGCGGCAGGGTGGCCGACGTGAGCGCGAGGTAGTAGACCGGGAAGTCGCCGGGGTTGACCTTACGGAAGGCCGGCGGCGCCGGCATGGTGGGCGGCAACTGGCGGGCCGCCGACGCGATCGCCGAATTCACGTCCTGGGCCGCCGCGTCGATGTCGCGGTCGAGCGAGAACTGGATCGTGATGCGGGTGACGCCCTGTCCGCTAACGGACGTCATTTCGTCTATGCCCGCGATGGTGGAGAACTGCTTCTCGAGCGGCGTCGCGACCGCCGAAGCCATGGTCTCGGGGCTGGCGCCGGGAAGCTCGGCGGTGACCTGGATGGTCGGGAAGTCCACGTTCGGTAGCGTCGAGACCGGCAACAGCCGGTATGCCGCGATACCGAATATGAGAATGCCCGCCATGACCAGCACGGTCATCACGGGACGGCGGACGAACGCCTCGCAGAAGTTCACGACGTGCCGGGCGCCGGTTTCGCCGTCTGGACGCGCGTGTTCGGCCCCAGGCGCAGCTGCCCGTGCGTCACGACGCGCTCACCCTTCTTCAAGCCCGCCGCGATGATTGCCCGATCGCCGTTCGCGCGCTCCACAGTGACCTTGCGAACCTGGGCGAGCTGGTCTTCGCCAACGACGTAGACGTACGTGCCCTCGGGGCCGTTCTGCAGTGCGGCAGCCGGGACGACGATTGCATCGCGCTGCTCGTACAGCGTGACGCTGACATTGACGAACTGCCCCGGCCAGAGCGCCGAGTCGGCGTTCTGGAATTCCCCCTTCAGGCGGATCGTGCCGGTGGTCGTGTCCACCGCGTTGTCGACGAAGATCAGCCGTCCGCGGATGGATTCGGCCGGTACGGTCGGCGAGGGCACCTCGACGGTGATGGGTCCCTGCGCCATGAGCCGTCGCACCTCGCCGAGCGTCTGCTCCGGAATCGCGAAGTTCACGTAGATCGGCTTGACCTGGTTGATCACGACGAGCGGATTGGCGTCGTTCGCCTTCGCAAGGTTGCCTGCCTGGAGCAGCGCCCTGCCCACATAGCCGTCCAGGGACGCGGCGACGGTGCAGTACTCGAGGTTGAGCTTCGCGTTCTCGAAGCCCGCCTGGCTCGCCTTTGCGGTGGCCTCCGCCGTCGCGGCATTGGTGCGGATCTGCGCGTACGCTTCCTTGGAAATGAAGTTCTTGTCGAGCAGCTCCTGATAGCGGCGCTCCTGAGAGCGCGCCTGGTCGCGCGCCGCGGCATCGCGCAGCATGTTGGCCTCGGCCTGCCGCAGGGCCGCTTCGTACGGGCGCGGGTCGATGCGGAACAGGACGTCGCCCTTGCGCACCGCTTGACCTTCGCGGAAGTTGACCGCCACGATCTGCCCGTCCACGCGGGCCCGCACGGCCACAGACGCGTAGGCCTCGACATTGCCGATCGCATGCAGGCGGACCGGGACGGTTTCCTGGCTGACCGTCGCGAGCGTGACCGGAACGGCGGGCGGACCTTTCTCGATCTTCTGCGCCTCTTTCGCCCGCCCGTCGGTCATGAAATACGCGCCGAGGGCCGCTCCGGCGAGGGCCAGCGCCACTGCGCCGGCGGTGAAGACTTTGCGACTGGAGCGGGTCACGCGCGGATTCTCGATCGCCGGATTGTCAGCCCGCTAAACGCTCGAGGGCAAATAGGTCGGCGACCGACTCACGGCGCCGGACGAGGTGCGCCTGAGCGCCCTCCACCAATACCTCCGGGGCGCGGGGGCGGCTGTTGTAATTGGAACTCATCACCGCTCCATACGCCCCTGCGGACATGACGGCGAGCAGGTCGCCGGCGCGCGCCGCCAGCCGGCGCGCCTTGGCGAGGAAGTCGGCGCTTTCGCAAACCGGACCTACGACGTCGTAGACCGCGGCTTCCCGCCCCGGCGCCGATTCGTGCACCGTCTTGACCTCGTGCCAGGCGCCATACAGGGCAGGACGCAGGAGGTCGTTCATCGCCGCGTCGATGACGAGGAAGTTTCGCGAGTCGCCGGGCTTCACGTATTCCACGCGGGTCAGCAGGATGCCGGCGTTGCCGACGATGGATCGACCCGGATCTACGATGACCTGCTCTGGCCGCCCCGCGACGAGGCCGAGAATGCCATCCAGGAACGCGGAAACCGGCTGTGGCGTCTCGTCCTGGTACCGGATGCCGAACCCGCCTCCGAAGTCGATGTGGCGCAGCGCAATACCTGCGGCGCCGAGGCGATCAGCAAGGGCCACCACGCGTGCGGCCGCTTCGACATACGGCGCGGCTCGGGTGAGCTGCGAGCCGATATGGCAACCGATCCCAACGATCTCCACGTTCGGCAAACCCGCCGCACGCCGGTAGAGCCGCTCCGCATCGTCGTACGACACGCCGAACTTGTTTTCGCGCAACCCGGTCGAGATGTACGGGTGTGTGTTTGCATCAATGTCCGGATTCACTCGAAAGGCTACCGGCGCCCGCACGCGAAGGCGGGCCGCCACGGCGTTCACCCGCTCGAGCTCGGCTTCCGATTCCAGGTTGATGCAAAGGATTCCGCGGGTCAGCGCGAGCTCGATCTCCGCCTCGGTCTTGCCGATGCCGGAGAACACGGTCTTCGCCGCCGAACCTCCGGCCGCGAGCACTCGTTCCAGTTCGCCGCCCGAGACGATGTCGAAGCCGGCGCCGAGCTGCGCGAGGAGCGCGAGGATGGAAAGATTCGAGTTCGCCTTGACGGAATAGCACACCATGGCCGGGCGACGGTCGAGCGCGACTTCGCAGGCGCGGTATGCCGACGTAATGGCGGCGCGAGAATAGACGAAGCAGGGGGTGCCGAAGCGCTCCGCTATCGATTCAAGCGGCACATCCTCGGCATATAGGATGCCTCCTCGATAGGAGAACGACATCTACTTGCCCGCACCGTCCGGTTGCAGGGACTCCGGATAGGGCACAGGCTTGTAGGTTTCGGCCTTCGGCTTGTACCCCGGTGGCGGCTCCTCCCGCAGGTACAGCCCGCCTTTTTGCCCGCAGGCTGTGGCGAACAACGCAAGGACCACTGCGGATGCGACGCGCATGCGGAGGTGAGGAATAGAAAGCTAAAATTCCATGTTAACACGCGGGGTTACGAGCATGACAGCAAGCGATTTCGAACTCGTCGCACAAGCAACGCTTGAGCAGATCGAGGCGGCGCTCGACGCGAGCGGTGCCGAAACCGACATTGAGGCGAAGGGTGACGGCGTCATCGAGCTGACGTTCGAGGATCGCTCGAAGATCATCGTGAATCGCCACAGTGCGGCAAAAGAGATCTGGGTTGCCGCGCGCTCCGGGGGCTTTCACTTCCGCTGGGATGGCACCAGTTGGCGGGACACGCGCGACGGCAGCGAGCTTTTCGCAGCACTGTCGCGGCTGGTATCCGCTCAAAGCGGCGCGGCGGTTCGTCTCGACCCGCGGCGCGCCTAGTTCCCGAAAAGAGGAATCAACGGCAACGACGGCCGCGCGGGCTCCGGAGGGGGCGGCGGGTTCAGGATCTCCGGCGGAGGCACTGATTCCTGGTAGAAGTACTCGGGAATGCTGCGTCCCTCGCCGAGCGCGCCGGGAAGCGGGCCCATGGGCACGCTGACCACTCCCGGTGGGATTCGGCGCGGCTCTTCCGGGATGTCTTTGAGCACGCGCTCCATGTAACCCGCCCAGATCGGCAGGGCAACCACGCCTCCTGTCTGGTTCTTTCCGAGCGATCGCGGCTGGTCGAAGCCCACCCAGGCGATGCCGACGAGAGAAGGCTGGTATCCGGCGAACCATGCATCGACGAATTCGTTTGTGGTGCCGGTCTTGCCGGCCAGATCCGTGCGCCCCAGCCTGGCAACCCGCGCCGCCGTCCCGTAGCGGGTAACGTCCTGCATCATGCTGTCCATGATGAACGCGTTGCGGGGGTCGATCGCGCGCAGCGCCTCATCACCTGCGCGTCGCGGGTTCGCGAGCGCCAGGACGTTGCCGCGGTCGTCCACGATCTTATGGATGAAGTACGGCTGGACAAGGAACCCGCCGTTCGCGAATACACCGTATGCGCGCGCCATCTGCCACGCGGTAACCGAGCCGGCACCGAGCGCCATGGTGAGGTACGCCGGATGCTTTTCAGGCTCGAAGCCGAAGCGCGACACGTAGTCCTGCGCATACTTCGGCCCTATGGCCTCGAGGATTCGGATCGAGACCATGTTCTTCGATTTCGCGATCGCCGTGCGCATGCGCATCGGCCCCTCGAACTTGCCGTCAAAGTTCTTCGGTTCCCACCGCTGGCTTCCGGTCTGGTCGGCCTCCAGAACCACCGGCTCATCGGGTACGACCGTGGCGGCAGTAAAGCCCTTCTCGAGCGCCGCAGAATAGATGAAGGGCTTGAAGGAGGAGCCCGGTTGGCGCCACGCCTGCGTGACGTGATTGAACTTGTTCCGCCAGAAATCAAAGCCGCCGACGAGCGCGCGCACGGCCCCATCGTTGGGATCGAGCGCAATGAAGGCGGCCTCGACCTCAGGGAGCTGGACGATCGACCACTGCTTGCCATCCCGCTGGACGCGCACGATGGACCCGCGGCGAACACGCCGTTGCGTAGGTGCCTTGACGTCCAATCGGGAGGCGGCAAAGCGCAGCCCTTCTCCCGTGATCTGCACCTTGTCCCCGGTTCGCAGGGCCACTTCCACGCGACTCGGACTTGCCGCCAGAACAATCGCGGCAACGAGGTCGTCGCTGTCTGGGTGGCTGGCAAGCGCCTCGTCGAAATCCTCCTCCGAGGGTGCGGCCGGGAGCTGCACGAACCCCTCCGGTCCGCGGTAGCCGTGGCGCCGGTCATAGTCCAGCACCGAGCGCCTAAGGGCGGCATACGACGCTTCCTGGTCCGCCTTCCGGATGGTGGTGTATACACGGAAGCCCCGCGTATAAACGTCTTCCGGGTAGTGCTCCGCCAAGGCTTGGCGGACCATCTCCGACAAGTGTTCGGCGTGAAGCGAGTACTCATGGACTTCGCGTTTAGCGCGCACGGGAGCCTTGAGGGCCTCGTCATGCTGCGCCGCAGAAATGTGGTTCAGCTCTCGCATGCGCCGCAAGACGTATTGCTGGCGTTGCTTGGCGCGCTCCGGGTTGGCGACCGGGTTGTAAAGAGAGGGGGCTTTGGGCAGGCCCGCCAACATCGCGGTTTCCGCGAGACTCAACTGGCTGAGCGCCTTGCCGTAATAGATCTGCGAAGCCGCCGCAAACCCGTACGCCCGCTGTCCAAGGTAGATCTGGTTGATGTAAAGCTCGAGGATCTGATCCTTTTCAAGGCTGTGCTCGATCTTGAACGCGAGGAGCGCTTCGTAGAGCTTGCGAGTCAGCGTCTTTTCCGAGGACAGGAAAAAGTTGCGCGCCACCTGCATCGTGATGGTGCTGGCGCCCTGGCGCCGCCCACCGGCGACCAGGTTCGCATAGGCTGCGCGCAGGACGCCGAGGTAATCGATCCCGGCATGTTCGTAGAAACGCTCGTCCTCCGCCGCGATGATGGCGTTCTTGAGCTGTGCCGGAACCTCCGCGATGGAGACGACCGCCCGCCGCTCTTCCCCGAACTCGCCGATGAGAATGCCCTCCGCGGAGTAGACCCGCAGGGGCACTTTCGGCTGGTACTCCGTCAGTGCCTGCAGGGACGGCAGGTTCGGGAAGGCCAGGGCGACCACTAAGGCGAGCACCAGGGCGCCCGCCACCGCCAGCCCGGCAAAGAGGGCGAGCGGAAAAGCCAGAAAACGGAACCACATCAAAGGATTTGGACCTCGAGCGGGAGCGCTATTGCAGGGACGCTGGCGACGGTAGCATGATACCCCCTGACCCCTGTGTGGAGGATTAACTAGACAGTCGGGGGGGTTGTTGCTAGCATTTCACGCAAATTCTACGTATCGCTCCTAAGAGCCGATACATAAAGGGAAAATAAATGCAGTTCGATCTCTTCAAGCCCAAGGCTCCGCCGCTCTTCGGCCTCGACATCAGCTCTTCGTCGGTCAAGATGGTCGAGATCGTAGACGCCGGGAAGGGGGCGTATCGGGTCGAGCGATATGCCATCGAGGCGTTACCGCGCGACGCGATCGTGGACGGCAACATCAACAACCTCGAGGCGGTAACCGAGTCCGTGAAGCGGGCGCACAAGCGCCTTGGCACGCGCACCAAACACGTTGCGATGGCCGTGCCATCCGGTGCCGTGATCACAAAGAAGATCGTAGTCAATGGGGCGCTTCGCGAAGCCGAGCTCGAAGTGCAAGTAGAGGGCGAGGCGAACCAGTACATTCCGTTCGCGCTCGAGGAAGTAAATCTGGATTTCCAGATCGTGGGGCCGGCGCCGAACAACCCGGAAGAGCAGGAAGTGCTCATCGCCGCGACTCGCAAGGAGAAGGTTGAGGACCGCGTGGCGGTCGCCGAATCGGCCGGCCTCAAGGCCTTCGTGATGGACGTCGAATCGTTCGCCCAGCAAGCGGCGCTGCAGCTCGTTGTGGCGCAGTTGCCGAGCGGCGGCAAGGATCAGAACATCGCGGTCGTCGACGTCGGCGCCAACGTCATGAACGTGACGGTATTGCGCAATGACCAGTCGGTCTACACGCGCGAGCAGGCCTTCGGCGGCAACCAGCTGACGCAAGACATCATCAGCCGCTATGGCATGAGCCCGGAAGAGGCGGAGAACGCGAAGCGCTCCGGTGGGCTTCCGGACGACTTCGAGGGGGAAGTCCTCCGTCCATTCATGGAAAACCTGGCCCAGGAAGTTCAGCGGGCGCTCCAGTTCTTCTTTACCTCGACGCCGTATCACAGCGTTGACCACATCCTCCTCGCGGGCGGATCGGCGGTGATTCCCGGCCTGGAGCAGGTGATCAACGAGCGCGCGCAGGTGCCGGCTACGGTGGCAAATCCGTTCGCTTCCATGCAGACCTCGCCACGTATCCAGCTGAAGCGCCTGATGGCGGACGCCCCATCGCTCATCGTGGCGTGCGGGCTCGCCATGCGGAGGTTCGACCCGTCATGACCCGCATCAACCTACTTCCACACCGCGAGGAGCGGCGCAAGCGCGCGCGCCAGCACTTCTTCGCGCTCGCCGGCGGCACCGCCGTCATCGGCGCGCTCGTCGTGGTGGCAGTGCACGGCTTCTATGCGGCCCAGATCGAGACGCAGAACGAGCGGAACCGCTTCCTGAAGAACGAGATCGTCAAGCTCGACAAGGACATTGCCGAGATCAAGAAGCTGCGTGACGAGATTGCGGCGCTGCTCGCCCGCAAGCAGGTCATCGAGACCCTGCAGGCCGACCGGGCGCAGACCGTGCACCTCCTCGACGAGCTCGTGAAGCAGACGCCGGAAGGGGTTTACCTCAAGTCCGTCGTGCAAAGAGGCCTGCGCGTGAATCTTCTGGGCTATGCGCAATCCAACGCCCGCGTCTCCACGCTGATGAGAAACGTGGAAGCGTCGCCCTTCCTCGAGCGACCGGAGCTCGTCGAAGTGTCGGCGACGACGATCGATCGCAAGCGGGTATCGCAGTTCAACATGAACATTTCACTGAAGCGGTCGGCCGCACCCGACGCCAAGGACGCCGCCAAAGGGCCCGCCAAGCCCGCGGCGAAGAAGGGATAGTCATGGCTGCTCCGAACTTCAATGCGATCATCGATGAGTTCAAGCGCACCAACTGGAACGATCCGGGGACTTGGCACTTCGCGCCGAAGATCCTCGTCCTGCTGGCAATCCTGATCGGCATCCCGGTTGCCGGCTTCTTCGCCGATACGCAATCGCAGCTTGAGGAGCTCGAGCGCGGTGCCGGCGAGGAAGCGAAACTGAAAACCGACTACGTCGACAAGAAGAAGCAAGCGGTCAACCTCGACCTGCACCGGCAGCAGCTGCGGGAGATCGACACGCAGTTCGGGGCGCTCCTGCGCCAGTTGCCGAACAAGTCGCAGATGGACGCCCTGCTCGTGGACATCAACCAGGCCGGACTTGGTCGGGGTCTGCAGTTCGAGCTCTTCAAGCCGGCGCCTTCCGAAACCCAGCGCGAGTTCTATGCCGAGTTGCCGATCACCATCAAGGTGGTCGGCACGTACCACGACATGGGCGCGTTCGCGAGCGATGTCGGGCAACTGTCGCGCATCGTTACCCTCAACGACGTTTCCATCGGGGCCGGCCGGGACGGCATCCTGACCATGGATGCGACGGCTCGCACGTTCCGTTATCTGGACGACGCCGAGATCGCCGCCCAGCGCCGCGCGCGGCAACCGGCCCGGAAGGGCGGCAAATGATCACAGCCCGCAGTTTGCGACTCATCACCGCCGCGGCGGCGGCGGCATTGACTGCATGCAGCGGAGACGAGCACGGCGACTTGAAGCAGGAGCTTGCCGCGCTGACCAAGGACGTTCGCGGCCGCGTCGATCCGCTGCCTCAAGTGAGACCCTACGAGCCGGTGCCCTACACGGCCGAAGTGCAGGTCGATCCTTTCCGTCCGGAACGGATCGACATCGCGAAAGCAGGTGCGGTCGCGTCAGCCAGCAAGCTTGCTCCGGATCAGAACCGGCCCAAGGAGCCCCTCGAGGCCTTCCCGCTCGAGTCGATCCAGATGCTGGG
>DASPMF010000011.1:0-6572 GCA_035627155.1 Burkholderiales bacterium | reverse complement strand
CGGAGGCCTGCAGGATGCGCCGCATGATGTTGATCGACGCGTCGTGGCCGTCGAACAAGCTCGCCGCGGTGACGAAGCGGATCTTGTGCTTCGCCTTGTAGACGAGCTTGCCGGAGTCCGAGAGGTCGGTCATGGCGCCAGCCTAGTTACCGTTGACGTTAACGTCAACCTGGCCTAGTCGCGGTACGACGGATCCCTCGCATCCACCAGGCGCACCAGGGCTGCGAACACGTCCTCGCAGGTGCGCTTCTCGCCCGGACCGGACTCGGCGAGCATGCGGTCGATCACCGCCTGCGGCAGGCGGATCGTCTCGCCGCCCGCCTGCGCCGTGGCGAGCTGCACGTCGCACGCGCGCTGCAACGTCCACAGGCGGAGGTAGGCCTCCGCCACGCTCTCTCCCCAGGACAGCAGGCCGTGGTTGCGCAGGACCATCACGTGCTTGTCGCCGAGGTCGCGCACGATGCGCTCGCGCTCGCCGGTGTCCACCGTGACGCCCTCGAGGTCGTGATACGCCACGCGTCCGTGCAGCATGGCGCCGTAGAAGTTGTCGCTCGACAGGCCGGCCTTGAGGCAGGACACGGCCACGCCGTTGGTGGTATGGGTATGCATGACGCAATGCGCGTCGCGCATCGAGCCGTGGATCGCGGAATGGATGACGAAGCCGGCGCGGTTGATCGGATAGCCGGTGTCGCGCAGGATATTGCCGTCGAGGTCGATCAGGACCAGGTTGCTGGCCTTGACCTCGCGGTAGTGCAGTCCGAACGGATTGATGAGGAACCTGGGCTCGGGGCCGGGGACCCGCAACGTGATGTGGTTGAAGATCATCTCGGTCCAGCCGAGCATGTCGAACACGCGGTAGCAGGCGGCAAGCTGGACGCGCGCCTTGCGCTCCGCTTCGCTCATCGGAAGTTGCGCCGTCTTCACGGCTTGCTGCATGTAGATCGTCATCGGATCACCTCTTCCCGAAGTTTACCGGGCGAATCACATCCTGCTCCGTCGGCCGAAGTCGCGCAGGATCTCTCGCGCGCAGTTGTGGCCCGGCGCGCCCGTCACCCCGCCGCCCGGGTGGGCGCCGGAGCCGCAGAGATACAGCCCCTCGACGGGTCCTCGATAGTCCGCGTAGCCGAGGATCGGCCGTGCGGACCACAGCTGGTCCAGGCTGAGCGCGCCGTGGAAGATGTCGCCGCCGACCAGGCCGAACTCGCGCTCGAGGTCGGCGGGGGATAGCGCGCTGTAGCCGAGCACGCTGTCGCGAAAGCCGGGCGCATGGGATTCGATGACCTCGAAGATGCGCTGCACCGCCTCGTCCTTGCGGGCCGCCCAATCGGCGTTCGGATCGAAGTGCTGGCAGAACAGGCTCGCCACGTGCCGGCCTTTCGGCGCCAGGGTGTCGTCCAGCATGCTGGAGATCACCATCTCGACGATCGGGGCTCGGGCTACGCCTTCGGACCGCGCGTCCGCGTACGCCTTATCCATGTATGCGAGCGAAGGCGCCATGATGATCCCGGAGCCGTGGTGCGGGCCTTCTTCCGGCAGGACGCGGAAGCCGGGCAGCCGCGAAAGCGCCACGTTCATCCGGAAGGTCCCCGAAGCACAGCGATAGCGTTCCATGCGTGCCCGGAAAGCCGGCGGCAGGTCGCTCGCCTCCATGAGCTGCAGGTACAGGAGCTTCGGGTTCACGTTCGCCACCACGGCGCGGGCTTCGATCGCTCCGCCGCCCTCGAGCTCTACCCGCCCGCGGCGTATCCGGGCGACCGACGCGTTGCAGCTGATCTCCGCGCCGAGGCGGCGCGCTTCCGCGGCGAGCGCCTGGGTGATGGCGCCCATCCCTCCGATCGCATGCCCCCAGGCGCCGCGCTTGCCGTTGACCTCGCCGAACACGTGGTGGAGCAGGACGTAGGCGCTGCCCGGGTGGTACGGGCTGGCGTAGTTCCCGACCACCGCGTCGAACCCGTAGGCAGCCTTGATGGGCGCCGATTCGAACCACTCGTCGAGGAGGTCCCCCGCGGAGCGCGTGAAGAAGGCCAGCAGGTCGCGCCGCGCTTCCATGTCGAGCGCCTTGAAAAGGCGCCCTGCCTGCAGGGCGCGGAAGAGGTCGTGCAAACCGCCGCCGACGTTCGGCGGGCAGCGCAGGACCAGCTCCCGAAGGACGTCGCCGACGCGGTCGATGGTCGCCCAGTAGGCCGGCAACCGCTCGGCGTCGCGGGGGGAGAAGCGCGCCACCTCGCGCCGCGTCGCCTCGGCGCTGCCGCCGATCTTCAGGTAGCCGTCCGCGAGCGGCAGGAAGTTGGAAAGCGGGCGCTCGACGATGCGCAGGCCGTGCTCGGCGAGGCGCAGGTCCCGGATCACCTTGGGCTGCAGGAGGCTGACCGTGTACGCCGCAACCGAGTTGCGGAATCCGGGGTGGAACTCCTCCGTGACGGCGGCGCCGCCGACCACCGGCCGGCGCTCGAGCACCCGGACCTTCAGTCCCGCCTTGGCCAGGTAGGCCGCGCAAGTGAGCCCGTTGTGCCCGGCCCCTACGACCACCGCGTCGTACCTCATGCGCGGTTCGACACCTCAGCCGGGGATTCGTGCGCCCGTCTTGGAATCGAAGTAGTGCGCCTGAGCCGGGTCGTAACGCAGGGCCAGGCGACCGGGCCGCGCATCCATCGAGGCGTGCATCCTCGCCGCAATGCGGGCCGCGCTGCCCGGGATGCGGCCGTATACCAGCGTGTCGGCGCCGAGCGGCTCGACGAGCTCGACTTCGAGCTGCAGCATGGCGTCGGATTCGGAGCACGGCTCCAGGTGCTCCGGCCGGATGCCGAAGATCACCGGCTCGCCGGCGCGCTCCTGCGGAATCAGGTTCATCGGCGGCGAGCCGATGAAGCTGGCGACGAACGTCGTCGCCGGCCGGGCGTAGACCTCCAGCGGAGCGCCGATCTGCTCGGCGCGACCGGCGTTCATGACGATCATCCGCTGCGCGAGTGTCATCGCTTCGATCTGGTCATGCGTGACGAACAGGCTGGTCGTACGCAACCTCTGGTGCAGCGATTGGAGCTCGGCTCGCATCTGCACCCGGAGCTTGGCATCCAGGTTGGAAAGCGGCTCGTCGAAGAGGAAGACCGCCGGCTCGCGCACGATCGCGCGCCCCATGGCGACACGCTGGCGCTGGCCGCCCGACAGCTGCCGCGGCTTGCGCTCGAGGAAGTTGCCGAGCTCGAGGATCTCGGCGGCGCGGCGCACCCGCTGGTCGATCTCCGCCTTGGAAAAGCCCTTGATGCGAAGCCCGTACGACATGTTGTCGTACACCGTCATGTGGGGGTAGAGGGCGTAGTTCTGGAACACCATGGCGATGTTCCGGTCGGTGGGCTCGAGCTCGTTGACCACGCGTCCACCGATGGAAATCTCGCCGCCGGTAATGACCTCCAGCCCCGCCACCATGCGCAGCAACGTCGACTTTCCGCAACCGGAAGGCCCGAGGATGACGATGAACTCGCCGTCCGCGATGTCCATGGTCACGCCATGGATGACCTGCAGGCCGCCATAGCTCTTCCTGACATCCTTGAAGCTCACGGCTGCCATCTATTTCTCCGTCTCGACGAGGCCCTTCACGAACCACCTCTGCATCAGCAGGACGACCAGCGCCGGCGGCAGCAAAGCGAGCATGGCGGTGGCCATGACGAGGTTCCACTCGGTGAGGGCGTCGCCCGTAGTGATCATTCGCTTGATCCCGATGACCGCCGTATACATGGATTCGTCGGTGGTGATGAGAAGGGGCCACAGGTATTGGTTCCAGCCGTAGACGAACTGGATGACGAACAGCGCCGCGATGCTCGTCTTCGACAGCGGCAGCACGACGTCCCAGAAAAAACGCATCGGCCCCGCGCCGTCGATGCGCGCCGCCTCGGCGAGCTCGTCCGGAACGGTCAAAAAGAACTGGCGGAACAAAAACGTCGCGGTCGCGGATGCGATCAGCGGCAGGGTCAGGCCCACGTACGAGTTGAGCATGCCGAGGTCCGAGACCACTTTGAACGTCGGGATGATGCGCACCTCGACCGGCAGCATCAGCGTGACGAAGATCATCCAGAAAAAGAAGTTGCGCAGCGGAAAGCGGAAGAACACGATCGCGAACGAGGCGATGATCGAGATCGCGATCTTGCCCAGCGCGATCGCCAACGCCATGACCAAGCTGTTGAACAGCATGGTCGCCACGGGCGCCGCGGCGCCCCGGTTGACGCCGGCGGTGAGCACCTGGCGGTAGTTCTCGATGAGCTGGTCGCCCGGGAGGAGCGGCATCGGCACCGCGAGAATCTCGTCCAGGGTCAGGGTCGAAGCGACGAACGTGACGTAGAGCGGAAAGCCGACGATCGCGATGCCGGCGATGAGCACCAGGTGCGAGAGGACGGTCAGCCACGGGCGGTTCTCGACCATCAGTACTGAACCTTGCGCTCGACGTAGCGGAACTGCAGGACCGTGAGCGTGATCACGATCGCCATCAGGACCACCGACTGGGCCGACGACCCGCCGAGATCGGCGGCCTTCACGCCGTCGTAGTACACCTTATAGACGAGGATCTGCGTCGCGCCCGCGGGGCCGCCCTGCGTGGTCGCGTCGATCACGCCGAAGGTATCGAAGAAGGCATAGACGATGTTCACCACGAGCAGGAAAAACGTAGTCGGCGAAAGAAGCGGAAAAACGATCGACCAGAAGCGGCGCGTCGGTCCCGCGCCGTCGATCGCGGCCGCCTCGATCAGCGAGCGGGGAATCGATTGCAACCCGGCGAGGAAGAACAGGAAGTTGTAGCTGATCTGCTTCCAGGTCGCGGCAACGACGACCAGCGCCATCGCCTGGTCGCCCTGCAGCACCCAGTCCCAGTTGAAGCCGGCCTTCCTCAATGCGAAGGTGACGATGCCGATGGAAGGAGCGAAGAGAAAGAGCCACAGGACCCCGGCCACCGCGGAGGCCACGGCGTAGGGCCAGATCAGAAGCGTGCGGTACGCCAGGGCACCGCGCATGACGCGGTCCGCCATCGTCGCGAGGAGGAGCGAGATCGCGATGCCGCTGCCGGCGACCAGCACGCTGAAGACCGCGGTGACCTTGAATGAATAGAGGTAGTTGGAGTCTCCGAACAGCGCCTTGAAGTTCGCCAGGCCGACGAACTCCGTCTGCAGCCCGAACGCGTCCTGCAGCTGGAACGAGTACCAGATGGCCTGGATCGCAGGCCAGAAGAAGAAGACGATCGTGATCGCGATCTGCGGCGCGACCAGGGCGTACGGCAGCCAGGCCGAGCGAAAAACGACTCGCTTTTCCACGGCTGGCTGCTCGGTTCCCTTGCTTACTTGTTTGCCGCCTGGAACTTCCTCAGGATGTCGTTGCCGCGCCGCACAGCGTCATCCATGGCCTGCTTCGCGCTTTTCTTGCCAGCGAAGACGGCCTCCATCTCCTCTTCGATCACCTCGCGGCCCTGCACGAAATTTCCGAAGCGCAGGCCCTTGGAGTTCGCGGTGGGCGGCTTGTTGCCGAGCTGCTTGATGGCGAGTTCCGCGCCGGGGTTCTTCTCGTAGAAGCCCGACTTCTTCGTCGACTCGTAGGCGGCGAGCGTGATGGGCACGTAGCCGGTGGTCTTGTGGAAGTCTTCCTGAATGTCGGTCTGCGAGAGGAAGCTGAAGAACTTCGCGACCCCCTTGTAGTCCGCGGCAGGCTTCTTCGCCATCACCCACAGGGATGCCCCGCCGATGATCGAGTTCTGCGGTGCGCCCTTCACGTCGTCGTGATAGGGGATCATGTTGACCGACCATTCGAACTTGGCCGAGCGGCGGATCGTGCCCTGGGCGCCGGTGCTCGAGGTCAGCATCGCGCACTCGCCGCTGGCAAAGCGGGCTTCCGCCTCGTTGCGGCGGCCGCTATAGGTGAACAAGCCCTTTTTCGCCATGTCGCCGAGCATGCCGATGTGGCGTACGTGCAGCGGCGAGTTGATCTTGAATTCGGTGTCGACGCCTGCCATCCCGTTCTGCTTAGTGCCGATGGGCACGTTGTGCCAGGCACTGAAATTCTCGATGTGCATCCACGACGGCCAGCCGGTCGTGTAGACACATTCCTGGCCCGCCGACTTCAGCTTTGCCGCCGCGGCCTGGAACTCCTTCCAGGTCTTGGGCGCTTTTTCCGGGTCAAGGCCGGCCTTCTTGTAGGCGTCCTTGTTGACGTAGAACACGATGGTGGAGCTGTTGAACGGCATCGACAGCATGTTGCCCTTGCTGTCGGTGTAGTAGCCGGCGACGGCGGGCAAATACGCCTTGGTATTGAACGGCTCCTTGGCGTCGGCCATGACCTTGGCCACGGGAACGATGGCGCCCTTGGCCGCCATCATCGTTGCCGTGCCGACCTCGAACACCTGAAGAATGTGCGGCGGGTTGCCACCCCGGAAGGCGGCGATCGCGGCGGTCATGGACTCGGGATAGCTCCCTTTGTAAACCGCGACGACCTTGTATTCCTTCTGCGACGCGTTGAACTTCGCAGCAAGCTCGTTGACCTTGTCGTTGTTCGCACTGGTCATCGAGTGCCACCACTGGATTTCCGTCTGTGCCTGGGCG
>DASPMF010000010.1:0-34370 GCA_035627155.1 Burkholderiales bacterium | reverse complement strand
CGATCTCGACGCCGTAGCCAGGCGCCTTGCGCGCTTCCCAGAGGTGGCGCAGCAGCGACCCGTCGCCGCAGCCGAGGTCGAGAACGCGCGCGCCCTGCGGCACCCAGCGGGTGATGGCTTCGAGATCAGCTCTCAATGCGCGGCCCTCATAGCTCGATGTTCGCGAAGTAGGCGCGCAGCGCCGCGTGGTAGCGGGCGTCTTCCAGGAGGAAGGCGTCGTGCCCGCCGGGCGCGTCGATCTCGAGGTACGACACGATCTTGCGCTCGTCGAGCAGCGCGCGGACGATCTCCCGCGAGCGCTCCGGGGAGAAGCGCCAGTCCGACTTGAAGGACACCACGAGGAACGCCGCCTTGGCGCGTGCGAGCGCGGCCGACAGGTCGCCGCCGAAGTCCGCGGCCGGGTCGAAGTAGTCGAGCGCCTTGGTGATGCGCAGGTACGTATTGGCGTCGAAGTAGCTCGAGAACTTGTCCCCTTGGTAGCGCAGGTAGGACTCCACCTCGAAGTCCACGTCGAAGTCGAAGCCGAGCGCCTGGCGGCGCAGCATGCGGCCGAACTTCTCCATCATCGCGTCGTTCGAGAGATAGGTGATGTGGCCGATCATGCGCGCGATGCGCAGCCCGCGCGCCGGCACGACGCCCTTCTCGTAGTAGTGGCCGCCGTGGAAATCCGGATCGGTCATGATGGCCTGGCGCGCCACCTCGTTGAAGGCGATGTTCTGCGCCGAAAGCTTGGGCGCCGAGGCGACGACGATGCTGTGGCGCACGCGCTCGGGATAGGAGAGGGCCCACTGCATGGCCTGCATCGCGCCGAGCGAGCCGCCGATCACGGCCGCGAAGCGCTCGATGCCCAGGCGGTCGGCGAGGCGCGCCTGCGCCTCGACCCAGTCCTCCACCGTCACCACCGGGAAATCGGCGCCCCACGGCTTGCCGGTCGCGGGATTGGTCGACGCCGGGCCGGTGGAGCCGAAGCAGCTGCCGAGATAGTTGGAGCCGACGACGAAGAAGCGACGCGTGTCGAGCGGCTTTCCGGGCCCGACCAGGTTGTCCCACCAGCCGACATTCGTCGGTTCGGACTCGTAGAAGCCCGCCACATGGTGGGAGGCGTTGAGGGCGTGGCACACCAGCACGGCGTTGGAGCGCGCGGCGTTCAGCGTGCCGTAGGTCTCGTATGCGATCTCGTAGGCGGGCAGCGTGCCCCCGCCGCGCAGCTTGAGCGGGGTGTCGAACGCGGCCTTCTGCGGAACGACGGCGCCGACGGAGGTGAGGTCTTGTGGTGCGTTCATCTCTTTAGCGGTATTTGTTAGGCGCCCGCAAGCTGAAATCAAATCGGCGCGCGAGGATTATAGCCCGCGTTTTCGCAACCGCTGCAGCCAGCGCGGCGGGTGCGCGCGCGGATGCCGGAAGCGCTGCGAGGGGCGCTCGTGCTCGCGCACTTTGCGGGCCACGAACGCGGCGATCGGCTCGGGCAGCCCCGGCGAGGCTTCCAGGCGCTCGAGCACGTCGTAGTGCGGCATGGCCCCGTCAAGTTCGAGCACGCTCGATTCCGCGCTTCGGGAATGCAGCGGTTGCTTGACGCGCAGGTGGAGAAACCCGGCGCCGCGCTTCCATTCGAGGACCCGTTCGAACGGCGTGTCGCGCCGGTAGCACAGCTGGAACCAGTGCACGCGGCCGAGCATGCTTTGCACCACGAACAGGTCGAAGTACGGGTCCTGGAACCAGCGCTTGCGGCCGCCGTCGGTGCGCCGCTGCTGCACCCCCCGGATCTCGCGAAACATCTACTCGGCGGCGCGTGCGGCGCCTTGCTCGATCAGCTGCGCGATCGTCTCGTCCGAATAGCCGAGCTCCCGCAGCACCTCCTTCGTGTGCTCGCCGAGGCGCGGGGCGTGGCGGCGATACTCGGGCTTCGAATCCGACCATTCCGAAGGCACGGCGAGGGTCTTGATCCTGCCCTCGCTCGGATGGTCCACCACCTTGAGGTACTCGATCGCCGCGAGGTGCGGGTCGGCGACGATGTCGTCGAGGCTGTTCATGCGCTGCACCGGGATGTCGGCGCGCTCGAAGGCCTCGATCCACTCGCTGGTGGTGCGCTTCTTCAGCTCCTCGGCCACCATCCGGTAGGCCTGGTCGTAGTTCCGGCTGCGCGCCTCGTGCGTGGCGTACTCGGGCGTCTGCAGGAGCTCCGGCTTGCCGATCACTTCGAGGAAGCCCTTCCACTGCTTCTGGTTGTAGATGAGCGCGCAGACGTAGCCGTCCTTGGTCTCGTAGGGACGGCGGTCGGGCGAGAGGATGCGCACGTATCCGGGCGGGCCGAACGGCGGCTCGAAGGTGTAGCCGCCGAGGTGGTCGCCGAGCACGATCTGCAACAGGTGCTCGTACATCGGCACGTCGATGCGCTGCCCCCTGCCGGACTTCTCGCGGTAGTACAGCGCGGCGCTGACCGCGCTCGCAACCTGCTGTCCCACCGAGCGGTCGGCGACGATCATCGGCGCGTAGCGCGGCTCGGGCGCGCCCTGGCGCTTCAGGAGCCACGGGATGCCGGCCGCGCCCTGGATCATGTCGTCGTAGGCGGCCTTTGCGGCGTACGGCCCGCGCTGGCTGAAGCCGAAGCAGCCGACGTAGATGATGCGCGGGTTCGCCGCCTTCACCTGGTCGTAGGACAGGCCCAGGCGGGCCATCGCCTGCGGGCGGATGTTGTAGATGAGGACATCGGCCTTCGCCGCAAGGGCGAGGCATGCTTCGCGCGCCTGCGGCTTCTTGAGGTCGAGCGCGATGGAGCGCTTGTTGCGGTTCGTGTTGAGGAAGATGGTGCCCATTCCCGGGTTGCGGAAGGGCCAGGCGTTGCGGATCACGTCGCCCTCGGGCGGCTCGACCTTGACGACCTCGGCGCCGAAATCCCCCAGGATCTGCGTCGCGTAGGGGCCCATCACCACGGTGGTGAGGTCGAGCACGCGCACGCCTTGTAGCGGTCCTGCCATGCGTTCTCCTATGCGTTCAGCTGCGCGAGCAGCTCGCGGGTCTTGAGCGGGTCGGTGGCGCGCAGCACGCGCTGCGCCAGGGTCTGCACCTCGGAGAGGCTCGTCGTCAGCACACGGTCCTTGATCGCAAGGAGCTGCGACGGGTGCATCGAGAAGTTGCGCAGCCCGATGCCGAGGAGCAGCCGCGTGAGCTGCACGTCGCCGGCCATCTCGCCGCAGACGGCGACCGGCATCCCGCCGCGCGTCGCGGTCTGGATGGTGCTCGCCACCAGCGACAGCACCGCGGGATGCAGCGGGTCGTAAAGATGCGCCACCGCGTCGTCGGTGCGGTCGATGGCGAGCGTGTACTGGATGAGGTCGTTGGTGCCGATCGAAAGGAAGTCCAGGCGGCGCATGAAGATCGGCAGGGCGAGCGCCGCGGCCGGGATCTCGATCATGCCGCCCACCTCGACCGACCGGTCGTAGGGCTGGTCCTTCTCCTCGAGCTGCTGCTTCGCCTGGCGCAGCAGCGCGAGCGTCTGCTCGATCTCGTGCACGTGCGCGACCATGGGCAGCAGGATGCGCACCTTGCCGTAATGGGAGGCGCGCAGGATGGCGCGCAGCTGGGTGAGGAACATCTGCGGCTCGGCGAGGCAGAAGCGGATCGCGCGCAGGCCCATCGCCGGATTCGGCTTGGCATGGCTCGCGAGGTCGTCGTTCATCGCCTTGTCCGCGCCCACGTCGAGCGTGCGCAGGACGACCGGCCGGCCTTCCATCGCCTCGGCGACGCGCCGGTAGGCCTCGAACTGCTCCTCCTCCGTCGGCAGGTCGTTGCGGTTGAGGAACAGGAATTCGGTGCGGAAGAGCCCGACGCCGTTCGCGCCCGCCTCGAGCACGACCGGCATGTCGTCGGGAAGCTCGATGTTGGCGAACAGCTCCACCGGCGTGCCGTCCAGCGTCGCGGCGGGACGGCTCTTCAGCTGCCGCAAGCGCGCCTTCTCGACGCCGAGCGCCGACTGGCGCTCGCGGTACTGCGCGAGCACCACCGGGTCGGGGTTGACGATCAGCACCCCGCGCTCGCCGTCCACGATGAGCAGCTCGCCCTCGCTGATGGTCTGGTAGGCGTGGTGCAGGCCGACGATGGCGGGGATGCCGAGGCTGCGCGCCACGATCGCGGTGTGCGAGGTCACCCCGCCGAGGTCGGTGACGAAGCCGCCGAAATGGTGGCGCTTGAAGAGGATCATGTCGGCGGGCGAGAGGTCGTGCGCCACGACGATGAGCTTTTCCTCCTCGGTGAGCGCCGCCTCGGGGATCGCGTGGCCGCCGAGCAGCGCCTTCAGGACGCGCTCCACCGCCTGCTGGATGTCGGCCTTGCGCTCCCGCAGGTAGGCGTCCTCGATCTCGTCGAAGCGGTCGGTCAGCTGCTCCATCTGCTGCACCAGCGCCCATTCGGCGTTGGAGCGGCGGCTGCGGATCAGCTCGCGCGGCGTCTCGGCGAGGGAAGAGTCCTCCAGGATCATGCGGTGCAGGTCGAGGAAGGCCGCGAGCTCCGCCGGCGCGTCCGCCGGGATCTGCGCCTTCAGCGCGGCGAGCTCGCCGCGCGCGGCGGCGAGCGCCTTGTCGAAGCGCGCCACCTCGGCCCCGACGTCCTGCGCGGCGACTTCGTAGTGCCCGACCTCCATGCGCGCGGTGGCGACGAGGTGCGCGTAGCCGATCGTGATGCCGGTCGAGACCGCGTGCCCGTGCAGGACGAAGTTCACGCCCCGGCTACTCCCCTTCGCCGAACTTGTCCGCGATGAGCTGGGCGAGGGCGGCGAGAGCCTGCTCGGCGTCGGGCCCCTCGACCTCCACCAGCACCGTCGAGCCTTTTCCGGCCGCGAGCATCATCACGCCCATGATGCTCTTGGCGTTGACGCGCCGCCCGCTGCGCGAGAGCCAGATCTCGCTGTGGAAGCCGCTCGCGAGCTGCGTCAGCTTGGCCGACGCGCGCGCGTGCAGCCCGAGCTTGTTGACGATCTCGACTTCCTTACTGGGCATCGATGCACCGGTCGGTGTTCAGGTGGATCACGCCCTCGGCGCCCGCCGACAGGGCGCGCTGCACCGCGGCTTTCAGCGAGCCGTTGCGCCCGGTGAGCACGCGCAGCAGCATCGGCAGCGAGACCCCGGAAACGCCCTCGACGCGCCCGTCCTCGAGCAGCCGGGAGATCACGTTTCCGGGCGTCGCGCCGAAGATGTCGGTGAGGACCAGCACACCGTCGCCGGCGTCGAGCTGCTTGATGAGCCGCCTTGCGCGCAGGCGCAGGTCGTCCGGGTCGTCGTCGCGCGACACGCCGAGCGTCGCCACGAGCGGCGGCGAGTCGTTCAGGATGTGGCGCGCGCTCTCCAGGATCGAGCGGCCGATGGCGCCGTGCGAGACGAGGAGGACGCCGACCATCGCTAGGCCGCCGCGCGCTCGAGCGCTGCGATGAACATTCCCGAGACGTCCACGCCGGCCTGGTCCTGGATCTCGCGGAAGCAGGTCGGGCTGGTGACGTTGATCTCGGTGAGCCAGTCGCCGATGACGTCCAGGCCGACCAGCAGCAGGCCCCTCTCCGACAGCACCTCGCCCAAACCGGCCGCGATCTCCCGGTGCCGGCCGGTGACGGGCTGCGCGACGCCGCGGCCGCCCGCGGCGAGGTTGCCGCGCGATTCGCCCGGCTTGGGTATGCGCGCGAGGCAGTGCGGGACGAGCTCGCCGCCGATCAGCAGCACCCGCTTGTCGCCTTCCGAGATCTCCGGGATGTAGCGCTGCGCCATGACGCTCTGCGTGCCGAGCCCGGAGATCGTCTCGACGATCGAATTCCGGTTCGGGTCGTCGTGGCGCACGATGAAGATGCCGGTTCCGCCCATGCCGTCCAGGCGCTTCAGCACCGTGTGCCGGTGCTCGTCGACGAAGCGCTGCAGGACCGTCATGTCGCGCGTCACGACCGAAGGCACCGTGAACTGGGGGAACTCCGCGATGGCGAATTTCTCGTTGTGGTCGCGGATCGCGCGCGGCGAATTGAACACCCGCACGCCTTCGCGCTCGGCGGCCGAAAGCAGCCAGGTGCTCGCGACGAACTCCATGTCGAACGGCGGGTCCTTGCGCATCAGCACCGCGTCGAACTCCCGCAAGGGCCGCGTCTGCGCTTCTTTCCCGCGGTACCAGTCCTCGTCGTCGTCCGTCAGGTCGAGGCGCTGCGCGACCGTGCCCACCTTGCCGCCGAGCCAGTGCAGGCGCGCCTGCTCGCACACGGAGACCGCATGGCCGCGCGCCTGTGCGGCGCGCATCATCGCAACGGTGGTGTCCTTGTACGCCTTGAGCGAGTCGAGCGGATCAATGACGAACAGGAGCTGCAAGGCAAGCGCGCTGTCGTGCCGGTTACTTCTTTTTCCCGGCTTCGGGCTTCTGCGCGGGCTCTTTCAGGTTCTGCCCGGACTGGTTCGCCATGAACACGATCGCACGCGCGACCTCGGCGTCCGTCAGGTCCGCCGCGCCGCCCTTCGGCGGCATGGCGCCCTTACCCTTGATCGCGTTCGCCAGCATGGCGGGCATGCCCTGGCCGGCGAGCTTGCCCCAGGCGGCCTTGTCTCCGATCTTCGGCGCGTTCGCGATCCCCGGCGTATGGCAGGTGCCGCAGACCGCCTTGACGATCTCCTCGCCGCCGCGTGCGCCGGGCGCCTTGGCGGGCGCGCCGATCTCGACGCTTCCGACCGGCTGGATGCGCGCCGCGATCGCCTCGGGCTTGAGCGCCGCCGGGTCCGCGCTCGGCTGGCTGACCACGAGCTGCACCACCAGGATGATGCCGATGATCGGCACCAGGAAGGACAGCACGATGACCGTCACCAGCTGCTGCGGCGTCTTGATGAAGGAAGCGTGCTCGTCGTGTGCGGTATCGGCCATCGGGCGGGGTTCCGTGCGGTGGATCGGTTTTGTTTGGGTGCAGTTAAGCGTATGATTCTAGCCCGGAAAGGCGCCCGTAGCTCAGCGGATTAGAGTATTGGCCTCCGAAGCCAAGGGTCGTGGGTTCGAATCCCGCCGGGCGCGCCAGGATCATCCCGAAGGACCTTATCCCCCACAAGGAGTTGAGATGAAACGCTTCACTACTCGCCTCGCGGCGTGCGCGTTCGCGCTCGTCGCGGGTAGCGCGCTGGCCCAGTACCCCACCCGCAACGTGACGATGATCGTGCCGTTCGCGGCGGGCGGTCCGACCGACACGGTCGCGCGCCTTGTCGCCCAGGGCATGACGAAGCCCCTCGGCCAGACGGTCGTCGTCGAGAACCGTCCGAGCGCCGGCGGCATCCTCGGGCCGGAGCTGGTGAAGAACGCCAAGCCGGACGGGTACACCATCCTCATCCATCACATCGGCATGGCGACCACGCCGACGCTGTACCGCAAGCTTCGCTACGACCCGCTCAACGACTTCGAATACCTCGGCCTCATCAACGACGTGCCGATGACGATCATCGCCAAGCCGCAGATGCCGGCGAAGGACTTCAAGGAGTTCCTTTCCTACATCAAGGCGAACAAGGACAAGGTGACCTACGCGAACGCCGGGATCGGCGCCGCGTCGCACCTGTGCGGCATGCTCTTCATGAGCGCGATCGAGACGAGCTTCCTCACCGTGCCGTACAAGGGCACGGGCCCGGCGATGAACGATCTCCTCGGCGGCACGGTGGACTTCATGTGCGACCAGACCACCAACACCACGTCGCAGATCAAGTCGGGCAAGGTGAAGGCGTACGCCATCACTTCCGCGAAGCGCGTGCCCTCGCTGCCGGACCTGCCGACGCTGAACGAGCTCGGCGTGAAGAACGGGGAAGTCGGCATCTGGCACGCGCTGTACGCCCCGAAGGGCACGCCCAAGCCGGTGGTCGACAAGCTCGTCGAAGCCATGCAGACGGCCCTCGCGGACGAGACCGTGAACAAGCGCTTCGCCGACCTCGGCGCGGTCACGTTCCCGAAGGACAAGCAGACGCCGGCGGCGCTGCAGGCGCATCTCAAGGCGGAGATCGAGAAGTGGGCGCCGCTCATCAAGAAGGCCGGCCAGTACGCCGACTGACGGCGTCTTCCCCGCGAAGCCGGGGACCCAATGAAAAAGGCCGCCCTCGGGCGGCCTTTTGTACGTCCGCTTTGTCTACTTCAGCGCGGCCTTGAAGAAGCTGTCCGCCTCCGCCTTCGACTTCTTGTCCACTTCCGCGTTGTACGCGAGCGGCAGGTTGTACTGCTTGCCCTTCTCGCTCGCTTCCGGGTTCGTGAACGCGTGCACGGCGCCCGGGTAGTTGACGAACTTGTAGTCCGCCTTCGCCGCTTCCATGTCCTTCTTGAACGCCTCGATCTGCTCGGGCTTGTTGAACGGATCGTCGGCGCCGTTCAGGACCAGCACCTTTGCCTTCACCTCCCCCTGGCCGGCCTTGTAGCCGCCGAGGCTCGGGTGGAAGGCCGCCACGCCGGCGAGCGGCGCGCCGCCACGCGCCATGTTGAGCACCACCGTGCCGCCCATGCAGTAGCCCGAGGCGCCGATCTTCTTCGCGTCCACGGTGGCGTGCTTTGCCAGCTGCTCGCGCGCGGCGTTGAAGCGCGCCTGCACCGCCTCCGGGCTTCCCATCAGGGACTTCATGAGTCCGCTCGCATCCTTCGGGTTGTCGGCGCTCTTCGCGTCGCCGTACATGTCGGCAACGAACGCAGTGTAGCCGCGCTGCGCGAAGCGGCGCGCTTCGGCGCGCGTGTGCTTGGTCACGCCCCACCATTCGTGGATCACCAGCATGCCGGGGCGCTTGCCCTTCTTGGCGTCGTCGTAGACGAGGTAGCCCTTGAGCGTCGTGTCACCGGCCTTGTAGGTGACGGGCTCCTCCTTGATCGCCGCTTGCGCCGCGCCGCACGCCAGGGCCAGGACGGCGCCGAAAACGAGATTTCTCATCAGAGTCTCCTTGAGTGGGGTCCGCTATCATAAACACCGCCATGCGCTATCCCATTCCCGAGCTGAAGGACCTGCCGGCCGACGTCCGGCAACGCATCGAGGTCGTGCAGGAGAAGTCGGGGTTCGTCCCGAACGTCTTCCTCGTCCTCGCGCACCGCCCGGCGGAGTTCCGCGCCTTCTTCGCCTACCACGACGCCCTGATGGAGAAGGAAGGCGGGTTGACCAAAGCGGAGCGGGAGATGATCGTGGTCGCGACCTCCGGCGCCAACAACTGCCAGTACTGCGTCGTCGCGCACGGGGCCATCCTGCGCATCCGGGCGAAGAACCCCCGCGTCGCCGACCAGGTCGCGATCAACTACCGCAAGGCCGAGATCACGCCGCGCCAGCGCGCGATGCTGGACTTCGCCCTCAAGGTGGCGCTCGACTCGGCCCGGATCGGGGACGAGGACTTCGCGGCGCTGCGCGCGCAGGGGTTTTCGGACGAGGATGCGTGGGACATCGCCGCGATCGCGGCGCTCTTCGCGCTTTCGAACCGCATGGCGAACTTCACCAGCATGCGGCCCAACGACGAGTTCTACCTGATGGGGCGGGTCCCGAAGAGTTAGCGGTTTCGCAGCGCGGGCAGGCCGATGCCGGCTGCGGCGAAGCCGCCGTCGACGGAAAGCGTGTGGCCGTTGATGTAGCTCGCCTCGTCGCTGCAGAGGAAGAAGATCGCGGCCGCCAGCTCCTCCTCGGTGCCGTAGCGCTCAAGCGGAATCGCGTCGCGATAGCCCTGGCGGATGTCCGGCGTATGCACCTGCTTCGCCATCGCCGTGTCGACCGGTCCTGGCGAAACCGCATTCACCCGGATGCCGAGCTCGCCCAGCTCGACGGCCTGCTGCTTCGTCAGGTGCACCAGCGCCGCCTTGCTCGTGCCGTACGCGACGCGCAGGGTGCTCGCGCGCATGCCGGAGATCGACGCCACGTTGACGATCGCGCCGCCGCCGCCCTTGCGCATCACCGGGGCGCACGCCTGGGTGAGGAGGAACGGCCCGTTGAGGTTCACCGCCAGCACGCGCGACCATTCCTCGAACGTCGTCTCGAGGAGGGGCTTGAAGATGGCGATCCCGGCGTTGTTGACCAGGGCGTCGATGCGCCCGAAGGCTTGCTCCACCTGGGCGACCGCCGCCGCCACCTGCGCGGGCGAGGCGACGTCGCACGCGATCGCCAGGCAGTCGCCGCAGGCCCCGTTCAGCGCCGCGGCGTCGATGTCGAGCGCCGCGACGCGGTAGCCCTCGCGCAGGAAGCGGCGCGCCGTCGCGAGCCCGATGCCGCGCGCCGCGCCGGTGACGACGGCGACCTTCACCGGAAGGAGGCGCTCGCCAGCACGACCGACGTCTCCACTTGCCGCTCCGGGATGTTCCAGTACTTCTTCAGTAGCCGCACCGTGTCCTCGCGGGAAACCACGCGGTAGCCGTTTTTCTCGTAGAAGCGGATCGCCCAGGTGGCCGCGAGCCACGTGCCGATGAGGATGGGCTTCTCCGTTGTTCGTTCGAGGAACTGCAGTAGTTGACGTCCAATCCCCTTGCTCCTCGAGACGGTGCGGACGTAGGCGTGGCGGATCAGGGCGACGTCGCCACGGTCCTGGATGCCCATGACGCCGATGAGCCCCTCGTCATCGTAGCCCCAGAAGCGCACGCCGTCGGCCATCTCCGCCTCGAGGTGGTCGAGCCGCATGTACGGCTCATGCCAGCGATCCGCCGGGATGGCGCCCCTGTAGGCCTGCGCCGCGTCGTTGATGATCGCCAGGATCTGCGGCGCATCGGCCGCGCTGCAGGCGCGGATCACTGGAGGACCGGAGGGCGGCGCTTCCAGTGCTGCGTCGCCTGCTCGAAGGCGTGCGCAAGCTGCAGCACGCCGAAGTCGTCGCGGTAGCGGCCGACGATCTGGATGCCGACGGGCAGGCCCTCCGGCGTGAAGCCCGCCGGCACCGAGACCGCAGGATGGCCGGTGAGGGTGATGTAGTAGCAGCTCTTCATCCAGTCGAGGTAATTGTCCATCTTCACGCCCGCGACCTCGCGCGGCCACTCCACGTCGATCGGGTAAGGCGGCAGCTGGTTCACCGGGCAGACGAAGAACTCGTGCGACTCGAGGAGGGTGCGCATGCGGTGGTAGAGCTGCGCGCGCTTCGCCTCCGCGGCGGCGAGCTGCTCCGTGGTGAGCTTCAGCCCCTGCTCGACGTTCCAGATGATGTCGTCCTTCAGCTGGCCGCGGTACTTCCTCAGGTTCTCGCCGTTGCGGTGCACGAACACGTAGGCGCGCAGCGTCTCGAAGGCCTCCTTCGCGCCGCCGAAGTCCGGCTCGGCGTCCTCGAGCCGGCAACCCAGCGACTGGAAGGTCCTGCGGTGCGGCTCGAGGACCGCCGTCACCGCCGGTTCCACCGGAAGGCCGCCCAGGTCGCGGCTCCACGCGATGCGTGTCCTTCGGAAGTCCCGCTGCAGCGGCTTGAGGAAAGCGCTGCCGGGTTCCGCGTAGGACACCGGCGAGCGCGCGTCCGGACCCGCCATCGCGGCGAGCAGGAATGCGGCGTCCTCCACCGTGCGCCCGAGCGGACCGAGCTCGCTCATGTTGCTCCACGGGTTGCCCTGCGGGTAGGACGGCACGCGGCCCGGGCTCGGGCGGAAGCCGACGACGTTGCAGTAGTTGCCCGGATTGCGCAGGCTCGCGGCGAAGTCGCCGCCGTCGGCGAAGGGCAGCATGCCGCACGCCACCGCGACCGCCGCGCCGCCCGAGGACCCGCCGCAGGTCCTGGCCCGATCGTAGGGATTCAGCGTGGCGCCGAAGACTGCGTTGAAGGTCTGGCTACCCGCCGCGAACTCCGGCGTGTTGGTCTTGCCGAGCGTGATCGCGCCCGCCGCCTTGAGGCGCTCGACCACGAGGTGGTCCTCCTGCGGAACGAAGTCGCGGTAGATCGGCGAGCCGAAGGTGGTGCGGATGCCCTTCGTCTGCATCATGTCCTTGTAGGCGATCGGCAGGCCGCAGAGGAGCGGCTTGTCCTTGCGCCGGTCCATCGCGTTCGCCGCCTCGAGCGCCGCCTCGGGCAGGAAGGTCACGACGGCGTTGACCTTCGGGTTGACGCGCTCGACCTGCGCGATGAACGCGCGGATCACCTCCGTCACGGAAACCTTCCGTGCCCGGATCAGCGCCGCGAGCCTGCGGGCGGGGAGGAAGCAGAGGTCCATCACATCAGCACGATGTCGTATTGTTCCTGCGTGTAGGACGACTCCACCTGCACGGAGACCGGCTTGCCGATGAAGTCGGACAGCATGGCGAGCGACCCCGATTCGTCCTCGAGGAAAAGGTCGATCACGCGCTGCGACGCGAGCACCCGGAACTCCTTCGCATTGTAGGCGCGTGCTTCGCGCAGGATCTCGCGCAGGATGTCGTAGCAGACCGTGTGCGGCGTGCGCACCTCGCCGCGGCCCTCGCAGGTGGGGCAGGGCTCGCAAAGGATATGGGCCAGCGATTCGCGGGTGCGCTTGCGCGTCATCTCCACCAGGCCGAGCGCGGTGAAGCCGTTCACCGTGACCCGGGTCCGGTCGCGCGCGAGCGCGCGCTTGAGCTCCTCCAGCACGCCGCCGCGGTGCTCGGGCGACTCCATGTCGATGAAATCGACGATGATGATGCCGCCGAGGTTGCGCAGGCGGAGCTGGCGGGCGATCGCCTGCGCCGCCTCGAGGTTCGTCTTGAACACGGTGTCGTCGAAGCTGCGGCTGCCGACGAAGCCGCCGGTGTTGACGTCGATGGTGGTGAGCGCCTCGGTCTGGTCGATGATCAGGTAGCCGCCGGACTTGAGCTCGACCCGGCGCGACAGGGCCTTCTCGATCTCCGGCTCCACGTTGTACAGGTCGAAGATCGGCCGCTCGCCGGTGTAGTGCTCGAGCTTCGCCTGCACCTTCGGCATGTAGGTCTGGGCGAAGGCGGCGAGCTTCTGGAAGTTTTCCCGCGAGTCGACGAGCACGCGCTGGGTGTCCGCCGTGACCATGTCGCGCAGCACGCGCTGCGCGAGCGAAAGGTCCTGGTACAGGCGAAGCGGCGCGGCGCCTGCCGAAGCGGAGCGCTCGCGCACCACCGCCCAGAGGTGGCGCAGGTAGTCGAGGTCGGCGCGCAGCTCCTCCGTGGAAGCCTCCTCCGCCAGCGTGCGGACGATGAAGCTCCCGCGCTCGTCGGCGGGAAGGAGCTGCTGCAGGCGCTCGCGCAGCTGCTGGCGGCCCTCCTCGCCGCCGATGCGCTGCGAGATGCCGATGTGCGCGTCCTCGTGCGCCGACGCGGCGGGCAGGTAGACGAGCAGGCGCCCGGCGATGGAGACCTGGGTCGAGAGCCGCGCCCCCTTGGTGCCGATCGGGTCCTTGACCACCTGCACCAGCACCGGCTGGCCTTCGGCGAGGACCTTCTCGATGGGCTTCGCGTCCTCGCCGTTCTTCCTGCCTTCGCGGATGTCCGCGACGTGCAGGAAGGCGGCGCGGTCCAGGCCGATGTCGACGAATGCGGACTGCATGCCGGGCAGGACCCGAGCGACCCGGCCCATGTAGATGTCGCCGACGAGCCCCCGGCTCGCCGCACGCTCGATGAGCAGCTCCTGCACGACGCCCGCCGCGGTGATCGCCGCGCGCGTCTCCTGCGGCGTGACGTTGATGACGATCTCTTCGCTCACAGGCTGCGCGTGGGCCGCGACAGCGCGATGCGCTCGAGGAGCTGCGCCGTTTCGTAGAGCGGCAGGCCCATGACGCCGGAATAGCTGCCGCGCAGCTCGGCGACGAACTTCGCGGCGCGGCCCTGGATGCCGTAGGCGCCGGCCTTGTCGTCGGCCTCTCCCGTGGCGGCGTACTCCCGGATCTCCGCTTCGGACAGGCTCTTGAACCGGACCTCGGAGCGCGAAAGCGCCGCGTGCAGGTCGTCGCCCCACTTGATCGCCACCGCGGTGAGGACCTCATGGCTCTTTCCCGCGAGCGCGGCGAGCATCCTCGCCGCGTCATTGCGATCCGCGGGCTTGCCGAAGATCCTGCCGTCGAGCGCGACCGTGGTGTCCGCCGAGAGCACCGGCGCGTGCGGCAGGTTCCGCTGCAGCATGCGCGTCCAGCCCACCTCGGCCTTGGCCCGCGCGACCCGCTCGACGTACACGTCCGGCGCCTCGCCGGCGAGCGGCTCCTCGTTCACCTCCGGCGCGCTGTCGGCGCGCTCGCGAAAGAGGAGGAGGTGGTAGCGCACGCCGATCTGCGTGAGCAATTCCCTGCGCCGGGGGCTGCGCGAGGCGAGATAAATGCCGCGGTCCTGGGGAGCAGCCATCCCGCCGGAATATAGCCTAGGCGCGGTGGTACGGATGGCCGGTGAGCAGGGTCGCCGACCGGTACAGCTGCTCGACGAGGACCACCTGCGCGAGCGCATGCGGCAGCGTCATGGACGACAGGCGCACGGTCCGCTGCGCGTCCCGCTTCACGTCCTGCGGCAGGCCGTCGGCGCCGCCGATCGCGAACACGGTTTCTTGCGCCAGCAGCTTCGCAAACTGCGCGGTGGTGAGGTCGTCGCCCCGCTCGTCGAGGGCCACCCGCCGCGCCTTGCTCTTCAGGAGGAAGCTGCGCAGCGCTTCATCGTCCTTCACCGCGACGCGGGAGATCTCGTAGCCGCGTGGCATGCGGCGCGCGTATTCGGCGCAGGCCGCCTCGGCCCAGGCGGGGAGCCTAGCGGCTACGGCGAGGACGTGCAGCCTTGCCACGCGGAGCGCTCGCCTTCTTCGTCGCGGCCTTCCTCGCCTTCGGCTTCGGCGCCTCGCTCTTCAGCCTGACGCTCTTGCCGCCCCAGATCTCCTCGAGGTTGTAGAAGCCGCGCACCGTGGGGTGCATGACGTGCACCACGAGATCGCCGAGGTCCACCAGCACCCATTCGCTCGCATCGGTGCCCTCCACGCCGTAGACCTTCGCGCCGAGGGCCTTCAGCTTCTCCTGCACGTTGTCGGCAAGGGCGCGGATCTGCCGGTTCGAATCGCCGCTCGCGATCACCACGCGCTCGAACATCGTCGGCTGCGAGGCGGTGTTGTAGACGACGATGTCGTAGCCCTTGATGTCCTCCAGGGCGTCCACGACGGCGCGCTGCTTCCTTCGCAGATCCATCAGCTGTAGAGCCTTTCATGAACGATATAGTTCGCCACCGCTGGCGGGACGAGGCCCGAGAGCTCCTCGCCGCGCGCCGCCCGAGCGCGGATGGCGCTTGCGGAGACGTCCATCTCCGGCATCGGCACGCGCTCGACCGACGGGTCCGGCGCCGGCGCCCCCGGCCGCGCGAAGACCGCGATGCGCGCGAGCCGCCGGACTTCGTCCGGCCGGTGCCAGGCGTCGAGCTTGGCGTACTGGTCCGCGCCCATCAGGAAGTAGATGGGCACGCGCGGACCGAGCTCCTCGTGCAGCTCGGCCAGCGTGTCGGCGGTGTAGCCGCTCGCGCCCGGCGAGAGCTCGCGGGCGTCGACCTGCATGCGCGGCTCGTCTTCGAGGGCGAGCTTGAGCATCGCGAGGCGGTGCGCTGCGGACGCGACGGCGGGCTTGCGGTAGCGGGTTTCCCCGGTGGGCATGAAGAGCACCTTCTCGAGCGGCAGCGCGCGCAGCGCGGCGCGCGCCATCGCGAGGTGCGCGTTGTGGACCGGATCGAAAGTGCCGCCCAGGATGCCGACCGGCGTCAAGACTGGCGTGTTTCTCCGTGCCCGAGCACGATGAACTTCTGCGTCGTCAGCCCTTCCAGGCCGACCGGCCCGCGCGCGTGCAGCTTGTCGGTGGAGATGCCGATCTCGGCGCCCAGGCCGAACTCGAAGCCGTCGGCGAAGCGCGTCGAGGCATTCCACATGACCGAGGCGGAATCCACTTCGCGCAGGAAGCGCTCGGCCCGCCCGCGATCGGCGGTGACGATGGCGTCGGTGTGCTGCGAGCCGTACCGGGCGATGTGCGCCATCGCCTCGTCGAGATCCTTCACGACCCGGATCGACACGACGGGCGCGAGCCACTCTGTGAAGTAGTCGGCTTCTTCGGCGGCCTTTCCCGCAGGGAGAAGCTGCAGGGCCGCCGCATCGGCGCGCATCTCGACGCCCTTGGCGTGGAAGATCTTTCCGATCCGGGGAAGGACGCGTTGCGCGATGCCTTCGGCAACGAGCAGCGTCTCCATGGTGTTGCAGGTTCCGTAGCGCTGCGTCTTCGCGTTGTCGGCGATCCGCACCGCCATCTCGGCGTCCGCGCGGTCGTCGATGTAGACATGGCACACGCCGTCCAGGTGCTTGATCATCGGGATGCGCGATTCGCGCGCCAGGCGCTCGATGAGGTCCTTGCCGCCGCGAGGCACGATGATGTCCACGTACTCGGGCATCGTGATGAGCTCGCCGACCGCGCCCCGGTCGGACGTGCCCACAAGCTGCACGCCCGCCTCCGGCAGTCCGGCCGCCGCCAGCCCGGCGCGCACGCAGTCCGCGATCGCGCGGTTGGAAGCCAGCGCCTCGGAGCCGCCGCGCAGGATGCAGGCATTCCCGGACTTGATGCACAGCGCGGCGGCTTCGGCGGTGACGTTGGGCCGCGACTCGTAGATGATGCCGATGACCCCGAGCGGCACGCGCATGCGCGCCACCTCGATTCCCGTCGGGCGCACGACGCGGTCCGAGACCTGGCCGACCGGGTCCGGGAGCGCCGCCACCGCTTCGACGCCGGCCGCCATCGGCTCGACGCTCTTGAGCGTCAGGCGGTCGATGAACGCGGCGTCGCGACCGCTGCTACGGGCGCGGCCCACGTCCTCGGCGTTGGCCTGCAGGATGGCCGGCGCCCGATCGCGCAGGCGCCGCGCGATCTCCAGGAGCGCGCGGTTCTTGGCCGGCGTGTCCGCGCGCGCCATGCCGCGCGCGGCCGCGCGGGCGGACCGGCCCATTTCGCGCATGGCTTCGCGCAGGCCCTGCTCGCCGACCGACTCGGTTGCACCCATCGGCCAATGGTAGCCCAAGCATGCGAGAACCCCTATGGCGCGCGTGGTATGCCGCTTGCTCGCTCCCGGCACCCCCGCAACCGATCCACCCGAGGAGACATCGATGGCCCTTTCCCTGCTCCGCGACAAAGGCGCGGCGCTCGACAAGCAGAAGTTCACCTGGCGCGAGCTCGTGCAGTCGCCGATCAGCAAGCTGGACGACGACGCGTTCACCCGCGTGCGCGTGATCCTGATGAACGGGATCGAGGAGGAGGCCAAGCGCTTCCAGCACTCGTTCGCCCGCATGTGCCCCGACCCGATGCTGCAGCGGGCGCTCGCCGAGGTGCGGCGCAAGGAAGTGCACCAGCAGGTGCTGGTGAACTGGCTGCTCGGCGCGGACCACTCGACGCTCGAGACCACCATCGGCTACGAGCAGGTGGCGATCGAGGTGACGGCTGCCGTGGCCCAGAAGGAGCCGGATCCGTACCTCGCGCAGGTGTACCGCTACGGCCTGCTCGAGGACTTCGACCACATGTACCGCTATTCCGCGCTGATGGACCGCCTCGAGGGGAAGGACGCGAACAACATCCTGCAGAGCTACACCGACATCCTGCCCGGGCGGCCGACCATCGACGAGCACCGCGCGCCGGAGCACGACCTGAAGCGGCCCTACGACCGCATGAAGGCCGATCCGCTCACCAAGCTGCACGCCCTCACTATCATGTCGGGCGAGCAGCAGACGCACAACTTCTACATGAACGTCGGGCCGATGTACGCCGACCCCGTGGCGCGCCAGCTCTATGCCGAGATCGCGCACATCGAGGAGCAGCACGTCACGCAGTACGAATCCATCATCGACCCGAACGAGACCTGGCTCGAGAAGTGGCTGATGCACGAGGCGTGCGAGGTCTACAACTACTATAGCTGCGTCGAGGCCGAGACCAACCCGCGCATCAAGGCGATCTGGGAGCGCTTCCTGGACTACGAGCTCGGGCACCTGCGCGTCGTCGCGGATCTCTTCAAGGAGCACGAGCAGCGCGACCCGGCCGAGATCCTGCCCGAGAAGCTCCCCGCCCCCATAGAGTACAAGAGCCAGCGCGACTTCGTGCGCGGCGTGCTCGAGAAGGAAGTGGACCTGCGGGCGAACGGCTACGACTTCGTGGACAAGGCGAAGGAGCCGAAGTCGAGCCTCGACTATCGCCGCCAGCTGAACTCGGAGGGCTCCCCTTCCCAGACCGTGTCGGCCGGCTACACCTGGGCGCCGGGCACCGAGCTCAAGCTCAAGGTCGTCAATCTCTAGAAAGGAAACGCACTCATGGCAAGAACCTCACAGCGCGAGGCCGCGCTCGGACCGAACAAGACCGGCATCGCCACCTCCCCGAAGGACATCGCGAAGATGCTGGCCGGCATGGATTCCAAGCTCGCCATGCCGAGCTCGGAAGGCGACGAGCGCGGCATGGCCGATATCCGCACGGGCTACATCGAGACCGCCGAGCCGGTCGGCTCGATGCCGCCGCCGGCGACCCTGAAGGGCGCCGCGAAATCCGGCGCGAAGATGATGATGGGCGAGCGGCCCCAGGTCCTGCTCGACAAGCTCGGGGAGCGCCTGGCCGTGGAGCGGACCGCGACGCGGCTCTACGACGCGCTGATCGCCAAGTTCCGCGCCCACCCGCAGGACCCGGTCACCGACGAGGAGCTGGTGCACATCCGCAACGAGGAAGCAAAGCACTTCGCGCTCGTCGGCGACTGCATCGAGAAGCTCGGCGGCGATCCCACCGCCCAGACCCCGTGCGCCGACGTGGCCGGGGTGGAAGCGCTCGGCCTGATGCAGGTGATCACCGACCCGAAGACCACGATCGCCCAGTCGCTGCATGCGATCCTGATCGCCGAGCTCACCGACAACGCGGCTTGGGAGGACCTGATCACGCTGGCCGACAAAATGGGGCAGACCGACATGATTCCGGACTTCGAGCAGGCGCTCGCGCACGAGGCGGAGCACCTCGCCACCGTGCGCAGCTGGCTGCAGGCGCTGGTCGCCGCCGAGTCAGACCTGGTGAAGACGAAGACCTAGCCGGACGAGCTCTTCCCAGGGGTCGGCCGGGTCGACGCCCTTGGTCGCCCGGTCGACGAGCGCAGCATGGGCGAGCGCCGCCGCGAGCGCCGCGCCGTGGAAGCGTCGCGCGGCCGCCTGCACCGCCGGCTGGAGTCGCTTGTTGAAGAGCTTGTGCTGCAGGAACAGCGCGTCGGCCGAGCCGCCGCGCTGCAGGCCCTGCAGGACGAACAACGCGGCCGCGAGCACGAAGAGAAGCAGGTTCGGCGCCTCGCCTTCTTCCCGCAGGCCTTCCACGACGCGCACGTACCGGGCGGTATCGCGAGCGACGAGCGCCTCCACCGCGTCGGCGACGTCGTAGCGCGCGACGTCGGCGACCGCGTCCTGCACCTGGTCGAGCGAAAGCTCGCCTGGCGGCGCGAGCAGGGCGAGCTTCTGCACTTCCTGGTGAGCGGCGAGCAGGTTGCCCTCGACGCGCTCGGCGAGGAACTCGAGTGCTTCGGCGCTCGCCTTCTGCTTCTGCGCCGCAAGGCGTTGCGAGAGCCAGCCCGGCAGGCGCGCGCGCGCCAGCGGCTCGACCTCGACCACGGCGCCGAGCTGCTCGAGCGCGGTGAACCAATCCGACTTCCACCACGCGCCCTCGGGCCGCGGCATGGTCACCAGCAGCACCACGTCGGGGTTGGGCCGCCCGCAGTACGCGGCGAGCGCCTGGGCCGCTGGGGCGGCGGGCTTGCCGGTCGGCAGGCGCAGCTCGACCAGCTTGCGATCGCCGAAGAGCGACGCGCTTCCCGCCGCGTGCGCGAACTCGCTCCAGTCGAAGGTGCGCGACGCCTCCAGCACTTCCCGTTGCGTGAAGCCCTGCGCGCGCGCAGCGGCGCGGATCGCGTCGGCCGCCTCGAGCGCGAGCAGCGGCTCGTCGCCGTGGACCAGATACGACGCGGAGAGCTTGCGGGCGAGGCTGGCCTGCAGCTGCTCCGGCTTGAGGCGCATTCCTACTGCACCCGCGAGACCGGCTTCTCGGCGGCCGCGATGCGACGCATGATCTGCTGCACCATGTCGGCCTGCATGTCGCGGATGAGAAGCTGCTCCTCCGCTTCCTTGGCCAGCACCTGCGCATCGTTGAACGATACGTCGCGCGTACTCTCGATCGTGCTTTCGGGGATGTAGTCGCTCCCCTTGCCGTCGTGCAGGCGGAAGGTGACGCGGTAGATCAGGCGAAACTCGCGCACCCGGCCGGTACCGGTGAGGGATAGGATCTCCTTCAGGCGCCTGATCTGGCTGAAGGTGAGGATGGCGTCGGCGTCCTTCGGCTCGTCCAGAACCTTGGCGGCCGTGCCGGCCTGGATCTGCCGCTTGAGATCGAGCGCGATCCCGCCGGTTGCGCCCGACACATGGATGGTCGAAAACGGGACGTCCGCCGTGCCGCGCAGCTGGAAGCCGCAGCCGGCCAGCAGCAGCGCGAGCAGGAAGGCGCCCGTCCTCATACGACGATGTTGATGAGCTTGCCGGGGACGACCACGAAACGCTTGATCACCTTGTCTTCGATGTGCCGCTTTACGAACTCGAGAGACTTAACTATCAACTCCAGTGAGGTCTTGTCCGTAGTTTTCGCTACTCGGACCGTCCCTCGCTTGACGCCGTTAACCTGCACGACGTACTCGACCTCGTCGAGCTCGAGCGCCGCCGCATCGGGCTGCGGCCACGGCGCGGCCATGACGTCCTCGCCGAAGCCGCACTCGCGCCAAAGGTGGTGGCTGAGGTGCGGCGTGATCGGCGAGAGGAGCCGGATGAGGATCGACAGGCCCTCGTTGGCGGTCGCGCTCTGCGCGCCCGCCTTCTCGACGGCGTTGAGGATCTTCATGCAGGCCGAGGCCACGGTGTTGAATTGGTGGCGCTCCATGTCGTAGTTCGCCTGCTTGAGGCTGGCGTGGATCTCATGGCGCGCCTGCCGGTCGTGCATCGTGGTCTTGTGCCCCTTCGTATAGGCGAGTGCGAACGCCCAGACGCGGCGCAGGAAGCGGTACGAGCCCTCGACGCTCTCGTCGCTCCACTCCAGCGTATTGGTCGGCGGCGAGGCGAACATGGTGTAGAAGCGCGCCGTGTCGGCGCCGTACTGGTCGATCAGCGCCTGCGGGTCCACGCCGTTGTTCTTGGACTTCGACATGGTGCCGATGCCGTCGTACACCACGTCCTTTCCGGCCTTCGTCTTTGCCGACAGAATCTTGCCCTTCGAGTCCCGCGTGACCACCACGTCGGCGGGATTGATCCATTCGCGGCGCCCGCTGGCGTCGCTGTAGTACGACTCGGCGAGCACCATCCCCTGCGTGAGCAGGTTGGTGAACGGCTCCGCCACGCGCGGCATGAGGCCTTCGTCGCGCATCGCGCGCTGGAAGAAACGCGAATAGAGGAGGTGCAGGATGGCGTGCTCGATGCCGCCGATGTACTGGTCCACCGGCATCCAGTAGCCGGCGCGCTCGTCCACCATCGCCCGGGCCTGGTCCGGGCAGGCGTAGCGGGCGAAGTACCACGACGAGTCCACGAAGGTGTCCATCGTGTCGGTCTCGCGCCTTGCGTCCTTGCCGCATTGCGGGCACTTGGTCTCGTAGAAGGACGGCAGCTTGGCGAGCGGGTTGCCGGTGCCGTCGGGCACCAGGTTCTCGGGCAGCGCCACGGGGAGCTGCTCGTCCGGCACCGGCACGTCGCCGCAAGCCGGGCAATGGATGATCGGGATCGGCGTGCCCCAGTAGCGCTGGCGCGAGACGCCCCAGTCGCGCAGCCGCCACTGGACCTGCTTCTCACCCAGGCTTTTCGCCGCGAGGTCGCCGGCGATCGCGTTGACGGCGTCCTGGAAATCCAGGCCGTCGTATTTTCCCGAGTTGATGCACGTCCCGTGCTCCGCATACTCCGGCTTCCACGGCGGATCGACCTTGTCGCCGGCGGGGTGGCGGATCACCGGCTTGATCGGCAGGCGGTACTTCTGCGCGAACGCGTAGTCACGCTCGTCGTGCGCCGGCACGCCCATCACGGCGCCCTCGCCATAGCCCATGAGCACGTAGTTGCCGACCCAGACCGGAAGCTTCTCGCCCGTGATCGGATGGGTCGCGAACACGCCGGTCGGCATGCCCTTCTTCTCGATCTGCGCGAGGTCGGCTTCCTGCACGCCGCCCTTTTTGCATTCCTCGATGAAGCTTCTCAGCGCGGGATTTCCTTGCGAAGCAAAAACAGCGATCGGGTGTTCCGCGGCGACCGCCATGAACGTCGCGCCCATCAGCGTGTCGGCGCGCGTCGTGAAGACCCAAAGCGTCTCCTTCTTGCCGTTCAATTCGTACGGGAAGCCGATGCGCACGCCTTCGGACTTGCCGATCCAGTTCTTCTGCATCAGCTTGACCTGCTCCGGCCAGCCGGGCAGGCCGTCGAGCGCCGAGAGGAGCTCCTCGGCGTAGGCCGTGATGCGGAAGAAGTACATCGGGATCTCGCGCTTCTCGACCACCGCGCCGGTGCGCCAGCCGCGGCCTTCGATCACCTGCTCGTTCGCGAGCACCGTCTGGTCGACCGGATCCCAGTTCACGACGCCGGTCTTCTTGTAGGCGAGGCCCTTCCTGAAGAGGCGGGTGAAGAGCCACTGGTTCCACTTGTAGTACTCGGGCCGGCAGGTCGCCAGCTCGCGCTCCCAGTCCAGGGCGAAGCCCAGGCTGCGGAGCTGCTTCTTCATGTAGGCGATGTTGTCGTAGGTCCACTTCGCCGGCGGCACCTTGTTCGCCATCGCCGCGTTTTCGGCCGGCAGGCCGAACGCGTCCCAGCCCATCGGCTGCAGCACGTTGAAGCCGCGCATCCGGTAATAGCGCGTGAGGACGTCGCCGATGGTGTAGTTGCGCACGTGCCCCATGTGCAGCTTCCCGGACGGATAGGGAAACATGGAGAGGCAGTAGTACTTCGGCTTGCTCTTGTCCTCGACGACGCGGAACGAGCGCCGGCTTTCCCAGAACTGCTGGGCGTCCTGCTCGACGGCGCGGGGATCGTAGGCGTCCTGCATGTGAATTAGTTCCGGGGAAGCGCGCGATTATAGCGGCCGATGCATCCGCTCCCGCCCGCGTGCCGTATGTGGGCAAACAACGGGAGATACCGAATGGATCCGCTCAAGTACCATGCCGCCGTCGCCGCAAGGCTGAACGCCTCGAAGCCCGGGGGAGGGAAAAAATGAAGCTGCCAGGAGTCGTGCTCGCCGCCGCGCTCGTCTTCGCGCCGGCCTTTGCCGCCGCCCAGCCCGCCGTCGTCGAAGGCGTGCAGATGCCCGCGTGGGTCGAGCGGGGCAGCCAGCGCCTGCCGCTCGCGCCCGGCATGGCGTTGCGCCAGGGCGACCAGCTGCGCACCGGCGCCGGCTCGCGCCTGCTGCTGAAGCTCGAGGAAGGCAGCCTGGTGAAGCTGGGCGAGAACGCGCGCCTGCGGCTCACGGAGCTCGCCCCGACGCGCGATCTCTTCAAAGGTGCGCTGGCGGTGCTGGAAGGCGCGTTCCGCTTCACCACCACCGCGCTCGGCGTGAACCGCCGCCGTGATATCAACATCAACGTCGCCACCGTCACCGCGGGCGTGCGCGGCACCGACCTGTGGGGCAAGTCCGTGCCGAACCGGCAGGTCGTGTGCCTGATCGAGGGGAAGATCGAGGTCGGCGCGCCGGGGGAGACGGCGGTCGCGCTCGACCAGCCGCGCCAGTTCTACCAGCGCGTGAACGACCAGACGCAGCCGGTCGGCTTCGTCGAGCCGGCCCAGCTGGGCGAGTGGGCAAAGGAAACCGAGATCGAGGCCGGCAAGGGCGCGGCGCGCCGCGGCGGCCGCTTCCGCGTGAACCTGGCGAGCGCCGGCAACCAGAACGACGCGCTCGCGGTCTACGACCAGGTGCGCGCCGCGGGCTACGCGGCCGAAATCCGGCCCGTGAAGCAGGAAGGCGGCATCGTCTACATCGTCCGCATCGGCAGCCTGCCCTCGCGCGCCGAAGCGCAGGCGCTGGCCGATCAGCTCAAGGGGCGGTTCGGGGTTGCGGACCCCAAGGTCTCGACCTGATCGTGTAGGTGTACAGCAGGGCGAGCAGCAGAAGGTTGACCACGCCGGCGAACGACGCGTTGGAGAACGAGACGAAGTAATCGCCGCACAGGTCGTAGAAAAGGCCGCCCTGCCACGCGCCGAGCGCCATGCCGATCCAGCCGGCGAACATCACCACGCCAATCGACAGGCCGGTGCGCCCCGGCGGCGAATATTCCCGGCCGCAGGCGATGAGCGAGCTCATCGCGCCGCTGAAGACGAGCCCGAAGATCGCCGACAGGGCATAGAGCCCCGCGGCCGAGCTCGCGTACGGAAAAAGGAATGCGAGCGAGGTCTGGCCGACGGACGCCACGATGTAGGACTGCAGGCTGCCCAGGCGGTCCGCGACGCTGCCGAAGGCGATGCGACCGACGATCCCCGCCACCATCATCGTGGCAAGAAGCCCTGCGGAGGCGCGCCCGCCGAGGCCGAGGTCCGACCCGAGCGCCACCACATGCATGATCGGCGTCGCCATGCACACGCAGCAGAAGACGACCGCCGCGCAGAGCACCGCGAGGACATGGATGCGCGAGCGTGCGTACGAAACCGACCCGGCCGCGCCCATCGACGCCGCGGAGGGCTGCGGCGCGTCGCGCACCAGCAGTGCGAGCGGCAACATCACGGCCAGGTAGACGAGCCCGAGCGCGAAGTATGCGTAGCGCCAGCCTTCCATCAGGACGAGATGGCGCGCGAAGAAGGGCACGAGCCCTTGTCCGGCGGCGCCGCCGGCCGACAGGATGCCGATCGCCAGCCCAGGGTTGCGGAAAAGCCACTTGCTTGCGAGGCTGTTGAGCGGCGCGAGGATCGCGCCGACGCCGAAGAGGCCCATCAGCGCGTGGTAGAGATAGAGCTCGCCCAGGCTGCTCAGGCGCGACAGGAAGACGAGCGCGACCGCCGGCACAATGGCGCCCGCGAGCGCGATGCGCCGCACCGGCATGCGGTCGGCGAAGTGCCCCATCACTACGCCGCCGATCCCGGTGCCGATCGTCGTCACCGCGTAGGCGAGCGACACGTCGGCGCGCGGCCAGCCGAACTCCGCGGCGAGCGGCGTGAGGAACACCGCCATGGTGAAGAGCACGCCAAAGGCCATCGCGGCCATGCCGGTGCACACGCCGACCATCACCCAGGGGTTCATGGCGCGCAGCATGCCCCCGGCGCAGCGCGGTGTCCACGGGTCGGGCGATACTTTTACCCGCCCATTACCTTGTCGTGACCTCTCGGTAACCATCGGAGTGCGCGCCGTATAATCGCCGCGCTTTGTCGCTTCGTCTCGAACACCTCAACCCCGAGCAGCTCGCCGCCGTCACGCTCCCCGACGAGCATGCGCTCATCCTCGCCGGCGCGGGCAGCGGCAAGACGCGCGTGCTCACCACGCGCATCGCCTGGCTGGTCAAGGCGGGCCGCGTCACACCGGCCGGGGTGCTAGCGGTCACTTTCACGAACAAGGCCGCGCGCGAGATGCTGACGCGCCTTACCGCGATGCTGCCGGCCGCATCTTCCTCTCCGGCGCGCGGATTGTGGATGGGCACCTTCCATGGCCTGGCGAACCGCCTCCTGCGCGCGCACCACCGCGAAGCGAGCCTGCCGCAGAGCTTCCAGATCCTCGACTCGCAGGACCAGCTGGCGGCGATCAAGCGCCTGCTCAAGGCGAACAACGTGGACGAGGACCGCTTCGCCGCGCGCGAGGTGATGTATTTCATCAACGGCCAGAAGGAGGAGGGCGTGCGCTCCGGCGACGTGGCGCTCACCGACGAGACGGTGCGCGGCTTCGTCGAGCTCTACGCCAAGTACGAGGCGCAGTGCCAGCGCGAGGGCGTGGTCGATTTCGCCGAGCTGCTGCTGCGGTCGTTCGAGCTCCTGAAGAACAACGAGATCCTGCGCGCGCATTACTCGCAGCGCTTCCGCCACGTACTGGTGGACGAGTTCCAGGACACCAACCGCCTGCAGTACCGCTGGCTGAAACTGTTCTCCTCGCCCGGCACCTGCTTCTTCTGCGTCGGCGACGACGACCAGTCCATCTACCGCTTCCGCGGCGCGAACGTCGGCAACATGGCCGACTTCGAGCGCGACTTCCAGGTGAAGAAGGTTGTGCGCCTGGAGCAGAACTACCGCTCGCACGGCAACATCCTCGACGCGGCCAACGCGCTCATCGCGAACAACCGCAACCGGCTCGGCAAGAACCTGTGGACCTCTGCCGGCCCCGGCGAGCCGATCCGCGTCTTCGAGGGCGAGTCGGACAACGACGAGGCGCGCTGGCTGGTCGAGGAAGTGCGCTCGCTGCAGCGCGAGGGGACCTCCCTCTCGCACGTCGCCATCCTCTACCGGTCGAACGCGCAGTCGCGCGTGCTGGAACACGCGCTCTTCTCGCAGGGAATCGCGTATCGCGTCTACGGCGGCCTGCGCTTCTTCGAGCGCGCGGAGATCAAGCACGCGCTCGCCTACCTGCGCCTGGTCGCCATGCCGGACGACGACAACGCCTTCCTGCGCGTCGCCAACTTCCCGCCGCGCGGCATCGGCGCGCGCTCCATGGAGCAGATCCAGGACGCCGCCCGGCAGCAGGGTGTGTCGCTCTTCAAGGCGGCCGGCGAAGGAAAGGCGGCGCAGTTCCGCAGGCTGATCGAGGACCTGCAGGCCGAGACCGCCGGCCTGCCGTTGCCGGAGGTCGTCGAGACGGTGGTGGCGCGAAGCGGCCTCGTCGAGCACTACAAGACCGAGCGCGAAGGACAGGACCGCATCGAGAACCTCGCCGAACTGACCAACGCCGCGGCGGCGTTCGGCCAGGAAGACCGCGAGATCGAGTCCGGCGAGGCCGCCGACTCCCTGACCGCCTTCCTCACGCACGCCGCGCTGGAAGCCGGGGAGCACCAGGCCGGCGAAGGCCAGGAAGCGCTGCAGATGATGACCGTGCATTCGGCGAAGGGCCTGGAATTCGACGCGGTGTTCCTCACCGGCCTCGAGGAAGGCCTCTTCCCGCACGAGCAGAGCGTCAACGAGGCGGACGGCCTGGAAGAGGAGCGGCGGCTCGCGTACGTCGCCATCACGCGCGCGCGCAAGCGCCTGTACCTCTCGCACGCGCAGACGCGCATGCTGCATGGCCAGACGCGCTACAACGTGCCCTCGCGCTTCCTGGAGGAGATACCCGAGGCGCTCATGAAGTGGCTGACGCCGCGCTTCTCGAAGCAGAAAAACTTCCTCACGCCGGATTTCTCGCGCCAGACGAAGACGGTGTTCGCCAAGCCGCAGGCGTCCGACTCGGGCTTCCGCATCGGCCAGAACGTCGTGCATCCGAAGTTCGGGCCCGGCGTCATCGTCGACCTCGAGGGGCAGGGCGCGGACGTGCGCGTGCAGGTCAACTTCAGGAACCACGGGCTGAAGCTCCTCGCCCTCGCCGTGGCGAAGCTGCAGGCCGCCTAGAGGCTGCCCGGACGGTCGGTCGCTTCTTCGAAGCGGACGTACTCAAACGGCATGCAGGGCCACCACGACGGAGAGGATCACGACCGCCGACCAGGCGAGCGCGATCGAGAGGCGGGTCAGCCGGCGCGCCCGGCCGCCGGAAAAGAGTTCCTCCGCGCGCGCCCGGCAATCGCCGAAGACCGGCGCGGGCACGAAGCGCCGGGCAAGCCCAAGCGCGACGGGAATGAAGATCGCATCGTCGACCAACCCTAGGACGGGGAAGGCGTCGGGCACGAGATCCACGGGCGTGAGCACGTAGGCGACGAGACCGGCGACGAGCAGCTTCGCGTACCACGGCGTGCGCGGATGGCGCACGGCGAGCGCCAGTGCGAGCGCGTCCAGCCGCAGCCTGCACGCCCGCTCCCGCAACGCCTTCAGGTCGAAAGCCATGCAACCAATATATAGCGTGCAAGGCGGCCCGCCGCCATGAAGCCCAGCGCCGCCCACCAGCGGATGCGCAGCCAGCCCGCCGCCACGCAGATCGCATCGCCGATGAGCGGCAGCCATGCGAGGAGCGTCAGCGGCGCGCCGAACCGGCTCACCGAGGCGAGCACTTTCGGGTTCAGGCGCTTTCTCTGCGGTACTGCGCGGCCGATCAGGTAGCTCGTCATGCCGCCGGCGGTGTTGCCGAGCGTCGCGACGACAACGGCCAGCGCGCGGTCTCCTGGGTGGGCCTGCAGGTAAGCGAAGAGCGCCGCCTCGGAAGGCAGCGGGAAGAGCGTCGCGGCCGCGAAGCTCGCGCCGAGCAGCCCGACGAGTTCCAGCATGCTAAATTCGCGCGCTCCCGGGGGATGCCGTTGTGTTGAGAAGGGCCGACTATCTCGAGCGTATCCTAAAGGCGCGCGTCTACGACGTCGCGCACGAGTCGCCGCTCGAGCTCGCGCCGGCGCTCTCCAAGCGCCTCGGTCACCACCTCTACCTAAAGCGCGAAGACCTGCAGCCCGTGTTCTCGTTCAAGCTGCGCGGGGCCTACAACAAGATGGCGGGCCTTTCCCAGGCGCAGCTCCGCAAGGGCGTGATCGCCGCGAGCGCGGGCAACCACGCGCAAGGCGTGGCGCTCGCCGCGCAGCGGCTCCGCTGCCGCGCGGTGATCGTCATGCCGGTCACCACGCCGCGCATCAAGGTGAACGCCGTCGCCGCGCGCGGCGCCGAGGTCGTGCTGCACGGTGACTCCTACAACGACGCGTACGCAAAGGCGATGGATCTCAAGCGGCGCCGCGGGCTCACCTTCGTGCATCCGTACGACGACCCGGAGGTCATCGCGGGGCAGGGCACGATCGGCATGGAGATCCTGCAGCAGCACGCCGGGCCGATCGACGCCATCTTCGTCCCGGTCGGCGGCGGCGGGCTGATTTCCGGCATCGCCGCCTACGTGAAGCGCATCAACCCCACGACCCGCATCGTCGGCGTGGAGCCGGTGGACGCCGCGGCCATGAAGCGCTCGCTCGAGCAGGGACGCCGGGTCGTGCTCGACCAGGTCGGCCTCTTCGCCGACGGTGTCGCGGTGAAGCAGGTGGGGCGCGAGACGTTCCGCCTGTGCCGCGCGCTCGTGGATGAAATGCTGCTCGTCGACACCGACGAGATGTGCGCCGCCATCAAGGACGTCTTCGAGGACACCCGCGTGGTGCTCGAGCCGGCCGGCGCCCTCGCCGTGGCCGGGGCGAAGGTCTGGGCGGGGAAACACGCAGCCAAGGACAGGACCCTCGTGGCGGTCGCCTCGGGCGCGAATACGAACTTCGACCGTCTGCGCTTCATCGCCGAGGAAGCGGAGCTCGGCGAGCATCGCGAGGCGGTGCTGGCGGTCACCATCCCCGAGCGCCCGGGCAGCTTCAAGAAGTTCTGCGCCATGCTCGGCAAGCGCAACGTCACCGAATTCAACTACCGGATCGCGGATTCGCGCGAAGCGCACATCTTCGTCGGCGTGGAAGTGAACGGCCGCCATGAAACGGAGAAGCTCGTTCGCGCGTTGCGCCATAACGGGTTGAAGACCCTGGACCTCTCCGACAACGAGATGGCCAAGTGGCACTTGCGCCACATGGTGGGCGGGCGCGCGCCGGCCCGCAACGAGCTGCTGTACCGCTTCGAGTTCCCCGAGCGCCCGGGGGCGCTCGGGCGGTTCCTCACCAGCATGCGCAACGACTGGAACATCAGCCTCTTCCACTACCGTAACCACGGCGCCGACTACGGCCGGGTGCTCGTCGGGATGCAGGTGCCGCCGCGCGAGATGCGCGCGTTCCGCTCCTTCCTGCGCAAGCTCGGTTATCCGTACGCGGACGAGACGCGCAACCCCGCGTACCGGCTGTTCCTCGTCTGATGGCCGGCCGGGCGCCGCTGCTTTCGGAGGCGATCGCGCGCTACATCGGCGCGCACGGCGTGCGCGAGCCGCAGGTGCTGCGCGAGCTGCGCGCCGCGACGCAATCGGTGCCGCACGCCGGCATGCAGATCGGCGCCGACCAGGGCGCGTTCCTGGCGATGCTGGTGAAGCTGATGGGCGCGAGGCGCTGCCTCGAGATCGGCACCTATACCGGGTACAGCGCCCTCGCGGTGGCGCTCGCGCTGCCGGAGGACGGGCGCATCGTCTGCTGCGACGTGAGCGACGAGTACACCCGCGTCGGCCGGCCCTTCTGGAAGAAGGCGGGCGTCGAGCGCAAGATCGACCTGCGCCTGGCACCCGCGCTCGAGACGCTGCAGCGGCTCGAGGGTCCGTTCGACTTCGCCTTCATCGACGCGGACAAGGAAAACTACGTCCGCTACTACGAGCGCTGCCTGGAGCTCCTGCGCCCGGGCGGCGTGATCGCCGCGGACAACGTCCTGTGGTCCGGCGAAGTGGCCAACGCCGAGGCAAAGGATGCGCTCACCCTGGCCCTGCGCGCCTTCAACGAGCACGTCCACCGCGACGCGCGCGTGGAGCTTGTCATGCTGTCCATCGGCGACGGAGTCACACTGCTGCGCAAGCGCTAGGTGTTTCCGCCGAAGTGCGCTTCGTCCGCGTAGCAGACCGGAGATGACACGGCCCCTGAGCCGGACGGCTCGGGAAAGCCCAGAAAGACCAGCGCGGCATCATCGCGCCGGTAGACGCCCCGCTCGGTGACCACATAATCGGCGGGAATGTCCCAGGGCTGCGGATGGATCGTCTTCATGCGGGCCATCTCGTACGTGACGCCGATCACGACCGGGCGCTCCGCGAGGCTGGCGAGCGTGCGGTCGAAGAAGCCGGCGCCATAGCCGAGGCGGTAGCCGCCCTCGTCCCAGCCGTTCATCGGCAGCAGCACGGCCGTAGGGACGACTTCGGCGGAACCGACCGGATAGGGAATGTCCATGGGCCCCTTCTCCAGCGCAACGCCCGGATGCCATTCCCGGAAGGCGAGCGGCTGCCGGGGAGCGATCACCACCGGCAGGGCGGTCAACGCGCCGCGCTCGCGAAACGTTCTCGCGACGTGGCGCGCGTCGTACTCGTTCTTGATCGGCCAGCAGAAGCCGAGGCGGCTGTTGGCGAGGCCGGGGAACGAGCGCAACAGCGCCGCGTCGATGTTTCGGCGTGCACTTTCTACAAAGGTTCGCGCAAGCGCCATGCGCTCGGCGATCAGCCGCTGCCGCTCGGCTTTGCGCCAGGCTTTTACGTCTTCAAAAGACGTGTGCATGCTAGACTTTAGACGATGATTCTCAAGAAGATTCTCCACTGCGTCGCAGCTCTCGGACTGACGATCGGCTTCGCGTCCGCGGCCGAGCACGACGAGGCGGTGATGGGAGCATACGACGCCTGGCGCGCCGGCGACGCCATGAAGTTCGCACGCCACGCGAAGAAGCTCGACGACAACCTGCTCGCCCCCTGGCTCGAGTACTGGCGCGTTTCGCTGCGCCTTGAGGACGCGTCGCACGACGACGTGCGCGAGTTCTTCGCGCAGCACGGCACCACGTATCCGGGCGAGCTGCTGCGCTTGGAGTGGGCGAAGGTGCTGGGCAAGCGCGAGGCATGGAATGCGTTCGACGACGAGATCGCATCCGTCCCGCGGCCCGACCTGGAAGTGCGGTGCTTCGCGCTTTCGTCGCGCGTGGAGCGCGGCAACCAGGCCGCACTCAAGGACGCGGAGGAAATCTGGCGCCATCCCGAGGAGCTGCCGCCGGGCTGCGAGCGACTCGCCGAGCGCCTGGACCGCAGGGGCCGGCTGAGCACCACCGACATCTGGGACCGGGTTCGCATCCTGTTCCAGAACGGCCAGATCACCGCGGCGAAGACCGCGCTCGGGTATCTGCCGCGCGCCGAGGCGCCGGACGAGCGCATGCTCGCCGAGGCGGCGCGCGCGCCGAAGCGCCTGCTCGACCGGCTGCCGAAGGACCTGCAGCGGCGCGCCACCCGCGAGGTGGTCGTCCTCGCCGCCATCCGCCAGGCGCGCAAGGACCCGGAATCCGTCGCCAAGGCCCTCGAGGGCAAGCTTGGCGAGCGGTTGCCCGAACGCGAGGTGAAGTACATCTGGAGCCGAGTCGCGCACGAAGGCGCGCGCGAGCACCACGAGCATGCGATGCGCTGGTACGCGCGCGCCGGCGACACGCGCCTCGACGACGCGCAGCTCGCATGGAAGGTGCGCGCGGCGCTGCGGCGCGGGCACTGGAAGACGGTGCGCGCCACCATCGACCGCATGTCCGCGGAAGCGCGCCACGAGCCGGCCTGGATCTACTGGTACGGCCGCGCCCTCGCCGCGGCGGGCGACGAAGCCGGCGCGCGCGCCTATTACCTGCGCATCTCCGGACAGACGGAGTTCTACTCGCAGCTCGCCTCCGAGGAGCTCGGCTACGTGCCGGCGCTGCCCGAGGTCACCTACCAGGCCACCGACGAGGAAGTCGAGCGCGCCGGGCGCGAACCCGGCCTGCAGCGCGCGCTCGAGCTGATCCGCCTCGGCCTTCGCACCGAGGGCGTGCGCGAATGGCTGCACACCGTGCGCAGCTTCGACGACACGCGGCTCATCGCGGCGGCCGAGCTCGCGCATCGCGCCGGCATCTACGACCGCGCCATCCAGGCCGCCGACCGCACGGAGCGCGTGCACAACTTCGCGCTGCGCTACCCGCTTCCCTACCGCGAGGTGTTCGAGGCGTACGCGAAGGCGCAGGGCCTCGACGAAGCCTGGGTGTACGGACTGGTGCGCCAGGAAAGCCGCTTCATCACGCACGCGCGCTCGAGCGCGGGCGCCGCGGGCCTGATGCAGATCATGCCGCGCACCGCCAAGTTCATCGCCTCGAAGATCGGCCTGCGCAACTTCAAGCCGGCAAGCGTCACCGAGGTGCAGACCAACGTGAACCTCGGCACGGGCTACATGAAGATCGTGCTCGACCAGCTCGGCCATCCGGTCCTCGCCTCGGCGGCCTACAACGCCGGGCCGGGGCGGGCGCGCCGCTGGCGCGACGCGCGCCCGCTGGAAGGCGCGATCTACGCCGAAACCATTCCCTTCGCCGAGACGCGCGACTACGTGAAGAAGGTCATCGCCAACTCGGTGTTCTACGCCGCGCTGCTCGGCAAGCCGGTCGTGCCGATCAAGACCCGCCTGGGCACCATCGCGGCGCGCGGCGCTGGCGAATCGATCGACGACGAAGACCTGGAATAACCTCGCGTTGGCCTAGAATCCGCAGGCCATGAAGGTCGAGAACGTGCTGGTCCTGGGCGGCTCCGGATTCCTCGGCCGCCATCTTCTTTCCGCGCTCGCCACGCGCGGCATCCGCGCCACCGTCCCGACGCGCCGCTACGAGGGCGCCAAGCACCTGATCCCGCTTCCCACGGTGGATGTGGTGCAGGCGGACGTCTTCGCGCCCGGGGTGCTGGCGCGCATGGCGAAGGGCAAGCAGCTGGTGGTCAACCTCGTCGGCATCCTGCACGGACGCCGCGGGCGGCGCGACGAGCGCGGTCCCAACGACTACGGTCCCGACTTCGCGCGCGTCCACGTCGAGCTGCCGCAGGCCATCGTCGCCGCGTGCCGCGAGCAGGGCGTGCGGCGGCTGCTGCACGTGAGCGCGCTCGGCGCGGCGCCCGACGCGCCGTCCGAATACCTGCGCTCGAAGGCGATCGGCGAGCAGGCCGTGCTCGCCGCGGACGACCTCGATGTGACCGTGTTCCGTCCGTCCGTGGTCTTCGGGCCGGAGGACCGCTTCCTCAACCGGTTCGCCGCGCTGGCGAGGTTCCTGCCCGTGCTGGCGGTGCCCTGCCCGGAGGCCGAGTTCCAGCCGGTCTATGTCGGCGACGTTGTGAACGCGCTCCTCGCCTCCGTGAGCGATGCGGACACGCACGGCAGGCGCCTCGACCTCGCCGGGCCGCATGTCTATGCGCTGAAGGACCTGGTGCGCTACGTCTGCGCCGCCACGGGGCGGCGGCGGCTCGTGGTGGGCCTGCCCGGCGGGCTCTCCAACCTGCAGGCGCTCGCGATGGAGGTGCTGCCCGGGCCGCCCATCCTGAGCCGCGACAACCTGCTTTCCATGCGCGTGCCGAACACCAGCGCGACGCCCTTTCCGTTCGGCATCGTGCCGCGCGCCCTGGAAGGCATCGCTCCGTTCTACCTCGCGCCGAACACCCCGCGGGAGCGCTATCCGCAGCTGCGCCTGCGCTCGCGCCGCTAGCGCGCCGTGGCGCAGCTCAGCGCGTAGGCCGCGAAGCTGGCGAGCCAGTGCTCGCCGGCGTAGGAGCCGCTCGCCACGTGCTGCAGTCCCGCGGCGAGGTGCTCTTCCCCGAGCTGCGTCATGTCCTTTCGCGCGAGCGCGCGCCCCAGGGCGAAGTAGCACCACGCGCGGCTGAGGTTCAGACCGTCCAGGTGGGCAAGCTGGCCGTCGGTGCGGTCCGTTACGGAGGCCGGCGCGCGCAACCGCTCCGGCAGCTCGGGCAGGAAGGCGGCGAACCAGCCGGGAAAGTCCGGAAGCACGCGGCGCATGAGGTCGGCTTCCACGAGGCAGGCA
>DASPMF010000009.1:0-32510 GCA_035627155.1 Burkholderiales bacterium | reverse complement strand
CTCGACGCCATGGCCGATCGCATCGCGGCGCGCCTGCAGCGCGACGGCGTGCGGCCGAAGGACACGGTTGCGGTCTGCGCGCCGAACTCGATCGAGCTCGGCGCCTTCTTCTTCGGCGTGCTGCGCGCCGGGGCCTGCGTCGCGCCGCTGCCGCCTTCCGCGACGCCGGAGAGCATCCAGCGGATGCGCGACGACTCCGGCGCGAAGGTCTACGTCACGGAAAAGGATCTCGAGCGCCTGGAAACGTGGATGGCGCCGGCCGGCACCCGGCCGGCGCCGGTCGTCGTCGAGCCGGGCTGGCCGTTCAACATCATCTACTCCTCCGGCACCACCGGGACGCCGAAGGGCATCGTGCATCCGCACGCGATGCGCTGGGCGCACGTGCAGCGCGCGGCGCGCCTGGGCTACGGACCCGACGCGACCACGCTGCTCTCCACCCCGCTCTACTCCAACACGACGCTGGTGAGCTTTCTGCCGGCGGTGGCGCTCGGCGGCACCGCGATCCTCATGGCGAAGTTCGACGTGCGCGCCTACCTCCAGCTCGCGCAGAAGTACCGCGTGACGCACACGATGCTAGTGCCGGTCCAGTACCAGCGCATCCTCGCCTTCCCGGAGTTCGACCGCTACGACCTGTCGTCCTTCCGCATGAAGCGCTGCACGAGCGCGCCCTTCGCCGCCGCGCTCAAGGCGGAAGTGGTGCGCCGCTGGCCGGGCCGGCTGCTCGACTCCTATGGCCTCACGGAAGGCGGCGGCACGTGCATGCTCGACTGCACGGCCCACCCCGACAAGCTGCACACCGTCGGTGTCCCTGCGCCGGGCCACGACCTCCGACTCATCGACGAGGAGGGTCGGGAGCTGCCGCCGGGCTCGACCGGCGAGGTGGTCGGCCACTCGGCCGGCATCATGACCGGCTACCACAACCAGCCGGACAAGACGCGCGAGGCCGAGTGGTTCGACTCCAGCGGCAAGCGCTTCATCCGCACCGGGGATGTCGGGCGCTTCGACGCGGACGGCTTCCTCGTCCTCGTCGACCGCAAAAAGGACCTCATCATCTCCGGCGGCTTCAACATCTACCCGAGCGACCTCGAGGCCGTCGTCCGCCAGCACGCGGATGTCGCCGACGTGTCAGTGGTCGGCGTGCCGTCGAAGGAATGGGGCGAGTCGCCCGCCGCCTTCGTCGTGCTCAGGCGCAAGACCGATCTCCATGCGCTCATGGAATGGGCGAACCAGCGCCTGGGCAAGACGCAGCGGCTGGTTTCGATGCGGGAAGTCGACGCCCTTCCGCGCAGCCCGATCGGGAAGGTGCTGAAGCGCGAGCTGCGCGAGGCTTACCTGAAATCGGCTACTGGGGCTGGATGTTCGCCTGCTTGACGATGCGCCGGTAGACCTCGATCTCGCCGCGCACGAACTTCGCGAATTCTTCCGGCTTGAGCGGCGCGGGCTGGATGCCGAGCTTGGCGAACTGCGCGCGGACCTCGGGCTGCTGCACCACCGCGTTGAGGTCGGCGTTGATCTTCTGCACCACGGGCTGCGGCGTGGCGGCGGGGCCCCACATGCCGAACCAGAGCGTCATGTCGTATTCCTTCAGGCCCTGCTCGGCGATCGTCGGGACGTTCGGCAGCACCTCGGCGCGCGTCTTCGTGGAAACGCCCAGGGCGGTCAGCTTGCCGTCCCTCACGAGCGTCATCCCCGCGTTGATCGGCGCCATGTAGAACGCCGAGCGCCCGCCGAGCACGTCCTGCATCGCGTCCGGCGAGCCCTTGAACGGCACGTGAATCATCTTCAGGCCGGCGAGGTCGATGACGTACTCCGCCGCGAGGTGCGTCGAGGTGCCGATGCCGGCGGACGCGAACGGGATCTCGCCCGGCTTCGCCTTCGCCGCCTGGATGAGCGACTTCAGGTCCTTGTACGGGCCATTGGCCGCGGCGACCATCACGTACGGCGTCTTGCCGAGCAGCGCGATGTCCACCGTGTCCTTGAGCGGGTCGTACGGCAGCGCCTTGTAGATCGCCGGGTTGGCGGCGTGCGACGAGGACTGCACGAGCAGCGTGTAGCCATCCGGGTCCGACTTCACCACCGCCGAGGTGCCGATCTGCCCGCCGGCGCCGGGCCGGTTCTCGACGATGACCGGCTGCTTCCAGCTGTCGGACAGCTTCTGCGCCAGGATGCGCCCGGCGATGTCGGCGCCGGAGCCGGGCGTGAGCGGAATGATGATCCGGACCGGCTTGGACGGGAAATCCTGCCCGTGGACCGGGAGACTGAAGGCAAGGGCAACGACGCAGAGAAGGAGGATTCGCATGTTCATCCGAGAGTGGGCATGTTGAAACCGGGGGCCGGGGTGTCCTGGTGCGGCCAGCGCGTGGTGACGACCTTGGTGCGCGTGTAGAACTTGATGCTTTCCACGCCGTGCACGTGCAGGTCGCCGAAAAGGGAGTTCTTCCAGCCGCCGAACGAGTAGAAGGCGACGGGGACCGGTATCGGCACGTTGACGCCCACCATGCCGACCTGGATCTCGTTCTCGAAGCGGCGCGCCGCCCCGCCGGACTCGGTGAAGATCGCCGTGCCGTTGGCGTACGGGTTCGAATTGACGAGCTCGATCGCCTCCTCCAGCGAATCCTTCCTCAGGACCACCAGCACGGGCCCGAAGATCTCGTTGCGGTAGATCTCCATCTGCGGCGTGACGTGGTCGAAGAGGGTCGCGCCGAGGAAGAAGCCCTCCTTGACCGGGGCCTGGCTGCCGTCCAGCACGATCTTCGCCCCCTCCTTCTTTCCCTTCTCGATGAAGGAAGCGACCTTGTCGCGATGCTCGCCCGTGACGAGCGGGCCCATGTCGACGCCTTCGCAGTCGCCCGCGCCGACCTTGATCGCCTGCGCTTTCTTCTTGAGGAGCTCCACGAGCGGATCACCCGCGGCGCCGACCGCGACCACGGCGCTGATCGCCATGCAGCGCTCCCCCGCCGAGCCGTACGCCGCGCCGATCAGCGCGTCGGCGGTGAACTCGAGGTCGGCGTCCGGGAGGACCACGGCGTGGTTCTTCGCGCCGCCGAGCGCCTGGACGCGCTTGCCGGTCTTCGCGCAGGTCTCGTAGATGTACTTCGCGATCGGCGTGGAGCCCACGAACGACACGGCGGAAATGCCCGGATGGAGGAGCAGCGCATCCACCGCGGACTTGTCGCCGTGCACCACGTTCAGCACGCCGTCGGGCAGGCCGGCTTCCTTGAGGAGCTCGGCCATGCGCACGGACGCGGACGGCACCTTCTCCGAAGGCTTGAGGATGAAGGTGTTGCCGCAGGCAATGGCCATCGGGAACATCCAAAGCGGCACCATCACCGGGAAGTTGAACGGCGTGATGCCGGCGCAAACGCCGACGGGCTGGCGCACCGTGTGCGTGTCCACCATCGTGCCGACGTTCTCGGAATGCTCGCCCTTGAGCAGGTGCGGGATCCCGCAGGCGAACTCGATGACCTCGATGCCGCGCTGCACGGACCCCATGGCGTCAGGCAGCGTCTTGCCGTGCTCCTCGGTGACGATGCGGGCGAGGTTCTTCTGGTCGGCCTGCATGAGCTGAAGGAACTTCTGCAGGATCCGCGCGCGCCGAAGCGCCGGCGTGTCGCGCCACGCCGGCAGCGCGGCGGCAGCGGCCTTCACGGCGAAGTCGACGAGGTCCGGGTCTGAAAAACCGACTCTTTTCGTCACCTGGCCCGTCGCCGGATTGAAGACATCGCCGTAGCGGCCGGCGGGCTTGACCGGCTTGCCGTCGATCCACGCCGGAACGATCTCGAGCTTCAGTTCTGCAGGCTTGTTCATGGGGTCCCTTCGGGGATGAAGCAGAATGCCGGTCAGATGATACCTCCGGAGGTGCTGCTCGCCGTCGCGGCAATCGCCCTGCTCAGCGGAACGCTCATCGGGATGATGGGCGTGGGCGGCGTCCTCCTCGTCCCGCTCCTGACCGGCGCGCTCGGCCTGCCGCTGGTCGAGTCGATCGCGGCCGCGGCGTGCGGCTTTCTCGCGAGCGGCGTGGTGGCCGTGGCATTCCACGCGCGCGAGGGGCGCCTGCGCGCCGGCACGAGCCTGCTCTTGTGGATCGCTGCCGGAGCGGGCGCGCTCGCCGGCGCAGCGGCGCTCCTGCGCATTCCCCCCTCGTTCGTCGCGGGATTCATTGCCTTCGTCGCGATCGTGTCCGGCGCCGCGTCGCTCTCGAACCGGACGCGCGCCGACGACGCGCCGCTGAAAAGCGGGCCGGTCGTCGCGCTCGGAACGGTGACCGGGGTCGGATCCGCGCTGTCCGGAACCGGCGGGGCCGTGGTGCTCCTTCCGCTGCTCCTGCTGCGCGGCTCCACCGTGCGCTCGGCGATCGCCTACGCCCAATCGGTGCAGATACCGATCGCCCTGTTCGCGACCGCGTTCTACATCAAGGCGGGCGTACTGAATCCGGCGCTGGCCGGTGCGGCGGCCATCGGCCTCGTTCCAGGCACGGCGCTCGGCGCGCGGATCGCCGCCCGGCTGCCCTACGACACCTTGCGCCGCATCGTCGCCTCGATCCTCATCGCGGTGGGCGGCTGGTACGGCGCGTCCCTCGCCTGATGGCAGAGCCGCTCGTCCCGGCAACGCTCGAGCTCGCCGATGGCACGCCCTATTCGCGCGGATTCGGCGACGTGTACCACTCCGTCGACGGCGCGCTCGGCCAGGCGCGCCATGTGTTCCTGGCCGGGAACGGGCTGCCGGAGCGCTGGCGTGCGCGCGAGCGCTTCGTCATCTTCGAGGCCGGCTTCGGGCTCGGGCTGAACTTCCTTGCGACGCTGCAGGCCTGGCAGCGCGATCCTGGCGGACGGCTCCACTACGTAGCGGTGGAAAAGCATCCGTTCTCCGTACAGGACCTCCGGACGCTGCATGCGCGGTTTCCGGAGCTGGAAACGCAAGCCGCTCTCCTGCATTCTCACTGGCCGCTCCTTGTCCCCGGAGGCCACCGTGCGGAGCTGGAGCCGGGCGTCGTGCTGACCCTCTTCTTCGGCGACGTCCGGATCGTGCGCGACCTGCGGCTCGCCGCGGACGCGTTCTACCTCGACGGCTTCAATCCGGCGAAGAACCCCGACATGTGGTCGCACCAGACGCTGCGCGCGCTGGCGCGTCTCGCCGCGCCGGGCGCGACCGCCGCCACCTGGAGCGTCGCGGCGGCGGTGAAGGATGCGCTGCAGGCGACCGGCTTCGCGACGGAGAAACGCCCCGGCTTCGGCACGAAGCGGGAGATGCTCGCGGCCGTCTACCACGGCCCGTCGAAGCCCCGCGCCAAACCGCGCGAACGGCGCGCGACCGTCGTAGGCGCCGGGATCGCGGGCGCCGCGGTATGCGAGCGGCTGTGCGCGCGCGGCTGGGAGGTCACGCTGGTCGAGCGCCACCCCGCCCCCGCGCAGGAGGCCTCGGGTAACCTCGCCGGCGCGTTCCATCCGATCGTCACGCCGGACGACAGCGTCTTCGCCCGGCTCACGCGCGCCGCTTTCCTGCACGCCCGCTCGCGCTTTTCCCGCCTCGCGAACCTGCGCTGGGACCCGTGCGGCGTGCTGCAGCTTGCGCGCGACGCGCGCGAAGCGCAGTCGCAGCAGGCTTCGGTCGCGGCGCTCGGCCTGCCCGCCGCCTACGCCGCGCAGGTTACGCGCGAAGAGGCGAGCCGCCACGCGGGCGTGCCGGTCGCCGCCGGCGGCCTTTGGTTTCCCCACGGCGGCTGGGTGCGCCCTGGCTCGCTGGCGGACGCTCTGCTCGACGCCTGCGGCGACCGGTTGAAGCGCGTGTTCTCCACGGACGTGGCCAAGCCCGAGGGGCCGAACCCGGTGCTCGCGACGGCTGACGACGCGCTGCACCCGGTGCCGCGCGCGAGCCTGCGGCGGGTGCGCGGGCAGCTCACCTACGTGCCGGCGGAGCTCCTCGAGGCGCCGAAGGTCGTGCTGCTTCGCGGCGGGATGGTGCTGCCGCCGGTGGACGGCACGTGCGTCGTCGGCGCCAGCTTCGACATCGACGACTACGACCCGCTGCTCCGCGCGTCGAGCCATGGCGGCAACCTCGAGCGCCTCGCGCGCATCCTGCCCGCCGCGGACATCCCTGTAGACGGGCTTGGGGGCCGCGTCGCCTTCCGGACCGTGGCGCGCGACCGGCTGCCGCTCGCCGGCGAAATCGCCGAGGGCGTGCAAGGCCTGCTGGCGCTCGGCTCGCGCGGGCTCATCTGGGCGCCGCTCGGCGCGGAGCTCATCGCGAGTGCGCTCGAGGGCGAACCGTTGCCGCTGGAGGGTTCGCTCGTGGACGCGCTCGATCCGCGCCGCTTCGCTACGCGCGCAGCAGCGCGGGGCTTGCTTCCCTGACGTCGCGGATGCCGCAGAGCGCCATCGTGACGTCGAGCTCGGTCTTCAGGATCTCCAGCGCGCGTGTCACGCCGCGTTCACCCATCGCGCCCAGCCCGTAGGCATACGCGCGGCCGATCAGCGTGCCTTTGGCGCCGAGCGCCAGTGCCTTGAGAAGGTCCTGCCCGGTGCGGATGCCGCCGTCGAACAGCACTTCCATGCGCTCGCCCACCGCGTCGACGACGTCGGGCAGCGCGCGAATCGACGACGACGTGCCGTCGAGCTGGCGCCCGCCGTGGTTGGACACCACGATCGCGTCGGCGCCGGTCGAGGCGGCGATCTTCGCGTCCTCGGCGTCGAGGATGCCCTTCAGGATGAGCTTGCCGCCCCAGAGGTTCTTGACCCACTCGACGTCCTTCCAGGACAGCGTCGGGTCGAACTGGCCGGCGATCCAGTGCGAGAGCGTGGTGAGGCTGTCGGCGTTGGGGATGCGCCCCTCCAGGTTGCCGAAGGACTTGCGCTTGCTGGTGAGCACGTTGAGCGCCCATCCCGGCTTCGTCATCAAGTCGAGCGCCGTCTTGAGCGTGAGCCGCGGCGGCACCGCGAGGCCGTTCTTCAGGTCCATGTGGCGCTGGCCCTGCACCTGCAGGTCGAGCGTGAGGACGAGCGCGGAGCATCCGGCGACCTTGGCGCGCTCGATGAGGGAGGCGGCGAAGCCGCGGTCGCGCATGACGTAGAGCTGGAACCAGAAGGGCCGCGTCACGGCGCCCGCCACGTCCTCGATCGAACAGATGGACATCGTCGAGAGGGTGTAGGGAACGCCGAACTTCTCCGCGGCGCGCGCCGCGAGGATCTCGCCGTTCGCCCAGTTCAGCCCGGTCAGGCCCACCGGCGCGAGCGCGAGGGGCATCGACACCTCCTGGCCGAGCATCGTGCTGCGCGTGGAGCGCCGGTCGACGTCCACCGCCACGCGCTGGCGCAGCGTCAGCGCGTCGAAATCCGCGCGGTTCGCGCGCAGCGTCGCTTCTGAATAGGAGCCGCGGTCGACGTAGTCGAAGATCGCCTTGGCGATCCGCTTCCTCGAGATTGCGCGCAGGTCCTCGATGCAGGTGACGACGGGCATGGGCGCGCATTGTAATCGCAACGTGCGCGCGTTTCACATCGTGGGATAAAATCCGCGGCGCATGCCGGCCAAGGACGAGCAGAAAAATCCGATCCAGGTGATCGAGCGCATGACGCGGCTGCTCGAGGTGCTCGCGCAGCATCCCGAGCCGCTCGGCCTGAAGCAGATCGCGCAGTACACGCGGCTCCATCCGTCGACGACGCACCGCATCCTCGCGGCGATGTCCGCCGACCGCATCGTCGACCGCGTCGAGCCCGGGAGCTACCGCCTCGGCATGCGCCTGCTGGAGCTCGGCAACCTCGTCAAGTCGCGCATCAGCGTGCGCGAGCTTGCGCTGCCCGCGATGCGCGAGCTGCACGCGCAGACGGGCGAGACGGTCAACCTCTCGGTGCGCCACGACGACGAGATCGTGTACGTCGAGCGCACGTCCTCCGGCCGCTCGGCGATGCGGGTCGTGCACGTCGTGGGCACGCGGGCTCCGCTGCACGTCACCGCGGCGGGGAAGCTGTTCCTGCTCGAGGAGGGCTTCGCGCGGCTGCGCGACTACGCGAAGCGCACCGGCCTCGCCCCGCAGACCCGGAACACGCTCGCCAGCGTGCCGCTCCTCGAGCGCGACCTCGAGCGCATCCAGTCCCAGGGCTGGGCGACCGACAACGAGGAGGCGGAGCTCGGCGTGCGCTGCGTCGCGGCCGGCATCCGCGACGACGGTGGGGCGCTCGTCGCGGCGCTGTCCCTTTCCACGCCCGCCGACCGCATGAAATCCGCCTGGGGCCCGCGCGTGAAGGAAACGGCCGACCGCATCTCCCAAGCCATCGGCCACCGCCCCGGAAAGCGCATCGGCGTCGCCTAGAGATCGGGGTCAGGCACCGAACTGCAGACCGGCGAAGATCGGTGCCTGACCCCGATCTCTAGACGCCGAGCCAGGAAAGCAGCTCCTGGAGGCTTTCCGAAGCGCGCATGCGCACGCCGCGGTTGTTGGCCACGGTCTGGGTGAAGCGGCCCGGATCCATGATGGGCGGCACCGCGAGGATCGCGATCCGCGGGCCGTTCGGCAGCTGCGCCGCGATCACGCGTTGCTCGTCGGCCATGAAGGTGCCGAGCTGCAGGCGGTCGCTGGGCGTCATGGCGCCGCGCACGCCGGTGCAGTCGACCAGGATCCGGGGCTGGCCGAAGCCCGCCGCGACGTGGAAGATGCCGCGGAAGGCGGCGAGCGCAGCGGCCAGCTCGAATTCGCCGTCGATGGTCGCGTGCAGGTAGCCGGCGCGCCGCTCGGTCTGGTAGCGCAGGGTCACGTGGCGATCAAACCATGGACGGAGAAGCGCTGTCTTGCGTCCACCCAAAGTTTTGCAGGCCGGAAGCCGGCCCGCCTTGCGAGCGCCTGGAACTCCGCGGCGGCGTACTTGTAGGAGTTCTCGGTATGGATGGTCTCCCCGCTCGCGAACCGGAAGCGGTGGCGGCCGATCCGCACGCTCTGGGCGCCCAGGGATGCGAGGTGCATCTCGATGCGGCCGAGCGCAGCGTTGTAGAACGCGTAGTGCCTCCAGCGGCGCAGCTCGAAATCGGCGCCGAGCTCGCGGTTGATGCGCGCGAGCAGGTTGAGGTTGAACGCCGCCGTGACGCCCTGTGCGTCGTTGTAGGCCGCATGCAGCACGGCGGGGTCCTTCTTCAGGTCCACGCCGACCAGCATCGCGCCGCGCGCGCCGACCTGCCCCCGCGTCATGGCGAGGAAGGCGTGCGCTTCCTCGGGCGTGAGGTTGCCGATGGTCGATCCCGGGAAGTACACCAGCGTGCGGGCCTTCCGGCTCGAATCCATGCGCAGGGCGAGCGGCGCGCTGAAATCGCCCTGCACCGCGCGGATCGCGAGCCAGGGGAACTCGCGCCGCAGGCGGCGTTCGGCGCGCTGCAGCGCGTCGGCGGAAATGTCGACCGGAATGTACGCCCCCGGGCGCAGCGCCCGGATGAGCGAACGCGTCTTCAGGCTCTCGCCGCTGCCGTACTCGACGAGCGCCACGCCGCGGCCGGCGAAGCGTGCCATCGCCGCGGCGTTCGCCCGCGTGAGCGCGAGCTCGACCCGCGTCGGGTAGTACTCCGGAAGCCGGCAGATTCGCTCGAAGAGCCGGCTGCCGGTCGCGTCGTAGAAGTACTTCGGGGGAAGGGTCTTCCGGGGGAGGGACAGGCCCGCGATGACGTCCTCGCGGAATCCGGAAGACGGCGCCGCTAGCCCTGGTCGGCGGCGGCGCGGCTCTCGAGCCACTTCTTCAGGCGGTTCGCGTCGCCGATCCGGGACTGCTTGCCCCATGAATCGAGCAGCACGACGATGAGGTCCCGTGAAGCGAGCCGCACGCGCATCACGAGGCAGCGGCCGGCCTCGCTGATATAGCCGGTCTTCGAGAGCTCGATGTCCCACTTCGCGTTGCGCACGAGCCCGTTCGTGTTGCTGAAGTGGATGAGGCGCTTGCGGTCGCGCACGCTGGCGCGGCTGCGCGTCGAATAGTCGCGGATCACCTCGTACTCGTGAGCGGCGCTCACCAGCTTCACCAGGTCGCGCGCGCTCGAGACGTTGCCCGCGGAAAGCCCGGTCGGGTCGACGAAATGACTGTCGGTCATGCCGAGCTCGGCGGCCTTGCGGTTCATCGCGTCGACGAAAGCCTCGAGCCCGCCGGGATAGCTGCGGCCGAGGGCGGCGGCAGCCTTGTTCTCGGAGGCCATGAGCGCGAGCATCATCAGCTCATCGCGCGTGAACGTCGCTCCGGTGCGAAGGCGCGAGCGTGTGCGCTTGATGGTCGCGACGTCTTCCTTCGTCAGCACGACGCGCTGGTCCATGTCCAGGCCGCCGCTCTGCACACGGTCCATCGTCACGATGGCGGTCATCAGCTTGGTGATCGAGGCGATCGGGACCACGGCCTCGCTGTTCTTCTGGAACACGACTTCGCCGGTATCGGCCTCGGTAACGAGCACGCTCGCCGAGCGCAGCTTCACCTTCTTGAGGTCGTCGGCGCGCAGGTCGCCCGCCTGCGCGAATCCGATGGAGAGGGCCAGCACGAAGAAAAGCGCGCAGACGGCGACGATTCCCTCGAGCGGATGCAGCGTTCTTTGCGGCTGCGACATTTGCGGCAGTGTCCCCGGTAAACCCTGTTCTCGTTGGAGTGATTCCATCCCCTGTTTGGAGCAGGGGAGGGTCGCAGTCTAAACGACAGCGAGAAAAAAATGCAAGGCAAATCAGGGCCTAGCGGCCGATATCTCGAAAATTGGTGAATTTGCGCACTGTCGGGGTGCGACTACAGTGAGCGACCGCTCCGCTACGCGGTCTTGGCTTTCTCCAAGACCGCCTCGGCTTGCGCAGCCTCCTGCTGCAGCGCCCACATCCGGGCGTATTCGCCTTTTTCTTCAAGAAGTTGCTGATGGCTCCCGCGCTCCACGACCCGGCCGTGGCTGAGGACCAGGATCTGGTCCGCATCCATCACCGTGGACAGGCGGTGCGCGATGACGAGCGTGGTGCGCCCCTGCGCGATGCGCTCGAGCTCCGCCTGGATCGCCTTCTCCGAGCGCGAGTCGAGCGCCGAGGTCGCCTCGTCGAAGATGAGGATGCGCGGGTTCTTCAGGATGGCGCGGGCGATCGCCACGCGCTGCTTCTCGCCGCCCGAGAGCTTGAGGCCGCGCTCGCCTACCGTGGTCTCGTACTTCTGCGGGAGCGACTCGATGAAGTCGTGGATGTGCGCGGCGCGCGCCGCCTCGACGACTTCCTCGTCGCTCGCGTCGGTGCGGCCGTAGCGGATGTTGTAGAGGATGGTGTCGTTGAAGAGCACCGTGTCCTGCGGAACGATGCCGATGGCGCCGCGCAGGCTGGCCTGCCGGATGTCGCGCAGCGCGATGCCGTTGATGCGGATGTCGCCGCGCGTCGCGTCGTAGAACCGGTAGAGCAGGCGCGCCAGCGTCGACTTGCCGGAACCCGAATGCCCCACAACGGCCACGCGGTGACCGGCGGGAATGGAGAACGAGACGTCGAACAGGATCTGCCTCGAAGGCGCGTAGTGGAACGAGACGGCGGAGAACTCCACCGCGAGCGGGCCCTCCGGAAGCGGCGCAGCGCCCGGGCGGTCCTCGATCTCGCGGTTCTCGGAAAGCAGGGCAAACATGCGGTCCATGTCGAGCAGCGACTGCTTGATGTTGCGGTAGACCATGCCGAGCACGTTGAGCGGTATGTAGAGCTGGATGAGCAGGCCGTTCACCAGCACCAGGTCGCCGAGCGTGAAGCGCCCCGCGACCACGCCTTCGGCCGAGAGCAGCATGAGCAGCGTCACCGCGGCCGCGATGATCAGGCTCTGGCCGATGTTGAGGAGACCGAGGGAGGACTCGCTGCGGGTCGCCGCGTCCTCGAACTTGCGCAGGTTCTCGTCGTAGCGGCGCGCCTCGAAATCCTCGTTGTTGAAGTACTTGACGGTCTCGTAGTTGAGCAGGCTGTCGATGGCCCGCGTATTGGCGCGCGAGTCGAGCTCGTTGGCGCGGCGCCGGATCTCCATGCGCCATTCGGTGATGAGCACCGTGAAGGTGATGTACAGGCCGACCGCGCCGAAGGTGACGGCGGCGAAGCGCCAGTCGAAGCGCGCGATCAGCACGGCCGCCACCAGGCCGAACTCGAGGATCACCGGCAGGATCGAGAACAGCAGGTACGAAAGCAGCGTCGAAATGCCGTTGGTGCCGCGCTCGATGTCGCGCGTCATGCCGCCGGTTTGGCGGTCGAGGTGGAAGCGCAGGCTGAGGCTGTGCAGGTGGCGGAACACGCCGAGCGCCACGCGGCGCATCGCGCGCTGCGCCACGCGCACGAAGACGACGTCGCGCAGCTCCTGGAAGAGCGTGGTGGAAAAACGCAGCAGGCCGTAGACGGCGAGCAGCGCCACCGGCACGGCGACCATGGCCGCCGGGCCGGAAAGGCCGTCCACCACCTCCTTCATGACGAGGGGGACGCCGACGTTCGCGAGCTTCGCGGTCACGAGGAACGCGAGCGCGAGCACCACGCGCCACTTGTACTCCCAGACATAGGGGGCCAGCAGGCGTAGCACCCGCCACTCGTTGCCCCGCAGTTTCTGCCCCTGCGGGAAGGACGCGTGCGCGTGTGAAGCCATCGGGGAAGGGGCGCATTTTATTGCACCTGCGGGGCCCTTCGGCTGTAATCTGAATCCGCTGCGGGCCGACCGACGTATCAAGGCCCATCGGGGAACCGCGCGGGGAGGGAAAAATGGGATTGCGACTCAAGTTCAACCTGGTGCTGCTGCTCGTCTTCGTGATCGGCCTGGGCACGACCGGGTTCGTCTCTTACGAGCTGCTGCACCGGAATGCGCGTGACGAAGTTCTCAGGAACGCCGGGGTGATGATGGAGGCCTCGCTCTCCATGCGGCACTACACGGTGTCGCAGGTGCGGCCCAACCTCGCCATGGACGAGACCCGGTTCCTGCCGCAGAGCGTGCCTGCGTTCGGCGCTACGGAGATCATGAGCCTGCTGCGCAAGAAGTACCCGGATTACGCGTACAAGGAAGCGGCGCTCAACCCCACCAATCCGCGAAACCGCGCCGTCGAGTGGGAATCCGACATCGTCAACGCCTTCCGCAACAACCCGGCCCTGCCGGAGATCACCGGCACGCGCGATACGCCGACCGGCCGCTCCCTCTATCTCGCTCGCCCCTTCCAGATCAAGGACCCGGCGTGCCTCTCCTGCCATACCACTGCCGAGACGGCGCCGCCGGCCATGGTCAAGGTCTACGGGCCGAACAACGGCTTCGGCTGGAAGCTGGACGAGGTGATCGGCGCGCAGATCGTCTCGGTGCCGATGGACCTGCCGATCCGCAACGCCAACCGCGCGTTCGTCACGTTCATGAGCTCGCTCACCGCCGTGTTCGCCGCGTTGTTCGTCATCCTCAACGTGATGCTGACCCTGCTGATCGTGCAGCCGATCACGCGCCTCTCCGAGGCCGCGGACCAGATCTCGAAAGGCAAGCTCGACGCCGCGGAGTTCGACGACCGCGGCCGGGACGAGGTGTCCCAGCTCGGCCAGGCGTTCAACCGCATGCGGCGCAGCCTCGAGAAGGCGATCGCGCTCATCGACAAGGGCTGAGAAGCCAGCCCGGATGGCCGCCCAGGCGCTTCCCGCCGGATACGGGCTGCAGGAGTACCGCATCGAGCGCGTGCTCGGCGCGGGCGGCTTCGGCCTCACCTACCTCGCGACCGACGAGAACCTGAACCTGCGCGTGGCGGTGAAGGAGTACCTGCCGGGCGAGATTGCCCTGCGCGGGCCGGACCACTCGATCACGCCGGCCTCGGGCGAGAGCGCCGAGACCTTCAGCTGGGGCAAGCGCCGCTTCCTCGACGAGTCGCGCACGCTCGCCTCCTTCCGCCACCCGAACATCGTGCGGGTGATGCGCTTCTTCGAGGCGAACGGCTCCGCGTACATGGTGATGGAGTTCGTCGAGGGCGCGCCGCTCGCCGACTGGATCAAGACCCGCCGGCCGCTTGCCGAAGCCGCGCTGCGCGCCCTGGTGGCGCCGCTGCTCGAAGGCCTCGAGGTCGTGCACAAGGCGGGCTACACGCACCGCGACATCAAGCCCGGCAACATCTACATGCGCGAAGACGGCAGCCCGGTGCTGCTCGATTTCGGCTCCGCCCGCATGCAGGCCTCCGAGCTCACCGCCGTCGTGTCGCCGGGCTACGCGCCGATCGAGCAGTACCACACGCAGGGCAACCAGGGCCCGTGGAGCGACGTGTACGCGTTCGGCGGCGTCCTCTACTGGATCGTCACCGGCAACCGCCCGCACGAGGCGGCTGCCCGCGTGCGCCAGGACACGATGCCGCCGGCGCTGCAGGCGGGCGACCGCAAGCTCTACAGCGCGGAGCTGCTCGCGGCGATCGACTGGGCGCTCGCGCCGGCGGAGGACCAGCGCCCGCAGTCGGTGGCGCAATGGCGGTCCGCGCTCCTCGGCGGCGAGTCGCCGGCGGGCGTCGCGCCGCAGCCTGCGACGACGATCGCGCCGGCCGTGGCGACGCCGGCCTTCGATCCCGTGCTGCTCAGGAAACTCGAGGCCGAGCTCGCGGCGCATCTCGGCCCGATCGCGCCGGTGATGGTGCGCAACGCCGCGAAGAAGGCGAAGACGCAGGTCGAGCTCATTCCGCTCCTCGCGGCGGAAATCGCCGACGACAGGGCGCGCGCCGCGTTCGAGAAGAAGTTCGTCGAGGTTTCGAAGCCGGCTTCGCAGCCGGTGTCGGCGCCCTCCGGCCCGACCAGCGTCGCCACTGTCCTCGCGGCGAGCCGTTTCCCGGTCGAGGTGCTCGATCGCGCGGAAAGCCGGCTCGCCGAGCACATCGGCGCGGTGGCGCGCGTGGTGGTGAAACGGGCGGCGATGAAGGCGCGCGACGAGGCGGAGCTCTACCTCCTCATCGCTGACGAGATCGACGACCGGGAGCAGAAGAAGGCGTTCATCCGGAAGGCGGCGTCGATCGCCCGCGGAACCTCCGGAAAGCCATGACCGCGACCGCCGGCATGCAGCCGGGGTCGAGGACGAGCGGCAGCAGGACCCAGAACCACGGCCATCCCGGGTCCAGCCCGAAGCGCGGGAAAAGCGGCAGGCTGAAGAGCACCGTCAGGGAGCCCGCGACGCCCGGCCAGTAGCGCAGCGGCCGCTCCCGCCGTAGCGCGTTGAACGCGAGGCCGCCGAGGAAGAACAGCCAGCCCATCGAGAGCAGGATTAGGCCGAGGAGCGCGCTACCGGACATGGCGCGAGCTTGACCTTTCACGGCAGCGGCGGCTAGTATTCAAACGTTCGTTTGAGGCGATTCCCAGAGGCTTCCATGTCCCTTCGCGCAGTCAAGCCGCCGCACGGAACGCGTACGCGCATCCTCGACGTCGCCGAGGAGCTCTTCATGCAGCTCGGCTTCGAGGGCACGTCCATGCGCGTGCTCACCACCAAGGCCGGCGTCAACCTCGCCGCGGTCAACTACCACTTCGGCTCCAAGGACGCACTGATCGAGGCGGTGTTCCGCCGGCGCCTGGACCCGATGAATGCGCAGCGCATCAAGGAGCTCGACGAGCTCGAGGCCCAGGCGAAGGGCAAGGCGCTCGAGCCCGACGCCGTGATCCGTGCCTTCGTGCGCCCGGGCCTCTCGCACCTCGAGGATACGAAGGGCGGCGGTCGCAACTTCATCCGCCTGCTCGGACGCACCTACACCGAGCCGAACAAGCCGATCCGCGTCCTCATCGGCCAGCTCTACGCGCCGGCGATGGAGCGCTACAAGAAGGCGCTCGAGCGCGCGCTGCCGCAGATGCAGCGCGACGAGCTGGTCTGGCGCATGCACTTCATGTTCGGCACCCTGGCCTACACGCTCGCGGCCACCGACACGGTGCAGCTCATCGCGGGCTGCAAGCCTGAGGACCGCTACGACGCGCGGCTCCTCGAAGACCGCCTGACCGCTTTCCTCACCGCAGGCCTCAACGCGCCGCTGAAGCAGAGCGTGCGCAAGGCCGCCTAGGAGAAGTCATGGAAATCCTCTACTGGCTCGCCGGCGCCGTCGCGCTCTTCTTCGTGCTCGCCTACCTTCGCGCGCCGCTCATCGCCTGGACGGCCGCCTTCGGCGCGCTGCTCGCCCTGTGGAACTGGGTCGCATTCGCGGTGTTCGCCGCCTTCGCGGTCGTCCTGAACGTCCCGGCGCTCCGGAGGAAGCTGGTGAGCGACCGCATCCTCGCCGTCTACCGGAGGATCCTGCCGGACATGTCGCAGACCGAGAAGGAGGCGATCGACGCCGGAACGGTCTGGTTTGACGCGGATCTCTTCTCCGGGCGCCCCGACTGGGACAAGCTGCTCGCCACGCCGGCGCCAAAGCTCACCGCCGAGGAGCAGGCCTTCCTCGACGGGCCGGTGGAGGAGCTGTGCGCGATGTGCAACGACTGGGAGATCACGCACGAGCGCTACGACCTGCCGCCGCAGGTGTGGCAATTCATCAAGGACAAGGGCTTCCTCGGGATGATCATCCCGAAGAAGTACGGCGGCATGGGCTTCTCCGCCTTCGCGCATTCCGCCGTGGTGACCAAGCTCTCCACCCGTTCCAACGCGGCGGCCGTGACGGTGATGGTGCCGAACTCGCTCGGGCCGGCGGAGCTGTTGCTCCACTACGGCACCGACGCGCAGAAGGACTACTACCTGCCGCGCCTCGCCAAGGGCCTCGAGATCCCCTGCTTCGCGCTGACCAGCCCCGAGGCCGGCTCGGATGCAGCCTCGATCCCGGACTACGGCGTGGTCTGCAAGGGCACGTTCCAGGGCAAGGAAGTGCTCGGCATGCGCGTCACCTGGGACAAGCGCTACATCACGCTCGGACCGGTGGCGACGCTGCTGGGCCTGGCTTTCCGGCTCTACGATCCAGAGCATTTGATCTCCAAGGAAGCAGATCTGGGAATCACCTGCGCCCTGGTGCCGACGAATACGCCGGGCGTGAACATCGGCCGGCGCCACCTGCCGCTCAACGGCACGTTCCAGAACGGCCCGAACTCCGGCAAGGACGTCTTCATGCCGCTCGACTGGATCATCGGCGGGCCGGAATACGCGGGCAAGGGCTGGATGATGCTCATGAACTGCCTCGCCGCGGGGCGCTCCATCTCGCTGCCCGCGTCGTCCGTCGGCGGCGCGCAGGCGCTCGCGCGCGTGACCGGCGCCTATGCGCGCGTGCGCAGCCAGTTCCGCACGCCCATCGGCAAGCTGGAGGGCGTCGAGGAGGCGCTCGGACGCATCGCCGCGAACGCCTACCTGATGGAAGCCACGCGCGTGATGACCGCCGGCGCCGTGGACGCGGGCGAGAAGCCCTCGGTGATCTCGGCCATCGCGAAGTACCACATGACCGAGCGCGCCCGCCAGTGCGTGAACGACGCCATGGACATCCACGGCGGCAAGGGCATCTGCCTCGGGCCGAACAACTGGGTTGGGCGCGGCTATCAGGTGCTGCCGGTGGGCATCACCGTCGAGGGCGCCAACATCCTGACGCGCACGCTCATCATCTTCGGCCAGGGCGCGATCCGCTGCCACCCGTACGTCCTGCGCGAGATGCGCGCGGCGAAGGACATGTCCGGCGCCGAGGCGTCGCGCGAGTTCGACGACGCCTTCATGTCCCACATCGGGCATGCGATCTCCAACGGCGTGCGGGCCTTCGTATTGGGCCTCTTCCGGTCCTCCATCGCGCCCGTGCCGAGGAATGGAGCGCCCGAGACCCGGCACTACTACAAGCACCTTTCCAGGCTGTCGGCTGCATTCGCGTTCCTTGCCGACGTGTCGATGATGGCCATGGGCGGTGCCCTGAAGCGCAAGGAGAAGATTTCCGGGCGCCTGGGCGACATCCTGTCGATGATGTACCTCGTGTCCGCGACGCTGAAGCGCTACGAGGACGACGGTCGCATCCGCGAGGACCTGCCGCTCGTGCGCTGGGCGGTGCGCGACGCGCTCTACGACGCGCAGAACGCGTTCGACCAGGTGCTCTCCAACTTCCCGGTCAAGGCGCTCGCGCGGCTGATGCGCTTCGCCCTCTTCCCGCTCGGCATGCCGTTCCGCCCGCCGCTCGACGCGCGCAACAAGGAGTGCGCGAGGATCGTGCTCGAGCCGGGCAGCGCGCGCGAGCGGCTCACCCCGCTCGTGTTCGTGTCCCGGACCGAATCCGATCCCACCTTCGTGCTCGAGGCCGCGTTCCAGGCGACGATCGCCTGCGAGCCCATCGACAAGAAGCTGCGCGACGCGGTCAAGGCGGGCCGCATCGAGCCGCATCCTTCGCGGGACCTTTCCGTCCTGGCGCGCGACGCGGGCGTGATCACCGCCGAGGAGTGCGCGCAGTGGCAGCGCAAGGAAGCGCTGCGCCGCAACGTCATCAAGGTCGACGACTTCCCGCAGGACTACGGCCGTGCCGAGGCGCTGCAGAAGCTCGCCGCCGAGAAACCCGCCGCAATGAAAGCCGCGTAACCATGTTCTCCAAGCCCATCTACGTCGTGGACGGCGCCCGGACGCCGTTTTTGAAATCGAAGAACCGCCCGGGGCCGTTTTCGGCCGCCGACCTCGCCACGCAGGCCGGGCGCGCGCTGCTCGTGCGCCAGCCCTTCGCTCCGGACCAGCTCGACGAGGTGATCCTCGGCTGCGCCGCGCCCTCGGTGGACGAGGTGAACATCGGCCGCGTCGCGGCGCTTCGCATGGGCTGCGGGCAGAAGGTCCCGGGCTGGACCGTGATGCGCAACTGCGCCTCCGGCATGCAGGCGATCGATTCCGGAATCAGCAACATCCTCGCCGGCCGCTCGGACCTCGTGCTCGCCGGCGGCGTCGACGCGCTCTCGCGCGCGCCGCTCCTCTACGGCGACAAGATGGTGCTGTGGTTTTCTGAACTCGCATCGACGAAAACGACGTCGCAGAGGATCGCCGCCTTCGCACGGCTTCCGGTGAAGAACCTGCTGGCGCCGGTGATCGGCATCATGAAAGGCCTGACCGATCCGATGGTGGGCCTCCTGATGGGCCAGACCGCGGAGAACGTCGCCCACCGCTTCGGCATCACGCGCGAGCAGATGGACGAGTTCTCCGTGCGCTCGCACCAGAAGGTGGCGAAGGCGCAGGACGAAGGCCGGCTCGCGCCGGGCGGCGGGGAGGTGGAGGCGCTCTTCGACGCCAAGGGCAACGTCTACCCGCTCGACGATGGCGTGCGCCGCGACGCCTCGATGCAGGGGCTCGCCAAGCTGAAGCCCTTCTTCGACCGCAAGTACGGCAACGTCACCCCGGGCAACAGCTCCCAGATCACCGACGGCGGCGCCTGGCTGCTGCTCGCTTCCGAGTCGGCGGTCTCCATGTACGGGCTGGAGCCGATCGGGCGCATCGTGGATTCGGAATGGGCGGGACTGGACCCGGCGCACATGGGCCTCGGCCCGGTGCACGCCGCCACGCCGATCCTGAAGCGCCACCAGCTCGGCCTCAACGACCTCGACCACTGGGAAATCAACGAGGCCTTCGCCGCGCAGGTGCTCGGCTGCCTCGCGGCATGGAACGACGAGAAGTACTGCCGGGAGGAGCTCGGCCTTCCGGGTGCTTTGGGTTCTCTCGATACTGAAAAACTCAACTCGGATGGCGGCGCCATCGCTCTGGGCCACCCGGTCGGTGCTTCAGGGGCGCGCATCGTGCTGCATCTGCTGAAGACGCTGAAGCGCAACAACGCGAAGCGCGGCATCGCCTGCATCTGCATCGGCGGCGGCCTCGGCGGCGCAATGCTGGTCGAGACGGTCTGACGGAGACGCCATGGAACGCGCACCGACGAAGAGCCTGCTGAAGCACTGGCTCTGGGAGATCGACCGGCACGGGCTCGCCTGGCTCACCTTCGACAAGCAGGGCGAGTCGACCAACACCTTTTCCCGCGAGGCGATGCAGGAGCTCGCGACCGCGCTCGAGGAGATCAGGGCCGCCGCGCCCAAGGGCCTCGTGATCCGCTCGGCGAAGGACAGCTTCATCGGCGGGGCCGACATCCAGGAATTCGCGAACTTCAAGGGCGCCGACGACGCGCTATCGTTCGTGAAGCTTGGCTGGGACACCTTCCAGAAGCTGCGTGACCTGCCCTTCCCGACCACGGCGATGGTGAACGGCTTCTGCATGGGCGGCGGCATGGAAATGGCGCTCGCCTGCACCTACATCGTCGCCCTCGACGACCCGAAGACGCGCTTCGCGCAGCCCGAGGTAATGGTCGGCGTCATTCCCGCGTGGCACGCCATGGAATGGCTGCCGGAGCGGGTCGGCCCCACCGCCGCGATGGACCTCCTTCTCACCGGCAAGACGATCGATGCGAAGCGCGCGAAGCGCATGGGCCTCGCGGACCAGGCGGTGCCCCTGCGCATCTTCGAGAGCACCGCACGCATGCTGACACTGGAAGCGCCCGCTCGCAGGGCGCTGCCGCTCGTGCAGCGGGTGCTCCTCAGGATGAAAGGCGTGGTCGCTTCGCAGGCGCGCAAGCAGGTGGCGAAGAAGGTGAAGCGCGAGCACTACCCCGTGCCCTACGCGATCCTCGACATCTGGCAGCACCACGGCGGCAATGCGCTGGACGTGCCGGCGGACAAGCCGTATTCCATCCCGCGACTCGTCGAGCACCCGGCCGGGCGGAACCTGGTGCGCATCTTTTTCCTGCAGGAGCGGCTGAAGGCGCTAGGCAAGGGCGCCGATTTCAAGGCGCGTCACGTGCACGTGGTCGGTGCCGGCGTGATGGGCGGCGACATCGCGGCCGTATGCGCCATGCGCGGGCTTTCGGTGACCCTTCAGGACACCGCGCCCGAGCGCATCGCGCCGGCGATCAAGCGCTCGGCCAGGCTCTTCGAGCGCCGGCTGCGCGACAAGCTCCGGGTGCGCGACGCGATGGACCGGCTGATCCCGGACGTCACGGGCGCAGGCGCGGCGCACGCCGACGTGATCATCGAGGCGATCTTCGAGAACCTGGAGGCTAAGCGCGCGCTGTTCGCAAAGCTGGAGGCGACCGCGAAGCCGGAGGCGGTCCTCGCCACCAACACGTCGAGCCTGAAGCTTTCCGACATCGCCACCGGGCTCAAGGACCCCTCGCGGCTCGTCGGCATCCACTTCTTCAATCCAGTGCCGCAGCTACAGCTGGTGGAGGTGGTCTCCTCCGAAAGAACGAGTCCTGAGACGGCGAAGCGTGCCGCCGCCTTCGTCCGCCAGATCGACAAGCTCCCGCTGCCGACGAAGGACGCCGCCGGATTCCTGGTGAACCGCGTGCTCGGCCCGTACATGCAGACGGCCTTTCGCCTCCTCGACGAAGGGGTCAAGCCGGAGACGCTCGACCGCGCCATGGAGGACTTCGGCATGCCGATGGGCCCGGCGGAGCTCGCCGACACCGTCGGCCTCGACATCTGCCTACATGCCGGCAAGTCGCTCGCGAAGGGCAACGTGTCCGAAGCCGACATTCCGCAGGTCCTCGCGAACAAGGTGGCTCTGGGACACCTCGGGAAGAAGACGGGCCAGGGCATCTACCGCTATGAGGACGGCAAGGCGGTGAAGGGCCAGCCCGACGCGTACGGCCCGGACCTCGTGCAGGCGCTGATCGAGCCCTACCTCGCAGAGGCGAAGGCCGCGGTCGCGGAGGGCGTCGTGGCCGATGCCGACCTCGCCGACGCCGGCCTCATCTTCGGCACCGGCTTCGCCCCGTTCCGCGGCGGGCCGCTGCACTACCTTTCCACGCAGGCGAAGTAGCCGATGGAGAGCCTTCCGGCGGACAAGCACGCGGCGCTGCGCGTCGTGCCGATGCCGGCCGACGCCAACCAGAACGGCGACATCTTCGGCGGGTGGATCATGTCGCAGGTCGACATCGCCGGCGGGATCGTCGCGGGGCGCATTGCGCGCGGGCGCGTCGCCACCGTGGCAGTGAAGGAATTCGTCTTCAAGCAGCCGGTGCAGATTGGCGACGTGCTGTCCTTCTACGCCGAAGTCGTGCGCGTCGGCCGCACTTCGGTGACGGTGAACGTGGAGGTCTTCGCCGAGCGGCGGCCCTCGGACCCGACGGTGGTGAAGGTGACGGAGGCGACGCTCACCTACGTGGCCATCGATTCCAACGGCCGCCCCCGGCCGCTGCCGAAAACCTGACTTGCTCTTCGACGGCGCCACGCTCGTCGCAGTCGCGGCGCTTGCGATGGCCGCTGCGGTGGTCGGCGCGGTGGGCGGCTTCGGAACCGGCGTAATCCTCACTGCCGCGCTCACCCCGATCATTGGAGTGAAAGCCGTTATCCCGGTGCTCGCCGTCGCCGGGGTGATCATCAATTCGGGGCGCTTCTGGTTCTATCGCGAGAGCCTGGACCGGCGGGCCGTCGCGATCGCGCTGGCCGCCGCGTTGCCGTTCCTCGTCCTGGGCGCATGGCTCTATGCGGTGCTCGACGCGCGCAGCGTGGGAACGGTGCTCGGGGCCGTGGTCATCGCATCCGTGCCGGCGCGGCGCATCCTGCACCATCGCAGCATGGTCCTCGGCACGCCCGGCCTCGCCGTCGGCGCCGGCATCTGGGGTCTCGCCTCCGGCCTGGCGAGCGGCACCGGCATGATCCTCGTCTCCACCCTGCTCGGGGCGGGACTGACCGGACAGGCGGTGCTCGCGACCGATGCGCTGGCGACCATCGCCTTCGACCTGTGCAAGGCGGCCCTCTTCCACAAGTTCGACCTGCTCGACGAGCCGTCGCTCGTGGCCGGCGTGCTGATCGGCATTGCCACCATCCCGGGCAGCGCCTTCGGCAAATGGCTCGTCACGCGCATGCACGCACGCCTGCACATCGTCTTCATGGAGGCGCTCATCCTGGCCGGCGGCGCCTTCATGCTCTGGCACGCATGGAAGTAGAAGTCGTCGCGAGCGACGGCTACCGGCTGGCGGCGACGCTGTTCCGCCCCGGGGCATCGAATCGCCGGGCAGTGCAGGTACACGCCGCGGCGGGCGTGCGGCAGGAGTACTACGCCGACTTCGCTTCCTTCCTCGCCGAACGCGGCTTCACGGTTGTCACGTTCGACTACCGCGGCGTCGGGCGCTCCGCGCGGATGCACGTGCGGGAGATCCGGGCACGCATGCGTGACTGGGCCCTGCTCGATGCGCCCGCGATCTCCCGGTATGTCGAGGAAGAGCTGTCTTTCGACAAACGCATCGGCATCGGCCACAGCTTCGGCGGACAGTCGTTCGCCGTGATGCCGGGCGCCGAGCGCTTGGCCGCGGTGCTCGCCGTGGCGTCGCAGAGCTGCTACTGGCGCCATTGGCAGGGGGTCGACCGGTTCGGCATGTGGCTGCTGACGCACGGCCTGCTGCCGGCCGCGACCCACCTTGCCGGCTATTTCCCGGGGGCGCTCCTGCGCCAGGGCGAGGACCTGCCCTCCGGCGTGGCGCTCGAATGGGCCAGCTGGTGCCGGCATCCGCGTTACCTCGTCGGCGCGCTCGGGATGGACGAACGCGCCGCCGCATTCACCGCCCCGCTGCGCCTCATCGCGATCGCCGATGACACGCTCTACGCGCCTCGCGCGGCAGCCGAAGCGCTGCTGGTTCTGTACCCGAACGCGCGCAAGGAGATGAAGTGGCTGCGCCCCGAGGAAATCGGCGCGCAGCGCATCGGGCACTTCGGGTTCTTCCGCGGCCGCTTCCGCGACACGCTCTGGCGGGACGCGGCCGAATGGCTTGCGCGCGCCTGACGTTTCCTGACCGGTCATAGGGGTTTTCCCCTATGCGCGGCGTCAGGACTTTCCCAATGGGCCGGCCAGCGCGCACGCCCTAGCATTCCGCCCTCGCCGTTTCCCGTCTCACTTGATGCGGATCAAACGAGGCGGGACGGGCGCCGATAAGTGCGCCGAAGAATAGGGAGAGCAGTCCTGAACAAGCGGAAACGTATCACCGGCGTCGCGGCCGCGCTGGCGCTTGCGTGGAGCAGCGCGGGGGCGCAAGGGAATCCTTCGGCTGCGCAACTCACCGAGCTGCCGCTCGAGCAGCTGCTGCGCATGGAGGTCTACGGAGCCTCCCGCTTCGCACAGGACACAGCTGACGCGCCCTCCGCGGTGAGCATCCTGACGCGCGAGGACATCCGGCATTTCGGCTATCGCACGCTCGGCGAGGCGCTCGGCTCCGTGCGCGGCGTTTTCACCACCGACGACCGCAACTACACGTACCTTGGCGTGCGCGGCTTCGCGCGCCCGGGAGACTACAACACGCGCGTCCTGCTCTTGGTGGACGGCTACCGCGTGAACGACAACGTTTACAACACCGCGACGATGGGCAGCGAGTTTCCGATCGACCTGAGTCTGGTCGAGCGCATCGAGTTCATCCCGGGTCCGGGGTCGGCGCTGTACGGCAGCAACGCCTTCCTCGGCGTCGTGAACGTCGTTACGCGCAAGGGCGAGTCCGTCGGCACGGAAGCCGCCGCCTATGCCGCAAGCGACAACGCGGGGGGACTGCGCCTGAACGTCGGTCGGCGCCTCGAATCGGGCGCCGAGCTGCTGGTGTCGGCGGCACGGGAGCGAAGCCGCGGCGCGGACCACTTCTACCCGGAGTTCGAGGCGACCGACGGCGGCATGGCAGCCGGGCTCGACTACCAGCGCGCCGAGCGCGCCTTCGCGCGCTTCGCGGCGGGGCCGGTGACGGTGAGCGCCGGCGGCTCGAGCCGCCTCAAGGGCATCCCGACCGCGGCGTTCGGGACGGCATTCGGGGTGCCCGGATCGGAGACCCGCGACAGCTACGCCTTCGCGGACGTGCGCTACGAGGCGGCGGTAGGCGAGCGCACCGACCTTCTCGCCCGCCTGAGCTACAACGACTATCACTACGCGGGCCGGTACATCTACGACGCCCCGCCCCTGGTGGCGAACCGCGACCGCGTACGCGGCGTGCAGTGGATCCTCGAGACGCGGCTGATGCACCGGCTGGCTGGCGGGCACCGGCTCGTCGTCGGTGTCGAGCATCAGCGCGATGAGCAGGTCGACCAGCTGAACTACGATGAGGACCCCGCCTTCGTCTACCTCGACGACCGCCGCAAGGGGTCGAACAACGGCGTCTACGCCGAGACGGAGTACCGGCTGCGCCCGGACCTCATCGTCGGCGCGGGCCTGCGCCACGACAGCTTGGCGAGCGGGCTTTCTTCGACGAATCCGCGCCTCTCGCTCATCCACCACGTCGACCGCAGCCGTACCGTGAAGCTCCTCTACGGAACCGCATTCCGCGCGCCCAACGCCTACGAGCGGTACTACGGCATGCCCGGTTTCGGTCAGAAATCGAACCCCGACCTGTTACCCGAGCGCATCCGGACCTACGAGGCCGTGTACGAGCAGACCGCCGGGCGCACACGGTTCGCCGCCTCCGCCTACACCTACCGGGTCGAGGGCCTGATCGACCTCATAACCGATCCGGCCGACGGCGATCGGCAGTTCGTCAACGCCGGGAACGTGCGGACCCGCGGCGTGGAGGCGGAGGCGGACCACCGCCTGCGCAATGGACTGCGCCTGCGCGGCACGCTGGCGCTGCAGTCGGCGCGCCGCGATGGAATGTGGCTCGACAACTCTCCCCGGCATATCGCGACGGGGCAGGCGCTCGTGCCGCTGGCGGGCGAGCGCGTCCGCCTCGGCCTTGAGGCGCGGCACCTCGGCGCGCGCGCTTCACGAGGCAGCGAGATTCCGTCGTACACCGTCCTGAACGCGACGCTGACGAGCGCGATCGCACGCAACGCCGAGCTGCGCGCGGGGGTCTACAACGTCGCCAACCGGACCTACTGGGACGCCGGGTCGGACGAGCACACCCAGGAGAGGCTGGCGCGCGACGGCCGCACGGTGCGCCTGGAGCTCGATGTCCGCTTCTAGCTTCCGCGCGGCCGCACTGGCGCTTGCGGCGCTCGCATGGCAATGCGGGGCGCACGCGCAGCAAGGCGCCCCCGAGCACGCGGCCAAGGCGGCGCTGGTCTTCCACTTCGCCGTTTTCACGAGCTGGCCCGCGGAGGCCCTGCCCGCGCCGGGCGAGCCGTTCGTCCTCTGCTATGCGGACGAGCGGATGACGGCGGCGTTCGCGTCGCTCTCGGGCAAGACGGTCCACGGCCGGAGACTCGCGGCACGGCGCCTCGCAGCCGGAGCAGCCCCGGAGGGCTGCCACGTCGGATACTGGCCTGCGCAGGCTCGGGTGCCCCCGGGGTCGGACGCGCGCCGCTCCACCCTGCTCGTGGCGGAGTCCGCGGGCTTCGCCGGGCGAGGCGGCATGATCGAGCTGGACGTGGAGGATGCGCGCATGGCGTTCGAAGTGAACGTCGACAGCACGCGCGCCGCGGGCCTGCGCCCGAGCTCCAAGCTCCTGCGCCTCGCGAGAAAGGTGCACGGCCATGTCGATGACTGATCCGCGCCCCGGCGCCCTGCCGCCAGGCAGCGCACGCATGTTCATGGTGAGCTTCGCCGTGATGGCGGCGGCCCTGCTGGTCGCCATCTTCGTGCTGGTCACCCAGGACTATTACACCCGCCGCGAGGAGTTCTCGAGTGACGCCCGCACGCGCGCGCAGGTCATCGGGGAGAACGTCGCCGCGGCGATCTCCTTCGGCGACCGCTCGGCGGCAGCCGAGACTCTCGCCTCCCTGCGCGCGTCCCCGGACGTGGCCGCCGCGGCCGTGTACCGCGGCGGGGCGCTCTTCGCGGCGTACGAGCGCGACGGCGGCACGCCGAACGAGGGAACCTTCGACGTCCTCGAGCCGGTGTCGGTCAACGGCGAGGTAATCGGCAAGGTGCTGGTCCGCACGGACACGCAGAGGCTAAGCGCGAACCTGCGGCGCTACAGCCTCTCGGCGATGCTGCTTCTCGCCGCAACGCTCGGCGGCGCGTACCTGCTCCTCTCCGGCATGCGGCGCCGCGTCGCCCGCACGGAGCAACACCTCGACTACCTTGCGCACTTCGATTCGCTGACCGGCCTTCCGAACCGCAACGGTTTCATGGCGATCCTGCAGCAGGCGCTGGGACGGGCGGAGCGCGGCGGGAGCCGGGCGGCGCTGCTCTTCGTCGACCTGGACGACTTCAAGCTGGTCAACGACACCCTGGGCCACGCGGCCGGCGACGAGCTGCTGGCAGCGGTTGCCCAGCGCGTGCGCCTGCGCCTGCGCGCCGGGGACACGGTCAGCCGCCTCGGCGGGGACGAATTCACCGTCCTGCTCGAGCAGCTCAAGGCGGACGAGCACGCGGGGCTCGTCGCGCGCGAGCTGGTAGGCGAGCTCTCACGCCCGTTCGATATCCACGGCCGCAGCATCCATATCGGGGCGAGCGTAGGCATCTGCCGCTACCCCGACGACGCCCGCACCGCCTCGGACATGATCCGCAACGCCGACACCGCGATGTATCGCGCCAAGGAAAGCGGCAAGAAGCGCGCCGCCTTCTTCGTCGAAGGGATGAACAAGGAACAACAGGCGCGCTTCGCCATCGAGAACGGGCTGCGCGATGCGCTCGCGCACGGCGGCCTGCGCCTGGTCTACCAGCCGCAGGTCGAGCTGGAGAGCGGCCGCCTGGTCGGCCTGGAGGCGCTCGTTCGCTGGGACCATCCGGAGTTTGGGCCGCTCGGGCCCGGGCACTATCTGCGCATCGCGGAATCGAGCGACCTCATCGAACAGATCGGCGCGTGGGTGCTCCGCGAGGCCTGCACGCAGGGCGCGCGGTGGCTGGCACAGGGGTTGCCCGCGGTTTCCGTGGCGGTCAACCTCTCGGTGCGGCAGCTGCGCCGCCGCGAGCTGGCGGAGGAAATCCAGGACGTGCTGCGCGAGACCGGCATGCCGGCCGGGCTGCTGGAGCTGGAAGTCACGGAGAGCGGCCTCATGCAGGACCCCGACCGCGCGGCCCAGACGCTGGCCCGCCTGCGCGCCGCTGGCATCCACATCTCCATCGACGACTTCGGCACCGGCTACTCGTCGCTCGGCTACCTCAAGCGCCTGCCCGTGGAGCGGCTGAAGATCGACATGTCTTTCGTCCGTGACATCGACCGCTCCGCCGACGATGCGTCCATCGCACAGGCCATCGTGGCGCTCAGCCGCTCGCTGCGGCTGCAGACCATCGCCGAGGGTGTGGAATCGGAAGCGATCGCGGCTCGGCTGCGCGGCATGGGGTGCTGGGCGGCGCAGGGCTATCACTTCAGCAAGCCGCTGCGGCCCGAAGATGCCGCCGCCGTGATCCGCTCGGGCAACCGGCTGCGCAGCCGGACCCCTGGCGATGCGCCGCGCCCCTCGCCGATCTACCTAGCCAGCGAGTCCCGGTAGCAGCGCCTTCGCGCCGGTCGCCATCATCTCGATGGCGATCGCGGCCAGCAGCAGGCCGAACAGGCGCGTCGCCACGTTGAGCGCGCTCATGCTCATGCGCTGGCCGATCCGCTGCGCGAGGCGCAGCACGATCCACAGCAGCACGCACACGAGGAGGATGCACGCCACGAGCCCCGCGGTATGCGCGGCGCCCGCATCGCGCTGCGCGGCGATGATCGTCGTGCTGATCGCGCCCGGACCGGCGAGGAGCGGCACCGCGAGCGGTACCACGCCCGAGAGGTCGCGCGATTCCATTTCCTCCGCCTCGGCGGGGTTCTGCCGCACCTTGCCGGCCTCGGCGTTCAGCATCGCGAGGGCCATGAGAAGCAGCACCACGCCGCCACCCGCGGTGAACGCCGGCAGGCTCGCGCCGATGAGGCTCAGCAGCACTTCGCCGAACAGCGCCGCCCCGAGGAGGACCAGGAACACCGTGAGGGTTACCGCGTTGATCAGGTGCCGGCGCGCGGCGGCATCCTGCGACGCCGTGAAGGCGAGGAAGATCGGCACGGCGAGGAACGGATCGAGCACCGCCACCAGCGTGACGGTGAACCGCACGTACTCCTGCAGCATCAGGTGCCCGCGGCCTGCTCCCGCGCTTTTGCGATCGAGGCGGACTGGGCGGCCTTGCGATCCTCGTTCACTTTCGCGAACGCCGGGCGTTCGCCGAGCATGCGCAGGTAGGCCTTCGCCTGCGGAAGCCCGTCCTCGAGGAAGTCGCGGCCGTAGACGATCTTCGTGGTGAGCGACACGAGCGGCAGGTGCACGAACGCCGCGCAATCGGCGAGCGTCAGCCCCGCGCCGGCGATATAGGGCGAGAACTTCACCATGCCGCGCAGCGCGCGCAGCCCCTTGCCGAGCTCCTTCTCCACCGAAGCCTTTGTGGCGTCCGGCGCCGCGCCCTTGCCGAAGAACGCGTACGGATACAGACGCCGCGCCGTGATCTCGAGGTGCCACTCCAGGTAGGTGACGAGCTCGCGTACCTTGGCGCGCTCGAACGGGTCCCTCGGCAGGAGCGGCTTCTCCGGGTGCGCCTCCTCGAGGTACTCGAGGATCGTCGCCGACTCGCTGAGGCGCCGGCCGTCGCCGAGCTCGATCCACGGCACCTTGCCCAGCGGCGAGCGCGCGAGGAACGCCTCGTCCTGCGAGGGCCGGCAACTCGCGTCTTCCTCGAACGGGATGCCCTTCTCGAGCAACGCGATGCGCACCTTGTTGTGGTAGTTGCTGACGTGGAAGCCGCAGAGCTTGAGCATGCAGGACTCCGGTGGGGGACGATGGCATTATAGGTGCATGACCCGGAAGCCCGATGAAGCGGGGATCGTCACCGACCTCGCTGCGGAAACGTCCTACGGCGGCTACCTGCAGCTCGCGCAGATCCTCTCGGCGCAGAAGCCGCGCTCCACGCACCACGACGAGATGCTGTTCATCATCCAGCACCAGACCTCGGAGCTGTGGATGAAGCTGCTCGTGCACGAGCTCACCGCAGCGATCGGCCACGTGCGCGCCGGCGAGCTCGAGCCGTGCTTCAAGATCCTCGCGCGCGTCAAGCAGATCCAGCGCCAGCTCTTCGAGCAGTGGGCGGTGCTCGAGACCCTGACGCCGAGCGAGTACGTGCGCTTCCGCGGCCTGCTCGGCCCCGCGTCGGGACTGCAATCGCACCAGTTCCGCGCCATCGAGTTCCTGCTCGGCAACAAGAACCCCGCGCGCGTCGACCTGCATCGCCACGACCCGCCGGTCGAGAAGTACCTGCGGGAGCTGCTGAACACGCCGGGGCTCTACGACGAGTTCCTGCGCTACCTCGCGCGGCGCGGCCTGCCGGTGCCGGCCGAACGCGTCGAGCGCGACTGGTCCCAGCCCTACGAGCGCCACCCGGGCGTGACGGCGTGCCTGAAGAGGATCTACGAGGACCCGGAAAGCTACTGGGCCGAATACGACATGTGCGAGAAGCTGGTGGACGTCGAGGAGAACTTCCAGCTCTGGCGCTTCCGCCACGTGAAGACCGTCGAGCGGGTGATCGGCTTCAAGCCCGGCACCGGCGGATCCGCCGGCGTCGCATTCCTGCGCCGCACGCTCGAGCACCCGCTCTTCCCCGAGCTCATCGATGTCCGCACCGAGCTTTGACGAAGCGTACCTGCGCCGCGAGGTGTGGCCGCGTTTCTCGCGCGTCCTGCAGCGCAGGGAGATCTACCTCGCCAACCATTCCCTCGGGCGGCCTCCGGACCGCATGGCGGAGGACGTGCGCTCGGCGCTCGACGCCTGGTACCGCGACATGGACGGCGCATGGGACGCCTGGCTCGAGGCGCGCGAGAAGTTCCGCCGCCTGACCGCGCAGCTCGTCCACGCAGCGAGCCCGGACTGCATCGTTCCCAAGACGAGCGCCGGCCAGGGCCTGCGCGCCGTGCTGAACAGCTTTCCCGGCAAGCCCAGGGTCCTGACGAGCGACGCGGAGTTCGACTCGCTCGATTTCATCCTGCGCGTCTACCGCGACCAGGGCCGCATCGAGCTGCAGACACTACCCTTCGACGCCTTCCGATTCGAGCCTTGCGATCTGCTGGTGCTTTCCTCCGTGGCCTTCCGTTCGGGGAAGATTCTTCAGGAAACGGAAGCGCTCATCAGGCAAGCGCACGCGGGGCGTGCCCTGGTGCTCCTCGATGTCTATCACCACGTGGGTGTGCTGCCCTTTTCCGTCGGTGACGTCGACTTCGCCGTCGGCGGGTCCTACAAGTACCTGCGCGGCGGGCCGGGCGCGTGCTGGCTCTACGTGCATCCGCGGCACCACGGGCGCGTCACGCTCGACACCGGATGGTTCGCGAAGAAGGACATGTTCTCCTACGAGCGCCCGGAGCCGCCGCAGTTCGGGGCCGGCGGCGACGCCTGGCTGGAATCCACGCCGCCGGTGCTCGCGCCCGTGCAGGCGCTTGCCGGGCTCGAATTCACCCTGGAGATGGGGGTCGAGCGCATCCGCACGCAGAATCTCCGCCAGAAGGCCCTTCTTTCATCGCTTCTCCCCGTCACCGGGGCCGATGAACGGCATGGCGCATTCGTCACCGTGGTTCGCAGGGACGCGGTGGCGCTTTGCGAGAAGCTGCGAGAAAAGGGCGTGAAGGCGGACGCGCGGGGCGAATACCTGCGCCTCTGCCCGGACCTGCTGACGAGCGACGAGGAGCTGCGCCTAGCGGCCGGCGTGCTTCAGGAAGAGCTTCTGCATGCCGCCTAGCCAGCGGTCGTAGTCGCCGGTCTTGACGCGCATGTAGTCGAGAACCTTCGGGTGCGGAAGGATGAGGAACTTCTCCTCGCGCATCACCTTCACCACCTCGTCCATCGCCTGCTCGACGGTGAGTGCGCCGTCCACGCCGGCGGAGCCGCCGTTGCCGGTAAACATGTTCGTCAGCACGGCCTGCGGGCAAAGGCAGGAGACCTTCACGCCCTTGCGCCCGTAGGCGATGGCGAGCCACTCGGCGAAAGCCACCGCGCCGTGCTTGGTCACCCCGTAGGTCGCCGACTCGACGATGTTGAGCAGGCCCGCGGCGGACGCCGTTACGAGGAAATAGCCGTCGCCGCGCGCCGCCATCCTGTCCACCACCGCGCGCGCCGCATACACGTGCGCCATGACGTGGATCTTCCAGTTGCGCTCCCAGTCGGCGTCCGGCGCATGGATGTCGCCGGCCTGGAAGATCCCCGCGTTCGAGAAGAAGACGTCGACGCGGCCATAGCGCTTCTCGGCCTCGCGCACGAGGTTCTGCACATCGCCTTCCCGCGAAACGTCGCATCGGACGGCAATGCCCGACTCCGGATGGAAATCGTTCACATCACCCAGGACCAGGCCCTCTGCGCCTTCGCGGGCGAAGCGCAGCGCCGCGGCGCGGCCGATGCCGCTCGCCGCGCCCGTGATCACCGCGACCTTGCCCTTGAGCTCCACTACCGAGCGGCTCTCATTTACTGCCCAGCGCTTCGGCGATCGACGTCTGCTCGCCGAGCTCCTGCTTGGCGATGGCGTTGCGGTGCACCTCGTCCGGGCCGTCGGCGAAGCGCAGGGTGCGCGCCGAGGCGTAGGCCCGCGCGAGTCCGAAATCGTCGGACACGCCGCCGCCGCCGTGCACCTGCATCGCCCAGTCGATGATCTGGCACGCCATCGTCGGCGCGAGCACCTTGATCATGGCGATCTCCTTGCGCGCCGCCTTGTTGCCGGCGACGTCCATCTTCCACGCGGCGTGCAGCACCATGAAGCGCGCCGAGTCGATCATGATGCGCGCCTCGG
>DASPMF010000008.1:0-20718 GCA_035627155.1 Burkholderiales bacterium | reverse complement strand
CGATCGAGCGTCGCTCGAGCTCCGCCACCATCTGCGGCAGCGGGCGCACGCCGGGCGCGCGCCGCGCCTCCGGCCGGTCGGCGGGCAGGATCGAAGCGAAATCCTCCGCGCCGAGGCGCGCGTGGTCGGTCAGCATCGCCGCCTGCTCGAGAACGTTGCGCAGCTCGCGGATGTTGCCCGGCCAGTCGTGCGCGGCGAGGGCCGCGAGCGCCGGTCCGGTGAGCTCGCGCTGCGGCATGCCGGTGCGCGAGGCGATGCTCTCGAGCAGCGACTCGGCGATGGCCTCGAGGTCGGCGATGCGCTCGCGCAGCGCCGGCACGCGGACCGGGAGCACGTTGAGGCGGTAAAACAGGTCCTGGCGGAACCCGCCTTCGGCGACCAGCGCCTTCAGGTCGCGGCTCGTGGCCGCGACGATGCGCACGTCCACCTTGATGACGCGGTTCGAGCCCAGCGGCTCGATCTCCTGCTCCTGCAGCGCGCGCAGGAGCTTCCCCTGCAACGAGGCCGGCATGTCGCCGATCTCGTCGAGGAAGAGCGTCCCGCCGTCGGCGAGCTTGAACTTGCCGTCGCGCCCCTTGCGGTCGGCGCCGGTGTAGGCGCCGGGGGCGACGCCGAAGAACTCCGCTTCGAGCAGCGTATCCGGTACGGCGGCGACGTTGACGCCGATGAACGGCTTCGCGGCGCGGCGGGAAGCGGCGTGGATGGCGTGGGCGAGCAGCTCCTTGCCGGTGCCCGTTTCGCCGATCAGCAGCACGTTGCCGTCGGCCTGCGCGGCGCGGCGGGCCTGGCGCTTGACCTCGAGCGCCGCCGGGCTCGAGCCGATGAAGCTCGCGAAGGTGTACTTGGTGCGCCGGCGCTCGGCGAGCTCCCGGCGCGCCTCGTCGAGGTCGCGCTGCAGGCTCGCGAACTTGGCGATGAGCGGCTGCAGGGTCGTCTCGGGATGGTCGAAGAGCACCATGCCGACGGCGCCGATCACTTCGCCGCGCTCGTCGCGCAGCGGGATGCGGCTCACCACGAAGGTGCCCGCCTTGTTGGTCAGCAGGTCGACGAGGATCGGCTTGCCGGTGTCCACCACGTGGCGCATCTGCGTGTTGGGGATCACCTCCTCGACCGGCTGGCCGACGAAGTCCTCGGCGCGCTCGAAGCCGAGCTGCGGCAGGAACCGCTTGTAGCCCTCGTTGATCCAAACCACCCGCGCGTCGCGGTCCACCAGCAGCATGCCCTGCGCCATGCTCGAGAAGAGGTCGAACATGGAGCGCGCGGCGAGCTCGAGGATCCTCTCCTGGGAGAGCCCGTTCACTCCGCGCGGGCCTGCGGCTTCGGGCGCCGGCCGACGGCGATCGTCGCGTCGACCTCCTTGCCCTGGCGCTTGACCTTGAGCCTGGCCGAGGCGCCCGGCGCGAGCGCCGCCACCAGGTTCAGCAGCGCCGCCGGGTCGGCGACCGGCTTGCCGTCCACCTCGATCACCACGTCGCCTGGCTTGACGCCCGCCTTGTCGGCGGGTCCGCCGCGCAGCACCCCGCCGATCAGGGCACCGCGCGTGCCGCCGAGGCGGAAGGACTCGGCCACCGCGGGCGTGATCTCCTGCACTTCGACGCCGATCCAGCCGCGCGTCACGGCGCCGCTCTTCACGATCTGGTCGAGCACCATCTTCGCCGTCGACTCGGGGATGGCGAAGCCGATGCCGAGCGAGCCGCCGGAGCGCGAGAAGATGGCGGTGTTGATGCCGACCAGGTTGCCGGTCGCGTCGATCAGCGCGCCGCCCGAGTTCCCCGGGTTGATCGCCGCGTCGGTCTGGATGAAGTTCTCGAACGTGTTGATGCCCAGGCCCGTGCGCCCGAGGGCCGACACGATGCCGGCGGTGACCGTCTGGCCCACGGCGAACGGATTGCCGATCGCAAGCACGACGTCGCCCACGCGCAGGGAATCCGACGAGCCGAAGCTGATCGCCGGCAGGTTTTCGGCGTCGACGCGCAGCACCGCGATGTCGGTCTCGGGGTCGTTGCCCACGACTTTCGCCAGCAGCTTCTTGCCGTCGGCCAGGGCGACCTCGATCTCGTCGGCCGCCTCCACCACGTGGTGGTTGGTGAGGATGTAGCCGTTCGTGCTGACGATCACCCCGGAGCCGAGGCTTGCGGCGCGCTGCGCCTCGTCGGGCAGCTGCTCGCCGAAGAAGCGCCGGAACACCGGGTCGTTCAGCAGCGGATGGCGCGGCGAGCGCACTTCCTTGGAGGTGAAGATGTTCACCACCGACGGCGTCGCGCGGCGCACCGCATCGTTGTACGAGCTTGCGCGCACGGCGGCGGACACGGTTGCGGCGGGCGCAGGCTGCACCGCCACGGCGGCGGGCGCGGCGCGCGACGGAAGCCACTCGGGACGGAACGTCGAGACGACGAAGAGCAGTGCGACGGCCACCGTGACCGCCTGCGCGAAGATCAGCCAGAGCCGGTGCATGGAGGGGCGGAGCCTAACATACGGGCCCCCTGTCCGACGATCCCGACAGCTTCGGATTCCTTTTGAAATTGAGGGACTTGGAAGCCAAATCGTGGACTTTTGGCGCCCCGCTCCTGTAAAATCGCACGCTTTCCTCCGCGTCCCCATTAGAAAAAACACAAGCCTTCCCCATGAGCCTCTTCCTATGAGCGAGCAAGTCAACAAGGCGCGCCGCACGCTGATTGCCGCGACTTCGGTGGTCGGCGGCGCGGCCGCAGCCGGCGCTGCGGTGCCCTTCGTCTGGAGCATGTTCCCGTCCGAGCGCGCCAAGGCCGCCGGCGCGCCGGTCGAGGTCGATCTCACCAAGATCGCGCCGGGTGCGATCGAAGTCGTCGAGTGGCGCGGCAAGCCGGTGTGGGTGATCCGCCGCACGAAGGAGATGCTCGAGTCGCTGAAGGCGGCCGCGCCGCGCCTCTCCGATCCGGAATCGAAGGCCTCCGACCAGCCCGAGTTCGCGCAGAACGAGTACCGGTCGCAGAAGCCGGACATCATGGTGATGGAAGGCGTGTGCACGCACCTCGGCTGCTCGCCGCAGCTGAAGCCCGCCGACGCGAAGGCGGAGATGGGCGCGGACTGGGCCGGCGGCTTCTACTGCCCGTGCCACGGCTCGAAGTTCGACCTCGCCGGGCGCGTGTTCCGCGGCGCGCCCGCGCCGACCAACCTGCGCGTGCCGCCCTACGAGTTCGTGAGCGACGGCACGCTGGTGATCGGCGCCGAAAAAGACAAGAAGGGAGCCTAGGCGATGTCGACCCGACTTGCCGCGCTGTGGAACTGGTTCGACGCGCGGATGCCCTCCGTCGCCGAGCAGTGGCGCATCCACGCGTCCGAGTACTACGCGCCGAAGAACTTCAACTTCTGGTACTTCTTCGGCTCGCTCGCGCTCCTGGTGCTGGTGATCCAGATCGTCTCGGGCATCTTCCTGACGATGAACTACAAGCCCGACGCGGCGCTCGCGTTCGGCTCGGTCGAGTACATCATGCGCGACGTCCCCGGCGGGTGGATCCTGCGCTACATCCACTCCACGGGCGCCTCGGCCTTCTTCGTCGTGGTCTACCTGCACATGTTCCGCGGCATGCTGTACGGCTCGTACAAGGAGCCGCGCGAGCTGGTGTGGGTATTCGGCGTGCTGATCTACCTTACGCTGATGGGCGAGGCGTTCTTCGGCTACCTGCTCCCCTGGGGGCAGATGTCGTACTGGGGCGCGCAGGTGATCGTGAACCTCTTCGGCACGGTGCCCTTCATCGGCCCCGACCTCGCGCTGTGGATCCGCGGCGACTACATCGTCTCCGACGCCACGCTCAACCGCTTCTTCGCGCTGCACGTGATTGCGCTGCCGCTCGTGCTGCTCGGCCTGGTGGTCGCGCACCTGCTCGCGCTGCACGACGTGGGCTCCAACAACCCCGACGGCGTCGAGATCAAGAAAGCCAAGGGCCCCGACGGCAAGCCGCTCGACGGCATCCCGTTCCACCCCTACTACACGGTGAAGGACCTGATGGGCGCGGTGGTGTTCCTCGCCATCTTCGCCTTCGTCATGTTCTTCGTGCCGGAGATGGGCGGCTACTTCCTCGAGCACAACAACTTCATCCCGGCCGACCCGCTGAAGACGCCGGAGCACATCGCGCCGGTCTGGTACTTCACGCCGTACTACTCGATCCTGCGCGCCGTGCCGCCGCTCTTCAACTCGCAGTTCCCGGGCGTGCTGGCGATGGGCATCGCGACGCTGATCCTGTTCTTCCTGCCGTGGCTCGACCGCTCGCCGGTCAAGTCGATCCGCTACCGCGGGCCCATCTACCGCTGGGCGCTCGGCATCTTCGTCGTGGTGTTCCTGCTCCTCGGCTACCTCGGCGTGAAGCCCACCACCGTGTGGGGCCAGTTCGGGTTCGACGCCTTCTTCCTCGACACGAAGGACGTCGCCACCTGGGTGGCGCGCCTGTGCACGATCCTCTACTTCGCGTTCTTCTTCCTCATGCCCTGGTATACGAAGATGGATCCGGTGAAGCCCGTTCCCGACCGGGTGACGGCATGAGAGCCTTTTTCCTCGCGGCGCTGGTTTCCGTTTTTTCTGCCGTCAATGCAGCAGAAACGGGTTACCGCCTCGAAAAATCACCTCATGATCCGCGCGACCTGGTGAGCCTGCAGGCGGGCGCCCAGGTGTTCGTCAACTACTGCCTCGGCTGCCACGGCGCGCAGTACATGCGCTACAACCGGCTCACCGACCTCGGCCTGGAAGAGGGCCAGATCCGCGACAACCTGATGTTCACGGCGGACAAGGTGGGCGAGCCGATGCGCACCACGCTGCCGCAGAAGGAATCGAAGCAGTGGTTCGGCGTCACGCCGCCCGACCTCTCGCTCGTCGCGCGCTCGCGCGGGGCCGACTGGCTCTACACGTACATGCGCACCTTCTACCGCGACCCGAAGACCGCGACCGGCTGGAACAACCTCGTGTTCCCGAACGTCGGCATGCCGCACGCGCTGTGGATGCTGCAGGGCCAGCGCGGCCTGGAGATCGCCACGGTGAAGGACGCCGGCGGCCACGAGCGCGCGGAATACCGCTGGACGCAGCTCTCGCCCGGCGCCCAGAGCGCCATCGAGTACGACACCACGGTGCGCGACCTGGTGAACTTCCTGACCTACGTAAGCGAGCCGGCGGCGCAGAAGCGCAAGTCGATCGGCATCGTCGTGCTCTTCGCGCTCGGCATTCTCTTCATCTTCGCCTACCTGCTGAAGAAAGAGTTCTGGAAGGACGTCAAGTAACCCTCCTATGATGCAACTCTATTCGGGCACCACGTGCCCCTTCAGCCACCGCTGCCGCTTCGTGCTGTACGAGAAGGGCATGGATTTCCAGGTCATCGACGTGGACCTGTACAACAAGCCCGAGGACATCGCGGTGATGAACCCGTACAACCGGCTGCCGGTGCTGGTCGAGCGGGACCTCATCCTCTACGAGTCGAACATCATCAACGAGTACATCGACGAGCGCTTCCCGCATCCGCAGCTCATGCCGGCCGACCCGGTGATGCGCGCGCGCGCCCGCCTCATGCTGTTCAACATGGAAGTCGAGCTTTTCTCGCAGATCGAGGCGCTCGAGTCGGGCAAGGACAAGCCGGCGGAGAAGGCGCGCCAGCACGTCACCGACCGCCTGATCGAGCTCGCGCCCGTCTTCACGAAGACCAAACACATGCTGGGCGACGACTTCACGATGCTCGACGTGGCGATCGCGCCGCTCCTCTGGCGCCTCGACCACTACGGCATCAAGCCCGGCAAGACCGCCGCGCCGCTCATGAAGTACGCCGAGCGCATCTTCTCGCGCCCGGCCTTCATCGAGGCGCTGACGCCTTCCGAGAAGGTGATGCGGAAGTAACGCCGGATCGCTTCCCACGTGGCCGAAATTCCCACCAAGCCTTACCTGCTGCGCGGACTCTTCGAGTGGTGCGTGGACAACGGCTACACGCCGCACATCGCGGTCAAGGTGGACTCCCAGACCCAGGTGCCGGCCGAGTACGTGAAGAACGGCGAGATCACCCTCAACATCTCGCCCGCCGCCGTGCACAAGCTGCAGATGGGCAACGAGCTGATCGAGTTCTCGGCGCGCTTCGGCGGCGTCGCGCGCCAGATCTCGGTGCCCATCGGCAACGTCTACGCGCTCTATTCGCGCGAGACCGGCCACGGGATGACCTTCGACATCGAGGCGCCGAAGCCGGGCCTGCAGTCCGTGGCCGAGGCCGAAGGCCCGCCGGCGAGCCCGCCCATGGCGCTGCCCGCGCCCAAGACACCGCCGCCCCCGCACCGGCCGGGCGGCGGCACCAAACCCACTCTTCGCCGCATCAAGTAGCAGGAGCAAAATAGGGACGGACCCTATTTTTCTCACTTGGCCGGCTTAGCTCAGTTGGTAGAGCAGCGGTTTTGTAAACCGTTGGTCGGCGGTTCGAATCCGTCAGCCGGCACCAGAAAGCAAAAGGCCCGCTCTTTCGGAGCGGGCCTCTTGTTTAAGCGGTCTGGGAAGCGCTTACAGGGGCTTGATGTTGTGCGCCTGCAGGCCCTTCGGGCCCTTCTTCACCTCGAACTCGACCTTCTGGCCTTCCTTGAGCGTCTTGAAGCCGCTCATCATGATCGCGGTGTGATGCGCGAACAGGTCTTCGCCGCCTTCCGACGGGGTGATGAAGCCGAAGCCCTTCGAGTCGTTGAACCACTTTACGGTACCGGTTGCCATGGATCTACTTCCTTTGCTGATGGTCGCGGCGAATCCGGGCGCGACTAAACCGGGCATGACGATCATTCAAGGAAGGGATTTGGCTGCCACTCGAACGTCTTGAGAAAGGCGGTTGCGGAGGTGCAAATACGCTGCTTGAGATCACTGCGGGGGCGATGATATCACCGGCCTTTGCGGGTTTGTCTACCGTGCGCAGGGCGGCTCCTGTCGGGCAGCGGCAACGCCGTCTGGTCCTTCACCTGCTTCAGCGCGAAGCTCGACTTGATGTTGCCCACGCCGGGCACCCGGGAAAGGAAGTCGAGGATGAAGCGCTCGAACGCCGGCACGTCGGGGACGAGCACGCGCAGGAGATAGTCCGCGTCGCCGGTCATCAGGTAGCACTCCATGACTTCCGGGCGCGCACGCACCGCCTCCTCGAAGCGCTCGAGGGCGGACTCGATCTGCTTCTCGAGCGTGACCTGCACCAGCACGCTGACCGTGAGCCCGAGCTTCTTCGGATCGAGCAGCGCGACGTAGCGGTCGATCACGCCGCTTTGCTCGAGGGCGCGCACGCGCGCAAGGCAGGGCGACGGCGAGAGCCCCGCGGTGCGCGCGAGCTCGACGTTGGAAATGCGCGCGTTTTCCTGCAGCGCTTCCAGAATCCGGAGGTCCTTGGCGTCCATGCGGCATTTTATGCTGCCCTCCGCTTCGAAAGCGGCCGGAAACAGAACCCCGTGCCGGCCGCCGGAGTCTAAGATGCTCCGATGACCGACCTTTCCGACATCGTCTCCTCCGCCTTCTGGCGCGTGAACCCGCCCGACGCCGACCCGCTCGAGACGCGCGAGTGGCTCGAAGCGTTCGACACGATGGTCGAGACCGAGGGCCGCGAGCGCGCGACGTTCCTCCTTCTCAAGCTGCTCGAGCACGCGCGCGCGCGGCGCGTTCCGCTGCCGCCGGTGCTCAATACCCCGTACAAGAACTCGGTCACGCTCTCGGAGCAGGCGCAGTACCCCGGCAACCTCGAGCTCGAGGCGCGCCTCTCGGCGATGGTGCGCTGGAACGCGCTCGCCATGGTGGTGCGCGCCAATCGCGCCCACCCGGAGCTCGGCGGCCACATCGCGAGCTACGCCTCGGCTGCAGACCTCTTCGAGGTCGGCTTCAACCACTTCTTCCGTCACGACGACCTCGTCTACTTCCAGCCGCATTCCGCGCCCGGCATCTACGCGCGGGCGTTCCTGGAGGGCCGCCTTTCGGAAGAAAACCTTGCGAGCTACCGGCAGGAAACCGGCGGCAAGGGCCTTTCCTCCTACTGCCACCCGTACCTCATGCCGGCGTTCTGGCAGTTCCCGACCGGCTCGATGGGCCTTGGCCCGCTCAACGCGGTGTACCAGGCGCGCTTCCTCCGGTATCTCGCCAACCGGGACCTGCATGACGGAAAGGCGCGGAAGGTCTGGGCCTTCGTCGGCGACGGCGAGATGGACGAGCCCGAATCGCTGGCCGGCCTTTCGCTCGCCTCGCGCGAAGGGCTCGACAACCTGATCTTCGTCGTGAACTGCAACCTGCAGCGCCTCGACGGCCCGGTGCGCGGCAACGGCTCGATCGTCCAGGAGCTCGAAGGCCTCTTCGCCGGCGCGGGCTGGAACGTGATCAAGCTCCTGTGGGGCGCGGACTGGGACGGCCTGTTCGCGCGCGACGTGGACGGCGTGCTGCTCAAGCGCCTGCACGAGACGGTGGACGGCGAGTTCCAGACCTACGCGGCCACCGACGGGCGCTTCAACCGCGAGCACTTCTTCAACAAGTACCCGGAGCTGCAGGCGCTCGTCGCGCACATGAGCGACGCCGACATCGACCGCCTGCGCCGCGGCGGGCACGACCCGGTGAAGATCCATGCCGCCTACCATGCCGCCCTGCACCACAAGGGAAGGCCCACCGTGATCCTGGCCCAGACGAAGAAGGGCTACGGGATGGGCAACTGGGGCCAGGGGAAGATGGGCACGCACCAGCAGAAGAAGCTCGACGACGCTGCGCTGCGCGAGTTCCGCGACCGCTTCGCGCTGCCGCTTTCCGACGAGGACGTCTCCGCGCTTCGCTTCTACAACCCCGGCCCGGATTCGCCGGAGATCCGCTACCTGCTTTCACGCCGTTCCGAGCTCGGCGGCTTCCTGCCCCAGCGTAGAACGGCTACGCCGCCGCTCCGCACGCCCGCCCTCGGCGCTTTCCACAAGGTATTGGAGGGAACCGTGCGGGAGCAGAGCACGACCATGATCTTCGTGCAGCTCATGGCGCAGCTGATGAAGGATCAGGAAATCGGAAAGCGCGTGGTGCCGATCGTCGCCGACGAGGCGCGAACGTTCGGGATGCAGACACTTTTCCGGCAAGTGGGCATCTACTCCGCTGTCGGGCAGCTGTACGAGCCGGAAGACCACGACGAGCTGCTCTACTACCGCGAGGCGAAGGACGGGCAGATTCTCGAGGAGGGCATCAGCGAGGCGGGCGCGCTCTCGTCCTGGCTCGCCGCTGCGACGTCGTACTCGACGAACGGCGTGCCGATGCTGCCGTTCTACGTCTACTACTCGATGTTCGGCTTCCAGCGCGTCGGCGACCTCATCTGGGCCGCGGCGGATTCACGGGCGCGCGGCTTTCTCGTCGGCGGCACCGCCGGTCGCACCACGCTCGCGGGCGAAGGCCTCCAGCACCAGGACGGCTCTTCGCACCTCATCGCCTCCACCATCCCGAACTGCCGCGCCTACGACCCGTGCTTCGGCTACGAGCTCGCCGCGATCATCCAGGAGGGCACGCGGCGCATGCTGGAAGCGCAGGAGGACGCGTTCTACTACCTGACGGTGGCCAATGAAAACTATGGCCATCCTGGGATGCCTCCGGACGCCCATGAAGGGGTCCTGAAGGGTCTCTACCTGCTGCAGAAAAAATCCGATGCAAAAGCGCAGCTGCTCGGCAGCGGACCGATCCTGCGCGAAGCGATCAAGGCGGCTGAGCTCTTGGAGAAGGACTGGAACGTTCCGGCGAACGTGTGGAGCGTCACGTCGTTCAGCGAGCTGCGGCGCGACGGCATGGCGGCGGAGCGCGCCAGGCGGTACGGCGGGCAGGCGCAGTCGTGGGTCGAGAAGTGCCTCGAAGGCCATGCCGGCCCGGTGGTCGCGGCCAGCGACTACGTGAGCGCGGTGGCCGACCTCATCCGCCCCTACGTGCCGGGAAAATACGTGGCGCTCGGCACGGACGGCTTCGGGCGCAGCGACACGCGCGCCGCGCTGCGGGACTTCTTCGAGGTGGATGCGAAGCACATCGCCGTGGCGGCGCTCGCCGCGCTCGGCCACGCCTCAGTAGGGGAGGCCCTGCGGAAGTACGGGATCGACCCCGTGCCGCGGCCGCCCTGGGAGCGCTAGAGGCTCTCGCGCTTTTTCGTTTTCACTCTTTACCATCGGAGGGGAAAGCACGAGCGCCCGCTCGTCCGCCATGCGCTGGCGCTGGTAGGGACGCAGTTCGGCCGGATAGGGCTGCATCGCTTCCCTGAGCTGGCGCGCATGGAGCTCCTGCAGCGGGCCGAGCGGCTGGCCGCGCGCCGCGGCGGCGAACTCAGCGGCCTGCTGGTCGCGTTGGACGAGGGCGCGCTGGATTTCCTGCTCGTGCGCCTGCGCGCCTGCGAGCGGCGGAAAGGCAATCAACAGGAGCGCGGCGATCCTCATGCATCGGTTTCGACCGCCCTGCGCTCGCGAAGTGCCCGCGCGAACTCCAGCACGTTGCGCGCGAGCGCCACACGGTCGTCGACGGTGCGCATGACGGTCTGCGCGGCGAGGACCTCCATGCCGATGGAGCGCACGGCGTCGGCATGCTCCGCGTCGGCGAGGTCGATGACGAAGCCGTCGATGACCTTGCGGTATTCGCCGGCCGCCGCGAGCGGCGAGGGCGCCTTGCCGAGCTCGCGCATGATCTTGCCGGCCGAGCCCTGCAGCGCCTTGCCGCCGACGATCGGCGTCACGGCGATCACCGGCGCGCCGCGCTTGCGCAGCAGCTCGCGCATGCCGTTGATGGCGAGGATCGGCAGGATCACGTGGTACGGGTTCGCCGGGCAGAGCACCACCGCCTCGAGGTCGTGGGCGTGCAGCGCGTCCAGGATCTCGTCCGGGATGCGCGCCTCGTCGGCCCCCGCGTACTGGAAGCCCTGCACGCGCGGCTCGCAGCCGAGGTCGTGGAAGTACTCGTGGAAGGTGACCGCGCCCTCTTCGCTGAGGACGTGGGTTCGGACCGGGTCGTCGCTCATCGGCAGGATGCGCGCCTGCACGCCGAGCCGCTTGGCGAACTCGCGCATCACCTGCGTGGGGCGCCGGTCGTTGCGCAGCCACTCTGTGCGCAGGATCGGCGCGGCGAGCGACTTGTCGCCGATTGCCGGACGCTCCGGGCCGCCGAGCGACTTCAGCATGCCGTGCAGCACGTGCGTCTCGCCTGCGGGCTCCCAGCCCGCGGTGGCGCTGGCGATGCCGGCGAGCGTGTAGAGGATCGTGTCGCAGTCGGGCGAGAAGGCCAGCCCGAGGTGCTCGTAGTCGTCGCCGGTGTTGGCGATGACCGCCAGGTCCTTGCCGCGCAGCCGGTACAGGCCTTCGGCGAGCTTGGCGCCGCCCACCTGCCCGGCAAGTGCCACCACGGTTCCCATGGCGGCAGTCTACTCCTGCGACCTACAGCGCGGCCGCCAGCTCCGCGCCTTCGAGCATGGCCCGCTTCGCATCCAGCTCGCCCGCTTCGCGCGCGCCGCCGATGATGCGCGTGCCCTGCACCGGGCGGTAGGGATCCTGGCCGGTGCACAGGATCACCGTATCGGCCGGGATCACTGCTTCGTGGCCGTCGGAGACGATGTGCACGCCGGCGTCGTCGATGCGTCGGTACTCCACGCCCTTCATCATCCGCACGCCGTGGCGCGCGAGCTCTGCGCGGTGCACCCACCCGGTCGTGCGGCCGAGCGTGTGGCCGAACGGAGTGGTGGAGCGCTTGAGCATCGTGATGCGGTGCGGCGCGTCTTCGGGCTTCGGCGACGCGAGCGAGCCGTCCGGCGCGATGCCCCAGTGCTCGGCGAACGCCTTCGGGTCGAGCGGCGAGCGGCTGTGGCCCTCGAGGAGGTACACGGCGACGTCGAAGCCGATGCCGCCCATGCCGAGGATCACGACGTTCTTTCCGACCTTGGCGCGGCCGCCCAGCACATCGACGTAGCCCACCACCTTCCTGTGGTCGATGCCCGGAATCTGCGGCCGCCGCGGGTCGATGCCGGTGGCGACGATTACTTCGTCGAACGCTTTCAGCTCCTCCGGCGAGGGGCTCGTGTTCAGGCGCACCGTCGCGCCGGCGCGGCGCAGGCGCTCGCCGTAGTAGGCGACCGATTCGCCGAACTCCTGCTTGCCCGGGATGCGCTTGGCGAGGTTGAACTGCCCGCCGAGCTCCGCGGCCTTCTCGAACAGCGTCACCGCATGGCCGCGCTCCGCGGCCACCGCGGCGCAGGAAAGCCCGGCGGGCCCGCCGCCGACGACGGCTATTCGCTTCACAGATGGGGTTTTCTTGAAGAGGAGCTTTGTTTCCCGGCCCGCCTGGGGGTTGACCACGCAGCTCACCGACTGGCCGATGAAGTAGTGGTCGAGGCAGGCCTGGTTGCAGGCGATGCAGATGTTGATGCCCGCGCGGTCGCCGGCCCTGGCCTTGCTGGCGAAGTGCGGGTCCGAGAGCATGGCGCGCGCCAGCGAAACCATGTCCGCGTCGCCGCGGGCGAGGATCGCCTCCGCGGTCTCCGGCGCGTTGATGCGGTTGGAGGCGATCACCGGAATCTTCACCGCCGCCTTGATGGGACGCGCCGCCGCGGCGAAGGCGCCGCGCGGCACCGCCTGCGCGATGGTCGGGATGCGCGCCTCGTGCCAGCCGATGCCGGTGTTGAGGATCGTGGCGCCGGCGGCCTCGATGGCTTTTGCCACCGAAACGATTTCTTCCTGCGAGAGTCCCCCTTCCACCAGCTCGAGCGCCGAGATGCGGTAGACGATGATGAAGGCGCGCCCGGCGGCGGCGCGCGTGCGGCGCACGATCTCGGTCGCGAAGCGCATGCGGTTCTCGAGCGGCCCGCCCCATTCGTCCTTGCGCTGGTTGGTGCGCAGGGCGAGGAACTGGGTGATCAAGTAGCCCTCGGAGCCCATCACCTCCACGCCGTCGTAGCCCGCGTCCTTCGCCAGCTTCGCCGCGTCGGCGAAGTCCTCGATCGTCTGCTCGATCTCCGCGGCGCTCATCTCGCGCGGGGCGTTCGGGTTGATCGCGGACTTCAGCGCGGAAGGCGCGACGATGCGCTCGTGGTAGCCGTAGCGCCCGGAATGCAGGAGCTGCAGGACGATGCGCCCGCCCGCCGCGTGCACCGCCTGCGGAATGGGCCGGTGTTTCTCCGCATCCTCCATGGTGGAGAACTGCGCGCGATGCGGCCCCAGGTTGCCCGCGTCGTTGGGCGAGAAGCCGCCGGTGACGATGAGGGCTGCGCCCCCGCGCGCCCGCTCGGCGTAGAACTCGGCGAGGCGCGGGATGCCGTCGGGCCGCCCCTCCAGGCCGGTGTGCATCGAGCCCATGAGGATGCGGTTGGGCAGCGTGACGAAGCCGAGGTCGAGCGGCTTGAAGAGCAACGGGTAGGTGTTCACGCGGCGATTCTAGCCGCGCGTCACCAGCAGCGTCCCCGCCAGGATCAAAACGCCGCCGATCGCGATCGGCGCGGTCAGTGCCTCGCCGAGGAAGATCGCCGCCCAGGCGAAGGCGAAGAGCGGCACGAGGAACGTGACCGTGAGCGCGCGCGTCGCGCCGACGTCCACCATCAGCCTGAAGTACAGGATGAACGCAAAGCCGCTCGCAAGCACTCCAAGGAGAATCAGGTTGAAGACGACGATGGCGTCCGGAGGACTTGCCGGTACGGAGAAGGGGAGAAACGGTAGGAGCACGGCCGCAGCGGCGAACTGCGAACCCACCGCAACGCCGCGCGACGGCACGCCGGCGCCGTAGCGCTTGAGCAGCAGACCGGTAAGCCCGTAGGCGAAGCTCGCGCAGAGGCAGGCGGCGATCGCGAGCAGCGTGCCGCCCGAGTCCGGCCGCGCGACGAACGCCACGCCCACCGCGCCGATCACCAGGCCCGCCACCTTGCGGCGCGTGATGCGCTCGGCGCCGAAAGCCGTGCCGAGGAGCAGCCCGAACATCGGCGAGGTGGCGTTGACGAAGGCCATCGTCGAGGCGCCGAGATGCAGGCCCGCGTAGCCGTAGAGCGTGAAGGGAATCGCCGAGTTGACCACGCCGATCAGCGCGTAGAAGCGCCAGTGCGTGCGCCATTGCGGGTCGAAGCGCGTGATGGCGAACCAGGCGAGGAGGGCGAGGCCGCCGAGCAGCACCCGCCCCTCCGCCATCCACAGCGGCCCGAGCGCCGGCGCGGTGACGCGGATGAAGATGAACGAGCCGCCCCAGATCGCGCCGAGCAGCGCGAGCCGCGCCAGGTCCGCCGGACGCACTACGACTGCTTCGCTTTCTTCTCCGCGGCGAGCAGTTTCCTCTTGCGCGGCAGGCCCCACGCATAGCCGCCCAGGCCGCCGTCGGTGCGCACCGCGCGGTGGCAGGGCACGAGCAGCGCCACGGGGTTGGCGCCGCAGGCGCTGCCGACCGCGCGTACCGCATCCGGCGCGCCGACTGCGCGCGCGATCTCCTTGTAGGTGCGCGTCTCGCCCGCCGGGATGCGCCGCAGCTCGTCCCACACCTTGCGCTGGAACACCGTGCCGCGGATGTCGAGCGGCAGCTTGAGGAGCGAGGCATCGCCGTCCAGGAAGGACAGGATCCGCTTTTTCACTTCGGGCATTTCCTCTTTGCGCAGGTCAGCCTTGCCGAATTCGGCCTTGAGAACATCCTGAAGGGCCGAGGCGGAATCGCCGATCTTGACGGTGCAGATGCCCTTGTCGGTCGCCGCGACGAGGACGGTGCCGGTCGGCGAGTCGAAGCAGCAGAAGCGGATCGACTGGCCCTTGCCGGCCGCGCGGTAGTCGCTCGCGCGCATGCCGAGGTGCGGCTTCTCGTAGAAGCGCGACACCGAGCCGTAGCCGGCCTCGAACACCGCGTCGGTGACGCGGCTGCCGTTGCGCAGCGAGGACTTCACCGCCTCCACGCGATGCGCTTCCTGGTAGGCCTTGGGCGAGACGCCGAACGCTTCCTTGAAGCGCCGCTGCAGGTGGAAAGGGCTCGCGCCCACGGCGGCCGCCAGCTCGTCGAGCGTCACCCGCTCGCCCTTGCGCGCGTCGAGGTAGCTGCGGGCTTTTTCGATCACGGTTTCCATGCCGGCATTGTCGTCCAAGGCCCGGCGCGCGCCTATCCGGATCTTGCGCTCTCGATGTACTTGCGCGTGGTGCGCGGGTCGAGGCCCACGCGCTGCGCCACGCTTGCATACGAGCCGAGGCGGCGATAAAGGAGCAGGCAATAGCGGCCGAGGAGCTCGTCCGCGGTCAGCGCGCCTTCGCGCACCTCGGACGCGAGGCGCGCGTCTGGGTCGAGCCCCGGCGCGGCGGCCGCGGGCGGCTGGTAGGCGCCGGTGAGGAGGATGCGCCGCACGGCCTGCTCGAGCTCGCGCACGTTGCCCGGCCACACATAACCCTTCGGCACGTTTTCCTCGAGCGCCTCGAGGACCTTCGCGGCGAGCTCCTCGCGCGGCTCGCCGGCGACGCGCGCCACGAGCACGTGCACGAGCTGCTCTAGCTCGCGCGGCGACTCGGCGATGCGCTGGCGAAGCGGCGGCACCTGGATCACGTCGGAGCACAGGCGATAGTAGAAATCGTCGCGGAAGCGCCCTTCGCGGCGCAGCGTATCGAGCGGCTGGTTCGTCGCCGCGATCACGCGGCCGGAGAAGCGCTTGCGTTCGTGGCCGCCGACCGGCGTGAACACGCGCTGCTGCAGCACCTGCAGGAGCTTGATCTGCACCGGGATCGACACCTCGCCGATCTCGTCGAGGAAGAGCGCCCCGTGCTCGCTGCATCGCTCGAGCACCCCGCGATGGTTGTCCACCGCGCCGGTGAAGGCGCCCTTGCGGTGGCCGAAGAGCTCCGACTCGATCAAGGTCTCGGCGTACTGTGAGAGGTTGAGCGAGATGAAGCTCTCGGCGAAGCTCGTAGCGAAGCGCCGCTCGTGCGGCAGGTACGGGATGTATTGCGAGCGGCCCATCGCCGCGGCCGCCTCGCCCTTGCCGGTGCCGGTCTCGCCGAGGATCAGGGTCGAGAAATCCTCCATGCGGTTCCACAGCGCCGCCTCGAAGCCGCGCATGTCGTGCGTGACCACGTTGTTCCACAGCGCCTCCCGCAGGCGCTGCATCGACTCGCACTCCCCGGTGAGCGAGCGCTGGATGAAGTAGAACGCGCGCCGCAGCTGGAAGTAGAAGGAGAAGAGCCGCACCGCGCGCTCGGGCTCGAATCCGCTCGCGACGAGACCGCCGATCGCCTCGTCGCCGAACGGCACGCTGAGCGGCGCGCTGGCCTTCGCCTGGCGCTCGATCAGCGCATCGAGCTGCGGCACGTAGCGGTGGTAGCTCACGTAGAGCAGCGCCGGCTCGACGAGCCGCCGGTCTTCCGCGCCCAGGTTCGGCGGCAGCGCCGCGACGCGCGGCGCCACGACACGCGCCAGTGCTTCGCGGTCCGCCGCGAGTTCCCTCGCCGGCGCCCCCGCGGCGAGGCGCGCGACGAGCGCTTCGCGGTCGCGGCTGAAGGGATTTCCGAATACGACGTCGCCCAAGGCCGCGAAAAAAGTGCGCTCTTGCGACCCGAACGGTCCATGCGGCATACAAAAACTGTAGCAGTGAATAACAAAAATTGCTGAGCCGTTGATCAGGTGAGCGAGCCTGGTCCAGCCAAATCCCTTCCCATTCAATTACTTAAGAGAGTGGCATAACCCATGCGAAGGGTCCAGAGAGAGGAGACAAGAGATGTTAAGAACCTTGGTGCTGGTGCTGGCCGCCGTCGTGTGCGTTTCCGGCTGTGCTGGCGGGTCGGGAGGCGGAGGCTCGAACTCAATGGGTTCGAGTGAAGGACCGCCGCCATCGAGCATGTACCCCGCCACCTCGAAGAAAGTCGGCCTCGGCGCGCTTTTCGGTTCTTCATCGTCCGCGCCCGGCAATGTCAGCTCGGCGGTCTGGTGGACCTTCTTCACACCGAAGCTCGAGAGGTGGGCCAGCGTCTTCGGAGACGTCCGGGCCGAAGGAGGCGGGATGGACGTTTCGTACTTCGCCTCGATCCACCGTGTCGTGCTGGAAACGAGCCACCTGGGATGGTCTCCGTTCAGCCTGGTGTTCGAACTCGATCAGGACAAGACGCCCCTGCGCTTCGCCGTGGAGAAGTACAACCGCGCGCCCATCATCGATACCCCGGCGAGCCTTGCGGCGCTTGGCGAACCGGCGCTCCGTATCAACACCGCGCAATGGCAGGGATCGTTTACCTCGCGGCTTGCGCTGATTGCCGACGGCCACGCGCTGGGATGGAACTTCCAGACCTTCGGCTTCTGGAACGCCGAAGGATTCGAAGTGGGCACTGTCCAGACGGCTTCCGTCGGCGCCGGGACGCCGGCGGTAAACGTGCCGACCGTGGGAAGCGCGACGTTCAGCGGCAAGCTGGCCGGCCTGTATCTGGCGCCCGGCGCAAGCGCTTCCGTCGCGACCGCCGCCGTAACTGTCAACGCGGACTTCGGCAATCGTTCCCTCGCGTTCTCTTCGAGTGGCACAAGGCTCACGGCGGATCTGCGAACGAGCAGCGCGGCGCCGCACCTGGATCTGAGGGGCACGCTCGCCTACCAGCCGGCCTCGGCGTCCTTTACCGGCACGCTTTCCAACGCTGCCGGGACCATGAGCGGCAAAACGCGCGGCCAGTACTACGGCCCGCGCGCGGAGGAGCTTGGCGGAACCTTCGCCCTCAAATCGACAAACTCGATCGAGACTTTCGTCGGCGGCTACGGGGCGAAGCGGTAGGCATGCGGCTTCCTCCGGCACTGGCCGCCTTCTTCGTCCTCATAGCGGGCCTGCATGCCGGCTCGGGGTCGGCGCAATGGAACGAAGATGTCCTGCAGCGCGTCTTCGAGGCGGCCATGGAGCAGCTGGCAGCCGGCAACGCAGCGCAAGCGGAGCGAATCCTCACAGAGCTCAACAAGCGTGTGCCAAGTGCGCGCGTGAAGCTCGAGCTGGCGCGCGCGCTCTACGCGCAGGGCAAGTTCGAGGAGGCCAGGGCGCTGTTCCGCGAGGTCTCGTCCCAGACGGACACGCCCTGGCGCGTGCGCGACAACATCGAGCGCTTCGTCGCCGTGATCGAGGAGCGCACCGGCTACCTGAGGTGGGGCGCGACGGTGGTCTCCGACACCAACCCGAAAAGCGTCCCGGCGCAGAAGGAGTTCGCCATCGGCGATCTTTCCGTCACGCCGACCGAGGCGCCGGAGAAGAGGACCGGAGTGCGCTACTCCATACAGGGCTGGAAGCCGCTCTCGGCGAGCACCGGCGCGTACGGGGCGGCTGCGTACGCCGACTTTCCCCGCGGCGATATGGACCGGCTGACCGTCGACGGCGGCCTTGTCACGCGCCTGGATGAATCCGGGCGGCTGCGCGCGAAGGCGGGGCTCGAGGCGGGCAGCTTCGCCGGCGAGCTGCTCTATGCCTATCCGCACCTTGGGCTCGACACCGTGCTGCACGAGGACGCGCTCCATCGGGTCGCTGCGGAAGGAAGGGTCGGCGCCGTGCACTTTCCCGACTTCCGCTACCTCGACGCGACGAACGTGACGGCGGCCGTGTCGGTGAGCCGCGCTGTCTCGCGGCATGCATCCGCCTCGCTGCGCGCCGCGCTCGAGCACTCGGAGGCCGCGGAGCGGCCCTATTCGTACGGCGGTCTCGATGTGGACGCCGGCTTCAGCGTCCTGCTCCCCGACTCCGCGTTCGTCCTGACGGCAAGCACGTCCCTCGGCTCGCGCGACTACGCGGAGGCGGATCCGCTTTTCGGCGCGGTGCGAAAGGACCGCAAGGCGCGCGCGGAAATCCGGATCGGCAACAAGAACTGGCGCTGGCGGGACAAGACGATCTCGCTCCTCGCCTCGCTTGAAAAGAACGACTCCAGCATCGGCTTCTACAGCTACCGCAAGACCAGCGTCTCACTTCTCGTTGAATAGGGGAAACCATGAACCACCGTCTCGCCGCTGCCACCGTGTGCATCGCCTCGGCGCTCACGGGCGCCTGCAGCAGCACCTCTCAACCGCTGCCCGGCGCCGAATTCGCCGCGCTCGGCCGCCAGACGCATATCCGGGTCACGCACCATCCGGCCGCGCAGGTGTTCACGATCGAGGGCACCACGGAGAACACCATCGCGATGCTCTTCATGCCGATCGTGGCGACGCCGATGGTGTTCCGCGGCATGCAGATGGCGAAGGACCTCGAGCTGCGCGATCCGGTAACGCGGGTTGCCGGCCCGCTCGCAGCATCGCTGAAGCGTGCACTCGGCTCCGTTGAAGTGGTAGTGACCGCCTCGGAGGAGGACGACGACGCAGCAGCGCTCGCACGCAAGCTGTCCGGTGCAATGACGCTCACGGTGCGGACCACCACGTGGGGCATCGACGGCTATCGCGCACGCTACGCGGCTCGCGCACGCCTGCTGGATCTCTCACAAGGCCGCGTCGCATGGGAGGGCCAGTGCGCGCATGTCGCGGACGCCGACAAGCCGGCGCCTTCCATGGAAGCCCTGGAGGCCGACAACGGCGCGCTCCTGAAGGCGAAGCTCGCCCAGGCCGCGGACGCATGCGCCGCGCAGCTCGCCGCGCTGGTGCTGAAGGAGAGGGCAGCGCAATGAATGCAATGCCCGGCCTGTTCTTCCTACTGGCGCTGCTCGCCGGGTGCGCCGAGATGCCGCAGAGCCCGCCAAGTGAAACGGAGGCGAGCGCCGCGGCCGGATATGGGCGGGCGTTCGGCAGCGCGCGCTATGGCGTCGGCGACCCCGGGCTCGCTTCGAAGGCGTGGACGCTGGAGCGGTTCGTCCTCTTCGTGCGCTCTGTGGCCGACGGATCAATGCAGTACATGGATATCCCGCCCGCCGGCGACTTTGCGTGGCCCCTTCGTGCCGGCGAGTACGACATCATCGCCTACCAGGCCGTGCGCAACATGGGCTGGAAGACCGGGCGGGTGAGTTTCACCAATAGCGTGATGGCGCGCTTCAGCGTGCCGGCCGCGGGCCAGGCGGTGTACATCGGCGAGTTGCGCATCGAGACGCACGGCGGCGCGACGCGCCAGGTGGTGGGGGACGACTTCGAGGCGGCGGCGGCGCGCATGCGCCCGCGGCTGGCGGGGTTCGAGCCGGCGAAGGGCCTGCTGCGTCCGGAACCGGAACCTGGAAGCATGCGGCGGCTCATCAGCATCTGCGCGCCGACGTGGGGCCTATCGTGCGACCGGACGTTCCAAGGCGTGGTGCCGCTCAGTCCGAAGGGCGTGGGCGAGGACTTCCCGCTGGTGGCCGACCTGCGTCCCGTCCTCGAGTGGAAGCCTTCAAGCCGCGGCGACGTCACCTACGACGTGGCGATCTACGAGTCGCTCAGCTTCTTGTACGGCGCCACCGGCAACGCATCGCGCCTTCGCGGCTCCCTCGTCGCTTACGCGGAAGGCCTGGCGGCGCCGCGCTTCCAGCCGGCGGAAGATCTCCCGGCCGGGAAGAAACTCGAGTGGACGGTCCGCGTTCGCGACGGCGATACGGTATCGACCTGGTCCACGACGAGCTATTCCGTATATCTCGTCGTCGCCGGGAAACGCGGCTCGGGGCTGAACTTCGGCTTCCAGACGCCGCGAAAGTAGTCAGCCTGCCATCGTCAGGCCGCCGGAGACCGAGATGACCTGGCCCGTGATGTAGACGGCTTCGTCCGAGGCGAGGAAGGCGACGAGGCCGGGGACGTCGGCGGGCTGGCCGACGCGCTTCATCGGGATGGCGCGCACCAGCGCGTCGTAGACCTTCTGTCCGGCCTCGCCTTCGCCGAGGAAGCCG
>DASPMF010000007.1:0-2698 GCA_035627155.1 Burkholderiales bacterium | reverse complement strand
GAAGAGGATGCCGCTCCTCTCGACCACCGGATACGCAACCGTCCGGATGTGCTCGCACATGCGGCTGCCCTCCGGCTCGGCGGGCGTCTCCACGCATTTGCCGCGCCCGTCGAACTTCCATCCGTGGAACGAGCAGCGCAGGCCGTCCGCCTCGATGCGGCCGAACGCCAGGTCGGCCCCGCGGTGCGGACAATGGCGTTGCAGCAGGGAGTATTGCTTTCCGGCCTTGTACAGGACCAGGTTTTCTGCGAGGAGGCGGACTGCCTTCACCGGCCGGTCCCCGTCCAGCTCTTCCTTCAGCGCCACCGGTTGCCAGTAGCGGCGCAGCAGCTTGCCGGCGGGCGTCCCGGGGCCGATGCGGGTCATGAGCTCGTTCTGTTCGGCGGAGATCATTGGGCTTTTATACCCCGAGATACTTGTGCTGGATATCCTCGCTCGCCGCGAGCTCGGCGGAGGTGCCGCTCCAGACGACGCGGCCTTTCTCCAGCACGTAGTGGCGGTTGGCGACGCGGGTGAGCGCCTTGACGTCCTTGTCGATGATGAGGATCGAGAGCCCGGACGCCTTGAGGCGCTCGATCGACTTGTAGATCTCCACGCGCACCAGGGGCGCCAGGCCCTCGGTCGCCTCGTCCAGGATGAGCAGGCGCGGATTGGTCATCAGCGCGCGGCCGATCGCGAGCATCTGCTGCTCGCCGCCCGAGAGCTGGTTGCCGTAGTTGCCTTTCCGGTTCTTCAGGTTTGGGAACAACGCAAAAACCCTTTCGAGGTTCCAGGGCTCCCTGCTGCCCGAGCGGTTCGCGGCAGTCGCGATGAGGTTTTCCTGCACGGTCAGATTGGGGAAAACCTGCCGGCCCTCGGGCACGAGGCCGATACCGGCCTGCGCGATCCGGTAGGAGGGCAGCGCGGTGGCGTCGGCGCCGTTGAAGAGCACCTGGCCGCCCTTCGGCCGCACGATGCCCATGACCGACTTCACCGTGGTGGTCTTGCCCATGCCGTTGCGGCCGAGCAGGGTGACGACCTCGCCGGCGCTCACCTCGAAGTCGACCTGGAACAGGACTTGGCTTCGCCCGTACGCCGTCTCGAGGCGCCGTACCTGGAGCATCAGGCGTCCTCCCCGAGGTAGGCCTTCTTCACCTCCTCGTTGGCCCGGATTTCCTGCGGCGTGCCGGTGGCGACGATGCGGCCGTACACCAGCACCGAAATTCGGTCCGCGAGGCGGAACACCGCGTCCATGTCGTGCTCGACGAGGACGATCGTCTGGCGGCCCTTGAGCGACGAAAGGAGCGCGATCATGCGCTGGGACTCGTCCGGTCCCATGCCGGCCATCGGCTCGTCGAGGAGGAGCAGGCGCGGTCGCGTCGCGAGCACCATCGCCACCTCGAGCTGGCGCTGCTCGCCGTGCGCTAGGTTCGCCGCCAGCACGTCCATCTTCTCCTTCAGGCCGATGCTCTCCAGGACGGCGCGGGCCGGGGCGCGCAGGGATTCGTCGCTGCGCGCGTCGGCCCAGAACCGGAAGCTGTGGCCGGCGTGCGCCTGGACGGCGAGCGCCACGTTGTCCAGCACGGTGAACTCGGGGTAGATGCTGGTGATCTGGAAGGAGCGCGCGAGGCCCTTGCGCGCGCGGCGCGGCGCCGGCAGGTGGGTGATGTCCTCGCCTGCGAAGCGGATCGACCCCTGGTCCGGCCGCAGGTTGCCGGCGAGCTGGGCGATGAAGGTCGTCTTGCCGGCGCCGTTCGGCCCGATCACCGCGTGCGTCTCGCCCTCGAGCACCGCGAGGTCGACGCCGTCGGTCGCCTTCAGGGCGCCGAAGCTCTTGCGCAGGCCGCTGACCTCAAGAAGCATCGTGCTTCCTGAAGAGCCCCGCCAGGCCGCGGCGGAAGAAGATGACGGCCAGCACGAGGAGCGGCCCGAGGATCACCTGCCAGTGCTCGCCGATCCAGCGCGGGTCGCGCCAGTTGGACAGGATGTCCTCGAGGAGCAGGAACGCGAAGGACCCGAGGAGCGGCCCGGCGCTGGTCGCCATGCCGCCGAGGATGACCATGAACATGATCTCCCCGGAGCGCGTCCAGTGCATGAAGTCCGGCGTGAGGTAGTTCGTGTGGTTCACGAGCAGGGCGCCGGCGAGGCCGCCCATCGCCCCCGCGATGACGAAGGCGGTGAGGCGGTAGCGGTACGGCGAGTAGCCGAGGGCGAGCGAGCGCGCCTCGTTGGACTTCGCCGCCCGCAGCACCATGCCGAAGCGCGAGTTCACGATGCGATGGACGAGGAACACGGAGAGGAGCAGCAGCGCCAGCACCAGGTAGTAGAACTGCAGGGTGTCCGCGAGGTCGATGAGCGGAAGCCGGCTGCGCGTCTTGAGACGGATGCCGTCGTCGCCGCCGTACTCCTCGATCGAGATGCCGAGGTAGTAGAGCATCTGCGTGAAGGCGAGCGTGATCATGATGAAGTACAGGCCGCTCGTGCGGATCGACACCGCGCCGATGGCGAAGGCGACGAGCGCCGAGGCGCCGATCGCCGTGGCCCACTGCAGCAGGCCGTCGTTCACGCCGTAGAAGGCGAGGATCGCCACGGCGTAGCCGCCGACGCCGAGGTAGGCGGCATGGCCGAAGGACACCAGGCCGCCGTAGCCGAGGATCAGGTTGAGGCTCACCGCGGCGATGGCGAAGATCATGATCCGGCGCACGAGGTCGACGTAGAA
>DASPMF010000006.1:0-9754 GCA_035627155.1 Burkholderiales bacterium | reverse complement strand
TGGATCGCCCACACCAGGCCGAACGCCCACGGGTAAGCCTCCGCGGCGTAGCCGCCGGGCGTCTGGGGCCAGAGGTCGAGCACCAGGCCGATGACCCACTGTCCGCCGAACATGCCGATGAAACCAAGCTGGTTGATCGCGGTGTTCGCGCGCCCGGCCATCTCCTTCGGCAGGCGCCGCGAAAGGATCGAGTAGCCGAGCACCACCGACGTGCCGCCGACCACGAACAGGCACCACAGCGGCATGGCGAGGGTGCGGGCGCCGAGGATGATGAAGAGCAGCGACGCGGACGAGGCGGCCACGCCGCCGATGAGGAGCGGAAGGGCGCTGCGGCCCTGCTTCGCGCGACGGTCCGCCGCGCGGCCGAAGCCCATGTAGCCCACGATCATGGACACGTTGATGGCGAGGAGGCCGCGCGCGACTTCCGCAGGCGTGTAGCCCACCACATCGCGCAGCCAGGTTGCGACCCACAGCGTCTGGAGCGCGACCGCGGCGCACTGGCTGCCGCCCAGGCACACCGCGATGCGCAGGAACACCGGGTCGCGGAAGAGCGCGACGAGGCCGCGTACCTGCTCGGCGAGGGGCGTGGCCTGGCCGCGCGAGCGCTCCGGCACCACGAGCCACAGCGCAAGGCTGACCGCGAGGGTTGCGCCGACCAGGAGCAGGAATACCTGCCGCCACGGCCACACGCGCAGCAGCAGCTCGAGCGGAACCGTCGCCACCATGGCGCCCAGCGCGCCGCCGGAAAACGCAATTGCGTTCATCGTCGAGATGCGTTCGGGCGGGTACCACAGGACGAACGCGGTGAGCGCCGCCATCAGGCAGCCCGAGACGCCCAGGCCGATCATCGTGCGCGCGGCGATGGCCGATTCAGCCGACTGCGCGGTCGCGAACCAGACGCCGCCGGCGGCGGCGACGAGCAGCAGGACCGCGTTCACGCGGCGCGGGCCGTAGCGATCGAGCAGCAGCCCGAGCGGCAGCTGGGAGAGCGCGAACGCGAGGAAGTACGCGCTCGAGAGCAGGCCGAGCCCGCCGGCCGTCAGGCCGAACTCGGCCGCGAGCGTCGGCCCGAGCACCGCATTGATCATGCGGAAGACGTAGGAGACGAAGTACCCCGCCAGGAACGGCAGGGCCACCGTGAAGAAAAGGCGCGCGCCCGAGAGGCTCAGGCTCTGGGCTTTTCCAGCCCCCCGACGTAGAAGCGGTTCCACGTCGGGGCGATGATCATCTCGTTCACGCAGGTACGGGCCGGCATCGTCGCGACGAAGAGGATCGCCTTGCCGAAGTCCTCGGCCTGCGCCATGCGCGCGCGCTCCTCGGCGGACGGCGGCACGGGCCGCTTCTCGAGGATCGGCGTCGCGACCTCGCCCGGCAGGATGGAGGTGGCGCGGATGCCGTGCATGCACTCCTCCATGTTGATCGACTCGGTGACCGCGATCACCGCGCGCTTGGTCGCGTTGTACGCGGGCCCGGTCAGCACGCTCGCGTAGCGGCCGGCCCAGGAGGAGATGTTGATGATCAGGCCATCGCCGCGGGCGCGCATGCCGGGCAGCACCGAGTGGCAGCAGTAGAACAGGCCGTCGAGGTTGATGCGCACCACCTCGTTCCAGCCCTCCAGCGACATGGTCTTCAGGTTGCGCTTGCCGCCGCCGATGTTCGTGCCGGCGCTCGTGACCAGGATATCGATGCGGCCGTGCCGCTTCTCGATGTCGGCCGCGGTCTTCACGACCGCCTGCTGGTCCGAGACGTCGAGCAGCGTCGCTTCGGCCTCGCCGATCTTCCTCAGCTCGCCGAGCGCGCTTTCATTGGTGCGCGCGGTGCGTCCCGAGACGACGACGCGGGCGCCCGCCTCGAGCAGCGCCTTCGCGCCGGCGAGCCCGATGCCCGAGCCGCCGCCGGTGATCCAGGCGACTTTGCCGCGCAGCTCAGCGCTTGGCATATTGCGCCGAGCCGAACAGGACCTCCTTCTGCTCCGGGGTCATTTCCGGGCGCCGGCGCTCGGCGAGCACCTGCAGCGCCCGCTGCACCGCCGGACGCGCGGCGATCCCTTCGCGCCAGCGCTGCACGTTCGGGTATTCCTTGATGTCGACGCCCTGTCGTTCCGGGAAGCGCATCCAGGGCATCGCCGCCATGTCGGCGATGGTGTACTCGTCGCACGCGAGGTACTTGCTCTCCTTCAGCCGCCTTTCCACCACGCCGTAGAGGCGGTTGGCCTCGTTCCTGTACCGGTTCATCGCGTACTCGATCTTCTCCGGCGCGTAGCCGAGGAAGTGATGCGCCTGGCCGAGCATCGGGCCGATGTGGCCCATCTGGAACATCACCCACTGCATGACCTGCCAGCGCTTGCGGATGTCCTCGGGCAGGAACCGGCCGGTCTTGGTGGCGAGATAGAAGAGCATCGCGCCCGATTCGGCGAGCGCCATCGGCTTTCCGTCCGGCCCGTCGCGGTCGATCATCGCCGGCATCTTGTTGTTGGGCGAGATCTTCAGGAAATCGGGCTTGAACTGGTCGCCGGCGCCGATGTCGACGGGGATTACGTTGTACTCGAGGCCCGTCTCCTCGAGCATGATGTGGATCTTGTGCCCGTTGGGCGTTGGCCAGGTGTAGAGGTCGATCATAGTTTCACCAATTGCTTTCCGAAGTTTTCACCCTTGAGCATCCCGATGAACGCCTTGGGTGCGTTCTCCAGTCCCTGCGCCACCGTTTCGCGGTACTTCAGCTTCCCGCTCGCCACCCAGCCGGCGAGCTCCGGGATCGCCTTGCCCCAGAGCTCCAGGCGGTCCGAGACGATGAAGCCCTGCACCTTGATGCGGTTGACGAGGATCGACTGGAACGTCTTCACGCCATAGGGCTCGGTGGCGTTGTACTGCGAGATGAGGCCGCACACGGCGATGCGCGAGAACGCGTTCATCCGCCGCAAAACCGCGTCGAGGATCTCTCCGCCGACGTTCTCGAAGTAGCAGTCGATGCCCTTCCCGGTGGCGGCCTTCAGGTCTTCGTTCAGACGGCCGGCCTTGTAGTCGACGCAGGCGTCGAAGCCGAGCTCGTTCACGACGTAGTCGCACTTCGCCCGGCCGCCGGCGATGCCGACTGCGCGGCAGCCCTTGAGCTTCGCGATCTGCCCCACCACGCTGCCCACCGCGCCGGAGGCGGCGGAGACCACGACCGTCTCCCCTTCCTTCGGCTGGCAGATGTCGAGCAGCCCGACCCACGCGGTGACGCCGGGCATGCCGACGACGCCGAGGTAGGCGGGAAGGGGGATGCGGCTCGCGTCCACCTTGTTGAGGCCCTTGCCGTCCGACACCCCGTACTGCTGCCAGCCGAACGAGCCCACCACCGTGTCCCCCGGCTTGAACTTCGGGTTCTTCGACTCGAGGACTTCGCCCGCCGTGCCGCCGACCATCACCGCGTCGATCTCCTGCTTCGCGGCGTAGGACTTCACGTCGTTCATGCGCCCGCGCATGTAGGGGTCGAGCGAGAGCCACAGGTTCTTCACCAGCACCTCGCCGTCCTTGGGCTGCGGGACCGGCGCGCGCTCGAGGCGGAAGTTCTCCTCGGTGACCCAGCCGGTGGGGCGGCTGGCGAGGACGACCCGGAGGTTTTCCACTAAAGCGACGCGAAGCGTTCGAGGTGGTAGTCGGCGCCGCCGAACTGCTCGGTGATCACCGTCAGGCGGCGGAACGTATGGCTCACCTTCAGTTCCTCCGTCATGCCCATGCCGCCGTGCAGCTGCACCGATTCCTGGCTGATGTAGCGGGCGTTGTCCGAGATCTTGATCTTGGCCGCCGACACCGAGCGCATGCGGTCCTTGGCGTCCTCGGCGGAATCCGCCTTGGAGCAGGCGAGGCAGGCCATGGACTTCGCCTGCTCGTAGGCCACGTACATGTCGACCATGCGGTGCTGCAGGGCCTGGAAGGTGCCGATGGGAACGCCGAACTGCTTGCGCGTCTTCAGGTACTCGAGCGTCGTGTCGCAGGCGAACTTCATCGCCCCGACCGCCTCGGCGCAGACCAGGGCGGTGCCGAAGTCGATCGCCGCCTCGACCTCGGCCAGGCCGCCTTCGAGCCGCTCGGCTTTCGCGCCCTTGAGCACGACGTCGGCGCTGCGCGTCTCGTCGAGCGCGCGAAACGGCCGCATCTGCACGTCCTTCGCGTCGACCAGGAAGAGCGCGATGCCCTTCGCGTCCTTCGCGGAAACGACGAGCTTGTCCGCCATCGGCGCGCCCGAGACGGCTTTCTTCTCGCCGTCGAGCGTCCACGCGGCGCCGGACTGCTTCGCCGCCGCGTTCACGTGGCCGACGCGGTGGCGTGCGCCCTGCTCGGCGTGCGCAAAGGCAAGGCGCGCCTTGCCCTCGACCACGGAGCCGAGGATGTCGTGCTTGCGGATGAGGCGCGCCGCGAGGACCGTCGGGAGGTAGGGCTCGACGACGAGCGCGTCGCCGAACGCCTCCATGACGCCCATGAGGTCGACCGCCCCGCCGCCGAAGCCGCCGAAGTCGGTGGACACGGGCAGGCCGGTGAGCCCCATCTCGGCGAGCTGCGCCCAGACCTGCGGGCTCCAGCCTTCCTTCGAAGCGACGATTTTGCGCCGCGCCTCGAAGTCGTAGTCCTTCTGCAGGTAGCGCCGGACCGAGTCGGCGAGCAGCTGCTGCTCTTCGTTGTAGTCGAAGTTCATTTAGAGCCCCAAGGTCATCTTGGCGATGATGTTGCGCTGGATCTCGTTCGAGCCGGCGTAGATGGTGGTCTTGCGCATGCTGCAGTAGCGCGGCCCGAGCTTCTCGGCGATCTCGCGCGCCTCGGCCGGGTCCTCGGCCTGCACCATAAGCTCGGTGAGCATCTGCTGGATCTCGGTGCCCTTGATCTTCAGCATCGACACGTCGGCGCCCGGCGGCTGCCCGGTGCGTCGCATCTGGTCGAGGAAGCGCAGGTTCGTGATCTCGAGCGCCATCAGCTCGACTTCGAGGCGCGACAGCCGGTCCTTGAACCGCATGTCGGAGATGTTCCTGGAGGAAGCAAACTCCTTCAGCTTCGCCAGCTCGCGCTTCGAGGCGCCGATGCGCCCGGTGTTCATGCGCTCGTAGCCGAGGAGGTACTTGGCGACCGTCCACCCCTTGCCTTCCTTGAACACCAGGTTCTCCGCGGGAACCTTCACGTCGTCGAAGAACACCTCGTTCACTTCGTGCCCGCCGTCCATGAGGATCAGCGGGCGCACCGTGATGCCGGGCGTCTTCATGTCGATGAGGAGGAACGAGATGCCTTCCTGCCGCTTCTCCACCGTCGGGTCGGTGCGCACCAGGCAGAAGATCCAGTCGGCGAAGTGGCCGAGCGTGGTCCAGATCTTCTGGCCGTTCACGACGTAGTGGTCGCCGCCTTTATCCGAAACTCGCACGGCCTTCGTCTTGAGCGACGCGAGGTCGCTCCCCGAGCCCGGCTCCGAGTAGCCCTGGCACCAGAAGTCGTCGCCGTTGTAGATGCGCGGCAGGAAGCGCTTCTTTTGCTCCTCGGTGCCGAACTGCAGCAGCACCGGCGCGCACATGGTCAGGCCGAACGGGATGAGCGGCGGGCTGCCGACGAACCCGAGCTCCTCCTCGAAGATGTAGCGCTGCACGACGTTCCAGCCGGTGCCGCCCCACTCTTTCGGCCACGCGGGCGCAACCCAGCCCTTCTTGGCGAGGGTGCGGTGCCAGCGCAGCAGGTCGTCCTTGGACAGGTGGTCGTAGTTCGCGACCTTCTCGCGCAGGTCGGCCGGAAGGTTCTGCTGCAGCCAGGCCCGCACCTCGTCCCGGAACGCGAGCTCTTCGGCGGAGTAGTTGAGATCCATGACGACGCCCTTCCGTTTGAAACGGTTTTCCCGCGGGGAAACTAAAGGATAGTAACGCCGCCGTCGGCGACGATCACCTGTCCCGTGACGAACGCCGCCGCGTCGGAGGCGAGGAAGACGGCGATGCCGCCGATGTCCCGCGGCTCGCCGAGCCGGCGCAGCGGCGTGGCCTGCTCCCGCTCGGCGCGGCGCGCGTCGTCTTCCCACAGGGCGCGCGCGAAGTCGGTGCGGATCAGACCCGGCGCAATGGCGTTAACCCGGACGTTCTTCGGCCCCCACTCCGCCGCCAGGTTGCGCACCAGGTGGTGGTCGGCGGCCTTCGACATGCCGTAGGCCCCGATGACCGTGTTGGCGACGATCCCCCCGATGGAGCCCACCACGATGAAGCTGCCGGCGCCCCGGGACGCCATCGCGGGCAGCGTCATGCCGCCGAGCCACAGGGTGCTCTTCACGTTGTTGGCGAAGATCTTGTCGAACGCCTCGTCGGGCAGGCCGGTGAGCGGGCCGTAGTACGGATTCGTCGCCGCGTTCGTCACCACGATGTCGATGCGGCCCCAGCGCTCGAGCGTCGCATCCACGAGCCCCTGGAGGTCCTCCTTGCGCGAGACGTTGCAGGGGCGGGCGAGGTGCTCGATACCCTTGCGCTCGAATTCCTTCGACACCTCCGCGCATGCGTCGGCCTTGCGGCTTGAGACGGTCACGCGCGCGCCCGCCGCAGCGAGCTCCTCGGCGATCGACTTGCCGATTCCACGCGTGGAACCGGTGATGACCGCGACCTTGCCTTGCAGGTTGAATAGGGACATTGGATTTCGCTATGTGAAATCTAGTGTGACTAAGTTGACACACCCTAGGCGAAGACAGAATATCGAAACGCGAACCGATCCGCAGCACGTCATAGAAAAACTACCCGGAGACATAGTTACATGGGCGCACCAGAACCCGCGGCACCGCTTTCCCCCGCACCGGCCGGATTCAGCTACGAGCACGAGGGCGACCGGCAGTTCGCCACCACGCTGGCGCGCGGCCTGGAAGTGCTCCGTTGCTTCACGCCGCTCGAGCCGCTGCTCGGCAACAAGGAAATCTCGGTCCGCACCGGGCTGCCCAAGCCCACGGTCTCGCGCCTGACCTACACGCTCACCAAGCTCGGCTACCTGCGGCACAACATGCGCCTCGGAAAGTACCAGCTCGGCTCGGCGGTGCTGTCGATCGGCTACCCGCTGCTCGCCTCGATGAGCGTGCGCCAGGCGGCGCGACCGCTCATGAAGGAGCTCGCCGACTACTCGAGCGGCTCGGTCTCGATGGGCGTGCGCGACCGCCTCAACATGGTGTACGTCGAGTCCTGCCGCAGCGGCAACGGCATCGCGACGCTGCCGGACATCGGCACCGCGGTTCCCATCTCCCAGTCGGTCATCGGCCGGGCGTTCCTCGCCGCCTGCACGCAACCCGAGCGCGAAGCGGTTCTCAACCAAATGAAAGTGAAGGACCCCGAGGCGCACCGCAAGTACCGTCCCTCGATCGACAAGGCGCTCGAGGACATCCGCTCCCGCGGCTTCTGCACCTCGATGGGTGAGCTGCGGCGCGAAGTGTTCGGCGTCGGCGTCCCGATGCGGCGCACCGTGGACGGCGAGATCGTGGCGTTCAACTGCACGGTGCCGGCGTTCATCGCGAAGAAGGGCCAGCTCGAGGAGGACCTCGGGCCGCGCCTGGTGGCGATGGTGCGCAACATCGAAGCCAGCCTGGGCATGCACTGACGTAGCGCAGCAGGCTAGACTTCTCCGGCCTGGAACACTTCTTTCAGTACATCGTAGGGCTCGACGAGGAGGCGACGCTCGCCGCGACGCGGCTCGGCCGCATCGTGGTCATCCTCCTCGTCGCCTGGCTGCTCCAGTTCGTCGCCGGGCGCATCACGCGCGCCTTCCGCCGCGTGATGGCGCGCCGCACGACCGCTCCGGACGAGCTGCGCCGCATCGACACGGTCGGGCGCGCGATCCGCTACTTCGCCACCGTGGTCGTCACGCTCGTCGCGGGGATGCTGGTCCTCAACGAGCTCGGCATCTCGATCGCGCCGATCCTCGCCACCGCGGGCGTCGCCGGCGTGGCGATCGGCTTCGGCGCGCAGAGCCTCATCAAGGACTACTTCACCGGCTTCTTCCTCCTCCTCGAGGACCAGATCCGGCAGGGCGACGTCGTCGAGGTCGCAGGCAAGGGCGGGTTGGTCGAGGAAGTCACGCTCCGCTACGTGCGCCTGCGGGACATTGATGGGCACGTCCACTACATCCCCAACGGCGAAATCAAGATCGTCACCAACCGCACACGCGGCTTCGCGACGCCCCTCGTTGAAATCGGCGTCGCCTACCGGGAGAACGTCGACGAGGTCCTCGCGGTCATGAAGGCGGTCGGTGCCGCAATGCGCGCCGATCCAGCATGGGGCTCGCGCATCGTGGAGGACCTCGAGATGATCGGTCTCGAGCGCCTTGACGCCTCCTCCGTGACGTTGCGCTGCCGCTTCAAGGTGGTGCCGGCAATCGAGCAGTGGAACGTCAAGCGGGAGTTCCTTCGCCGGGTGAAGGCAGCCTTCGACGAGAAGGGCATCGAGATTCCCTTCCCGCATCTCACCGTCTACGCCGGGAAGCTCAAGGACGGGAGCGCGCCGCCGTTTCCAGTCTCCCTGCCGCAGCAACCATCTTCAGGATCGAGTGAATCCGCGCCACCCCGTCGCTAAGCGCCGCAGGGCCCGGCTGCAGGATTTCCGCTGACTTGATCTCGTAGAGGCGGTTCGCCTTCACCGCCGGCAGCTCGCTCCAGCCGACGCGCGCGGCGACCTTCTCGGGACGGAACTTCTTCCCGCACCACGACGCGAGGAGGACGTCCGGCTTTCTCGCCAGCACGTCGTGCGCCTCGACGATCCGTCCGCTCGCCGCCGGCGAAAGCGACTTCTCGGGGAAGACATCCTGGCCGCCCGCGATCTCGACCAGCTCGCTCACCCAGCGGATGCCGCTGATCATCGGCTCGTCCCATTCCTCGAAGTAGACCCTGGGGCGGAAGGGAAAGGCTTTCGAAGACGCGCGAATGGAAGCGAGGTTCGATTCCAGATCGGAAACGAGCCTGCCCCCCTTCTCCGGCACGCCGACCATGGATGCCAGCATCCCGATCATGTCCAGGATCTCCTGTACCGAGCGCTGGTTGAAGAGCACGACGTTGAGGCCCGCCTTCGCCAGCTCGCGCGCGATGTCCGCCTGCAGGTCCGAAAAGCCGAGCACGAGGTCGGGCCTGAGCGCGAGGATCTTCTCCGAGTTCGCAGAGAGAAACGAGGACACGCGCGGCTTCTCACGCCGCGCGCGCGGCGGGCGCACCGTGTAGCCGGAAATGCCGGCGATGCGACGCTCCTCGCCGAGGAGATAAAGCGTCTCGGTCGTCTCCTCGGTAAGGCAGACGATTCGCTCTGGCAAACGCGCGGGCACGCCGGAGACTATAGACTAGCCCGCGAGGAGGACGCACCGGTGGGGCCGCTCGCAGGCGTACGCATCCTGGAGTTCGAAGCGATCGGGCCGGCGCCGTTCGCCGGCATGCTGCTCGCAGACATGGGCGCCGACGTGCTCGTCGTGGACCGCGCCGCGGCCGGGGACCTCGGCCTCAAGCGCGCGCGGGTGCACGACGTGATGATGCGCGGCAAGCGCTCGGTCACGCTCGACCTCAAGCAGGCCGCGTCGCGCGACATCGCCCTCGAGCTCGCCGCCCGCGCCGACGTGCTGATCGAGGGCCTGCGCCCGGGGGTCATGGAGCGCCTGGGTCTGGGCCCGGAGGTTGCGCTCGAGCGCAATCCGCGCCTCGTGTACGGGCGCATGACGGGCTGGGGCCAGGACGGGCCGCTTGCGCCGCGCGCCGGCCACGACATCAACTACATCGCCCTCTCCGGCGTGCTCGGCGCCATCGG
>DASPMF010000005.1:0-10319 GCA_035627155.1 Burkholderiales bacterium | reverse complement strand
TTTCTTGTAGTAGGCCTCCATCAGTTCGCCGAGCACCTTGCTCTGCGAGAACTTCTTCCAGTGGTCCAGGTCGCGGAACATGTACGGCGCGCCGCCGATCGAGATCGGCGGATAGGTCCGCCCGGCGAACGCCTGGCCGGTGTAGATCAGGTCCACCGTGCCGAGCGACAGCGACTGGTTGATCTGCGTCTCGTTGCCGAGCTGCGAGGCGGCGAAGACGTCCATCGTGTAGCGGTTGCTCGTGCGCTTGGCGATCTCGCCCGCCGCCCACACCGCCTGCGTGTGGTAGGGCTCGCTCGTTTCGTACACGTGGGCGAACTTCAGCTTCTGTTGCGCGACCGCCGGCGAGGAAGCCGCCAGGATCGAAAGTGCCACCAGGGCGAGTGCGCGTTTCATTTGGGTCACCTCCTCAGTAGGTTGCTCTGCCGCCAGAAATATCGAATACCCCGCCCGTGCTGAACGAGCAGTCCTCCGAAGCGAGCCAGCACACGAGGGAGGCGACCTCATCCACCTCCACGAAGCGGCCCATCGGGATCTTGGAAAGCATGTAGTTGATGTGGCTCTCGGTCATCTGGTCGAAGATGGCCGTCTTCGCCGCGGCCGGCGTCACGCAGTTCACCAGCACGCCGGTCTGCGCGAGCTCCTTGCCGAGGCTCTTCGTGAGCGAGATGACGCCCGCCTTGGAGGCGGAATACGCCACCGCGTTCGGGTTGCCCTCCTTGCCGGCGACCGAGGCGATGTTCACGATGCGGCCGTAGCCCGCCTTGACCATCCGCGGCGCGACCGCCTTGCAGGTGAGGAACTGGCTCGTCAGGTTGACGCGCAGGACCCGCTCCCACTCATCCACCGGGTAGTCCACCGTTGACGCGTTCCTGCCGGCGATGCCGGCGTTGTTGACCAGCACATCGATCTTGCCGAGCCCCTTCAGGGCATTCTCGATCGAAGCCGCGTCGGCGACGTCGACCCGCGGCGTTCCGTCGAGGTCCCACACGCTTACCTTGGCCCCGGAGGCCTCCAAACGCCTGACGATGGCGGCGCCGATGCCCTGCATGCCGCCGGTCACGATCGCGGTCCGGCCGCGGAAGTCGAGGGCGTTCATTTTTTCCACTCCTTGCTGTTGCGTTTCTTGGTCATGTCCATGTGGCGCCGCGCCGCGGCGCGGGCCGCCGCGGCGTCGCCTTTGGCGATCGCGGCGACGATCGCCTGGTGCTCGCGCAGCGTGTCGGCCGCCATGGCGGGGTGCTCGATCTTTTTCTCGAGCGCGCGGTAGAGCGGGCCGACGCGCTGGTCCCACAGCGTCTGCACGAGCAGGACCAGCGCGCTGTTGCCGCTCGCCTCGGCGAGCCGCACGTGGAAGGCCCGGTCGGCCTCGAGTGGATTGGGGTCGGCGCGCGTCGCCTCGACCATTCGCGCGTGCGCCTCGCGCAGCGCGCGCACCTGTTCCGGCGTCGCGTTCCTCGCCGCAAGCGCGGCGCATTCGCCCTCGATGAGCCAGCGCGCGTGCATCACCTCGAACGGCCCGGACGCGTTGGCAAGCTTCGCAGCCTTGGCCCCGGCGGGCTGGCGGACGTAGATGCCCGAGCCGACGCGCACGTCGAGCAGGCCTTCGATCTCGAGCGCGATGAGCGCCTCGCGCAGGCTCGGCCGGCTGACGCGCAGCTGCTTGGCGAGGTCGCGCTCGGCCGGCAGGCGCGCGCCGCGCGCGACCTGCCCGGACGCGATGAGCCCGCGGATCTGCTCGGCGATCTGCACGTAGAGCCGGCGCGGCTCCACCGCCTGCAGCGGCATGTGCAGCGGCATCGTTCCTCCTCCCTGAGGTGCGGCGAGGGTAGCGGTGCGCCGCCGGATTGGTCAAGTGGTCAGGCCGGTTGGCCGCCGGTCGCGCGGAACGCGTTGATATAATTCGCGCCCTTCAAAGGGAACGGACAGCGCCCGCATGGCAGGCAGGCTCGCAGGCAAGGTGGCATTCATTACTGCCGCGGGACAGGGGATGGGCCGCGGCGCGGCGCAAGCCTTTGCCCGCGAAGGCGCGACCGTCTGGGCCACCGACATCAACGAGAAGGCGCTCGCCGGGCTGGAAGGTCCTTCCATCCGGACGCGCGTGATGGACGCGACGGACGAGGCGGCGATCGCCCGCGTCGCGAAGGAAGCCGGCGCCATCGACGTGCTGTTCAACTGCGCGGGCATCGTCCAGCACGGGGCGATCCTCGACGCGACGCCGCAGGACTGGGACCTCGGTTTCAGCGTCAACGTCAAATCCATGTTCCTGGTGACCAGGGCGTTCCTGCCCGGCATGCTGAATAAGGGCCGGGGCTCGATCATCAACATGTCTTCCATCGCCTCGTCGGTGCGCGGCCTGCCGAACCGCTTCGTCTATGGCGCGAGCAAGGCCGCCGTGGTCGGGCTGACCAAGTCGATCGCCGCCGACTACGTGAAGCAGGGCATCCGCTGCAACGCGGTCGCCCCGGGCACGGTGGACACGCCTTCGCTGCAGGGTCGCATCAACGCCTTCGCCGATCCGGTGCAGGCGCGCAAGGATTTCATCGCCCGCCAGCCCATGGGCCGGCTGGGCACGGTGGAGGACCTCATGGGCATCCTCGTCTTCCTCGCCTCAGACGAGTCGCTCTTCGCCACCGGCAACGTCTATTCGATCGATGGGGGAATGACCATATGAAGCTGTGCCGCTACGGGAAGCCGGGCTACGAGAAGCCGGGGATCATCGACCAGGACGGGAAGCTGCGCGACCTGTCGAAAGTGGTCGACAACATCGGCCCGAACGAGCTTTCGCCGCGCGGGCTGAAGATGCTGTCGAAGCTCAAGCCCGAGACGCTGCCACTGGTGAACGGCAACCCGCGCTACGGCGTCCCGTATGTCGGCATCGGCAAGTTCATCGCCATCGGCCTGAACTATTCCGACCACGCGAAGGAGGCCGGCCTGCCGCTTCCGTCGGAGCCGATCGTGTTCCTGAAGGCGACCACCTGCATCAGCGGGCCGAACGACGACGTAGTGCAACCCCGGAACTCGACCAAGCTGGACTGGGAGATCGAGCTCGGCATCGTCATCGGCACGCAGACTAAGTACGTCAGCGAGGCCGAGGCGCTCGGCCACGTCGCCGGCTACACGATCGTCAACGACGTGTCGGAGCGCGCCTTCCAGATGGCCACCACCCAGTGGGACAAGGGCAAGGGCTTCGATACCGCCGGGCCGATCGGCCCGTGGCTCGTCACCACCGACGAGATCCGCGACCCGCAGGCGCTCGACATGGCGCTCGAGGTGAACGGCAAGCGCATGCAGAGCGGCAACACCCGGACGATGGTGTTCAGCTGTGCGCAGATCATTTCCCACGTCAGCCAGTACATGACGCTGCTGCCCGGCGACATCATCTGTACCGGCACCCCGCCGGGCGTCGGGCTTGGGATCAAGCCCAACCCGGTGTTCCTGAAGCCGGGCGACGTGATGAAGCTCACGATCCAGGGTCTGGGGCAGCAAATGCAGAAAGTGGTCCCGTATTCGGCGTAGAGTTGCCGGATGGCCCAGATCAGCCTGGATGACGAGGCGGCGCTCGTCCTGTTCGACGTGCTCGCCTCGGGGCGACTGGACCTTTCCGGCGTGAGCATCGCCGAGCGTAAGGCCGTCACCCTGCTCGTCGGGGCGCTCGAGACGCAGCTCGCCGGGCCGCTCACCCAGAACTACCAGCAGCACCTCGCCGTGGCGAGCCTCGCCGTCATCAGCCGCTACGCCGCACTGAAAGCCGAGCCATGAACAAGCGCGCAGACCCGCAAGCCACCGCCCCCACCGATCTCGAGGCCTCCGCGTTCTGGATGCCGTACACCGCGAACCGGCAGTTCAAGAAGGCGCCGCGCCTCCTCGCGCGCGCCGAGGGCATGTACTACTGGACCGCGGACGGCCGCAAGGTCCTCGACGGGCAGAGCGGCCTGTGGTGCGTGAACGCCGGCCATTGCCGGCCGAAGATCGTACAGGCCGTCCAGAAGCAGGTGGCGCAGATGGATTTCGCCCCGACCTTCAACATGGGCCACCCCATCGCCTTCGAGTTCGCCGACCGGCTGGCGCAGGTCGCGCCCGAGGGGTTCTCGCGCGTCTTCTTCACCAATTCCGGCTCCGAGTCCGCCGACACGGCGCTCAAGATCGCGCTCGCCTGGCACCGCGCCCGCGGGGAAGGCCAGCGCTTCCGCCTGATCGGCCGCGAACGCGGCTACCACGGGGTCAATTTCGGCGGCATGGCGGTCGGCGGCATCCCGGCCAACCGCAAGGTGTTCGGTCCGGGCGTGGCCGGCGTGGATCACATCCGCCACACGCATGACCTCCAGAGGAATGCGTTTTCGAAGGGGCAGCCCCGTCACGGCGCCGAATTCGCCGACGAGCTGGAGCGCCTGTGCGCCTTCCACGACCCTTCCACCATCGCGGCGGTGATCGTCGAGCCGGTCGCCGGCTCCGCCGGCGTGCTGGTCCCGCCTCAGGGCTACCTGCAGCGGCTGCGCGAGATCTGCACGAAGCACGGCATCCTCCTCATCTTCGACGAGGTGATCACCGGCTTCGGGCGACTGGGCCAGCCCTTCGCCTCGCAGCGGTTCGGCGTGACGCCGGATCTCTTCACCGTCGCGAAAGGCATGACCAACGGTACGGTTCCAATGGGCGCGGTCTTCGTGAAGGAAGAGCTCTTCGGGGAGTTCATGCGCGGCCCCGACGGCATCGAGCTCTTCCATGGCTATACGTACTCCGGTCACCCGCTCGCCTGCGCGGCCGGGATCGGAACGCTGGACACCTACGCGGAGGAAGGGCTCCTTACCCGCGGCGCCAGCCTCGAGAGCCATTTCGAGAACGCGATCCACGCCGTGAAGGGCGCGCCGCACGTGATCGACGTGCGCAACCTCGGCCTGATGGGCGCCATCGAGCTCGAGCCCCGGCCCGGCAAGCCCGGCGCGCGCGGCTTCGAAGCTTTCATGAAGTGCTTCGAGGCCGGCGTGCTCGTGCGCTACACCGGCGACGTCCTCGCCTTCTCCCCGCCGCTCATCGCCGAGAAGGCGGACCTCGAGCGCATCTTCTCCACTGTTGCCGACGCCCTCAAGGCGGTGGACTAGCGCCGGGTCGAGAGCGCGGCGCTCAAGCCGCCGATCAGCTCCGCCTGCTCCGGCGCGCTGAGCGCCGGCAGCATCCAACCGATATCGGCAAGCGCCTCCTCGACCGGGCGGCTCGCACCGAAGCGCGCGAGCACGGCGCGCAGCTCCTCGTCGGTGCATCGTTCCCAAAGGGCGGGCAGGGTCTGCTCCTCGCGGTCGATGTGCTCCAGGTACTTGGCGACGAAGACATTGAGCGCGCGATAGAACGTCAGGCCGAACGGGCGACGCTCCTCGGTCCGTGCGCGCGCAATCGCATCCAGGCGATCTTGCAGCGCCCTCTGCGCGGATTCGAGCTCCGCGTGCTCCCTGTCGAAGGCGGTGTCGCCCAGCTTCTCGGCGAGCAGCGGGTGGATGAACCGCTCTTCGTGCCCTGCATGCGCGCTCAGCCGGCGCAGCACGCCGTCCAGCTCGGCCGCCAGTCCGGCCAGCGCCTGCGAATCCGCGTAGTCGATCGACGCGGCGCGCTGCGACAGCCGGAACAAGCTCGCGCGCAGGCCCTTGTGCACCTTGGTATAGAAATCGATCCGTCCCGTCATGCTTTCCTCCTGGAATTCGGCGGGTGCTGCCGGACGAGCTGCACCAGCGCCTGCGTGAATTCGCGCGCCGCCTGGAGCGCATGGCCATCCAGCCGGGCCGCAAGCGGGCCCTCCCACTGGGCAGCTGCCGCGGACAGGCGCGCGAGCGTGCGCTGCCCCGCCGCGCTCAGTTCTGCGTATGGGGCGCGCTGGTGGTCGGGGTTCGGCCGGTACGCCAGCAGGCCATCGTCCTCGAGCGCGTCCGCCACGCGCTGAACGCTTTGCCGGGCAAGGCCGAGCCGCCGAGCCAGCTGGGCGACGGTCTGTCCGCCTACGGATGCGGCGGAGAGGACCTTCCAGCGCGCCCCCGTCTGCCCGACGCTGCCCGCCACCGTCTCGCCGCAGCGCTCGAGCTCACCGGCGAGCTCGTAGACGTCGGCGACGAACCGCGCGAAGCGCTGCGCGGCCGGCGTGCGGGGATCGTTCATGCCAGCATGCTGTCGCAATGACAGAATGCTGTCAAGTGGGGCGGGAAAAGGGCCCCGCGGGGCCCTTTCCGTTCTCCTTGGCCGGGCTACTTGGCGGCTGCCCTCACGACGCCCAGCCGGCGGCCGCGGGCGGGGGTCTTCAGGCGCGCCGGGGTGACGAGGTCCCGGATGTAGTTGGGCAGCGCGAAGACGCCCTCGTGCGTCTCGCCGTTGTAGTACTTCAACTCCTGCAGCCGGCGCTGGTCGATGCGGCGGTCGATCTCGTCGGCCGTGAAGGCCTTGGGATCGAGCTTGTCGGAGCACACCGCCATGGTCCACAGGGACCCGTAGAGCGGGATGTACATCGTGTACGGCCGCACGATGCGGAACACGCTGTTCAGGCGCTGGGCGAGCTCGGCCACGCGGGCCGGCTGCGCGACGGGCGAGCCGAGGTGCAGGGTGAGCGCGCCGCCGGGCGCGAGCGCCTGGCGCAGCTGCTGGAAGAACTCCAGCGAGTAAAGCGCCGCCGCCGGCCCCACCGGGTCGTTCAGGTCCAGCACGACCAGGTCGAACTTCTCCTGGGTCTCGCGCACGAACTTCATCCCGTCGTCGACCCGCACCACAAGCTTGGGATTGTCGAAGACGCCGTTGTGGACGGCCTGGAAGTGCTCCTTGGCCACCTCGATCACGTCGCCGTCGATCTCCACCATCGTCACCTGCTCGACGGACGGGTGCTTCAGCGCCTCTTCCGAGGAGCCGCCGTCGCCGCCGCCGATGATGAGCACCTTCTTCGGCGCGGCATGGGCCGTCAGCGCGGGATGGATGAGGTTCTCGTGGTAGACGAACTCCTCCTTCTCGGAGGTCATGTTGTACCCGTCGAGGCGGAAGATCTTCCCGTAGTGCGGCGTCTCGTAGATCGCCAGCTTCTGGTAGCGCGTCTGCCACTCGCCCAGCTGCCGCGTCGCCTTGATGTAGAAGCCGGTCGTGTCGTTGAGCGGCTCCATCAGGAGGTGCTCGCCGCGGTCGACCTCGTGCTTCGCCACCTCGCCGGGCTGGAAGTGCTCGACCAGCTGGTCGAACAGGCGCCTTGCCTTCGCCGAGTTGTCGGCGCTGTAGTTGCAGACGTAGACGTCGAGCGTCAGCCCCTGGCGCTCGGGCCAGGTATGGATCGCGAGGTGCGACTCCGCGAGCACGACCGTGCCCGTGAAGCCGCCGCCGTCGAACGTGTGGAACGTGGCGTCCATGGTCGTGAGACCGGCCGCGGACACCATGTCCAGGCACTTGGCGCGGAAGCTCTCGCCGTCCAGAAGGAGCTGCGGATCGCAGCGGCAGCCGGTGAGGTCACCGATGAGATGCAGACCATTCATGTTTCCACCCTCCAAAATGCGAAGGCGAAGCCCGCGTCAGCAGCCTCGCCTTCCATCCGCGCCTTGCGGCGCACACAGCGCTCTTCGATCGCGCTCAACTCGTTCAAAACCTCCTAAACGTCGTTTGTGCCTTTCTACTTTTCGCGCAGCTCGGCTGCCACTGCGTCGATCAGTTTTCGAGCGATCGAGATTCTGCTCGGAAGTTTCGGCAATTGCAATACTTCGAACCAGTTTGCCGCTTCGATTTCTCCCTCTTGCGGACGGATCTCGCCGCTCTCCCAGTCGCAGACGAACGCGATCATGAGCGAGTGCGGGAACGGCCACGACTGGCTGGCGAAGTAGCGGATGTTGCTTACGCGCACACCGACTTCCTCCGCCACCTCGCGCTGCACGCACTGCTCGAGCGACTCGCCCGGCTCGACGAAGCCGGCCAGCGCGCTGTACATCCCGGGCGGGAAGTGCGGGCTGCGCCCGAGCAGGAGCTCGCGCCCGCGCTTCACCAGCATCATGGTGGCGGGCGCCACGCGCGGGTAGGCCGAGAGCTTGCAGGCGGGGCACACGCGCACCCGCTCCTCGCGTTTCGCCTCGGTACGGGCGCCGCAGCGGCCGCAGAACTGGTGCGTGCGATCCCAGTCCACGAGCTGCAGCGCGCGCCCGGCGAGCGCGAACTGCGCGTCGTCCAGCACGCTGAAGAGCGCCCGCAGGCCCTCCCAGGAGTGTCCCTCCAGCGGCGCCGGCGCGTCCTTCGGCAGCTCCGCCGCCCAGCAGTCGGCGCCCTTGAGACGCCCTAGATATAGCGTGCGGGCCGCTACTCCCCCCAACCAATTGTGGTTTTTTTGCAACGGCAGGCGGGCCCAGGAAGGCCGGCTGCGCACGCGCGGATCATCGGACGGGCGCGGATCCGGCGGCCCCATTTCGACCAGGAGCTGGTCGCCGCGAAAAACGAACCAGTGCGCCTCGCCGGGCGCGTCGCAGAAGCAGAGCTGTTCGAATTCCGCGGGGGCGGAGAAGGGAAGGAGGATCATCGCGCTGAGTATAATTTGCGCCCTCCCGATGGATTCCCCGCTCCCGAAGGCCACCGACGCCGAGCTCGCCAATTCCATCCGCGCGCTGGCGATGGACGCGGTCGAGCAGGCCAAGTCCGGCCATCCCGGCATGCCGATGGGCATGGCCGAGATCGCCGTGGCGCTCTGGACGCGCCACCTCAGGCACAACCCCGCCAACACGGCCTGGCCCGGCCGCGACCGCTTCGTCCTGTCGAACGGCCACGGCTCGATGCTGCTGTACGCGCTGCTGCACCTCACCGGCTACGCGCTGCCGATGGAGGAGCTAAAGCGCTTCCGCCAGCTCGGCTCCAAGACCGCCGGCCATCCCGAGTACGGCTATGCGCCCGGGGTCGAGACGACCACCGGGCCGCTCGGCCAAGGCTTCGCCAACGCGGTGGGCATGGCGCTGGCCGAAAAGCTCCTCGCCGCGCAGTTCAACAAGCCCGACCTGGCCCTCGTCGATCACTTCACCTATGTGTTCATGGGCGACGGCTGCATGATGGAAGGGATCTCGCACGAGGCCGCCTCGCTCGCCGGGACCCTCGGGCTCGGCAAGCTGATCGCCCTGTACGACGACAACGGCATCTCGATCGACTCGGAGAAGGGCTCGATCCGCCACTGGTACACCGACGACGTGCCCAAGCGCTTCGCCGCCTACGGGTGGCAGGTCATCCCGAACGTCGACGGCCATGACGTGGAGGCGGTGGACAAGGCGATCCGCAAGGCGAAGCGTGAAAAGGCCCGGCCGACCCTGATCTGCTGCAAGACCGTCATCGCCAAGGGGGCGCCGAAAAAGGCCAACACCGGCGCCGCGCACGGCGCGCCGCTCGGCGCCGAGGAAATCGCCGCGACCCGCGAAGCCATCGGCTGGAAGCACGCCGCGTTCGAGATCCCGGAGCACGTGCGGGCCGGGTGGGACGCCCGGGAACCCGGCAGGCGGGCCGAACGGCGCTGGAACAAGACCCTCAAGGAGTTCGAAAAGCAGTTTCCTGGAGAAGCGGCCGAATTCAGCCGCCGGATGAAGGGCGAGCTGCCGGGCGATTTCGGGGATTTCCTGAACACCCTTCTCGAGGAAACCAGCCAGAAAGCCGAGACGATTGCGACGCGCAAGGCCTCGCAGAACGTGCTGGAGGCCATCAAGCCGAAGCTTCCCGAGCTGCTGGGCGGCTCGGCGGACCTCACCGGCTCCAACCTGACCATGGTGAAGGCCTCGAAGGCCGTTTCGCCCGAGTCGGTCGCGGGGAACCACATCTTCTACGGCGTCCGGGAATTCGCCATGTGCGCGATGATGAACGGCATCGCGCTGCACGGCGGCTTCATCCCGTACGGCGGCACCTTCCTCGTGTTCTCCGACTACGCGCGCAATGCGCTGCGCATGGCGGCGCTCATGAAGGTGCGCACGATCTACGTCTTCACGCACGACTCCATCGGCCTGGGCGAGGACGGGCCCACGCACCAGCCCATCGAGCACGCCGCCACGCTGCGGCTGATTCCCTTCCTCGACGTCTGGCGCCCGTGTGACACGGTCGAAACGACCGTCGCATGGGCGGCGGCGCTCGGCCGCAAGGGTCCCAGCGCGCTCCTACTCTCGAGGCAGAACCTGCCGTTCGCCAGCCGCGCCTCCACGGATGACATCGGCAGGGGCGGCTACGTGCTCTCCGACGCCGAAAATCCGCGCGCGGTGCTCATCGCGACGGGTTCCGAGGTCCAGCTCGCCCTCGGCGCACAGAAATTGCTCGCCAGCGAAGGCATCCCGGTTCGGGTCGTGTCCATGCCGTCGACGAAC
>DASPMF010000004.1:0-6561 GCA_035627155.1 Burkholderiales bacterium | reverse complement strand
TCCACCTCGCCGGCCGGGTCCATCACCGCGGCGTTCAGCTCGGCGAACGCCTTCACGAGCCTCGGCTTTCTCTGCATGGTGAGCACGCTGTTCGGCGTGAAGCCGAGCGTGGTTAGGAAGAAATCGAAGTGCTGCTTCAGCTCGGGCGTATGCGTTGCAGGCAGGGGTTCCAGGCGAGGCATGGTCTTCCGTAATGGGCCGGGGTTAAGATGGATCGCATGAAATTTACCCCCTGGGACAACCCTATGGGCACGGACGGCTTCGAGTTCATCGAGTACGCCGCGCCCGACCCCGCCGCGATGGCGGCGGTCTTCGAGAGAATGGGCTTCCGGCCGATCGCCCGGCACCGGCACAAGGACGTGACGCTCTATCGCCAGGGCGAGATCAACTTCATCCTCAACGCCGAGAAGGACTCGTTCGCGCAGCGCTTCGCGCGCCTGCACGGGCCGAGCGTGTGCGCGATCGCCTTCCGCGTGCAGGATGCGGCGAAGGCCTACCAGCGCGCCACCCGCCTCGGCGCATGGGGCTTCGCCAACCAGGCCGGCCCCGGTGAGCTGAACATCCCCGCGATCAAGGGCGTCGGCGACTCGCTCATCTACCTCGTGGACCGCTGGCGCGGCAAGAACGGCGCGAGGGAAGGCGAAATCGGCAACATCGGCTTCTACGACGTGGACTTCGAGCCACTGTCCGGCGCCAAGCTGGAGCACGAAGGGGTGGGGCTGCTCTACATCGACCACCTCACGCACAACGTGCATCGCGGCCGGATGAAGGAGTGGGTGGAGTTCTACGAGCGGCTGTTCAACTTCCGCGAGATCCGCTACTTCGACATCGAGGGGCAGGTCACCGGCGTGAAGTCCAAGGCCCTGACCAGCCCGTGCGGCAGGATCCGCATCCCGATCAACGAGGAAGGCAACGAGAAGCGCGGCCAGATCACCGAGTACCTCGACCTGTACAGGGGAGAAGGGATCCAGCACATCGCCATGGGCGCCAAGGACCTCTACCGGACGGTGGACGCGCTGCGCGCCAACGGGGTGAAGCTCCTCGACACGCTCGACACCTACTACGAGCTCGTCGACAAGCGCATTCCCGGCCACGGCGAGAGCATCGCCGAGCTGAAGAAGCGCAAGATCCTGGTCGACGGCAAGGCGGGCGAGCTCCTGCTGCAGATCTTCAGCGAGAACCAGCTCGGGCCGATCTTCTTCGAGTTCATCCAGAGGAAGGGCGACGAGGGCTTCGGCGAAGGCAACTTCAAGGCGCTGTTCGAGTCGATGGAGCTCGACCAGATGCGCCGCGGCGTCCTCAGCAGATGACCCCACAAGGCTGGAAGAAGGAAGACGACCGGGACGCGATCACGCGGGAATTCGCGTTCAAGGACTTCAATCGCGCCTTCGCGTTCATGACCCAGGTCGCCCTGCACGCGGAAAAGCACGACCACCATCCGGAGTGGTTCAACGTCTACAACAAGGTGCGCATCACCCTGAGCACCCACGACGCCGGCGGGGTGACCGAGAAGGACCTGAAGCTCGCCGCGTTCATCGACGCCTGCTTCGCCCGGTTCCGGGAATGATCGACCAGGGCTGGGAGCGCTACACGGCCGAGGAGCACCGCACCTGGCGCGTGCTGTTCGAGCGCCAGACGAAGCTCCTGCCGGGGCGCGCCTGCGACGAGTTCGTCGACGGCATGCAGCGCCTGCCCATCGGGCCGGACGAGATCCCGGACTTCCGGCGCCTGTCCGACGTGCTGATGAAGCAGACCGGCTGGCAGGTGGTGGCGGTGCCCGGCCTCGTGCCCGACGAAGTGTTCTTCGAGCACCTCGCCAACCGGCGCTTTCCCGCCGGCAACTTCATCCGCAAGCCGGACCAGCTCGACTACATCGAGGAGCCGGACGTCTTCCACGACGTCTTCGGCCACGTGCCGATGCTCATGAACCGCACGCTCGCCGACTACATCCAGGCCTACGGCAAGGGCGGGCTGCGCGCGCAGAAGCTCGGCGTGCTGCCCTACCTCGCGCGCGTGTACTGGTACACCGTGGAGTTCGGCCTCGTCGAGCAGGCGGACGGCATCCGCATCTACGGCTCGGGCATCGCCTCCTCGCGCACCGAAACGGTCTTCAGCCTGGAGGACCGGTCGCCGAACCGGATCGGCTTCGACCTGGAGCGCGTGATGCGCACGCGCTACCGAATCGACGACTTCCAGGAGACGTACTTCGTCCTGCGCAGCATCGACCAGCTGCTCGAGCTCGCGGCGATCGACTTCGCGCCGCTCTATGCGCGCGTGAAGAGCCTCGCCGACCTGGAGCCGGGCGACCTGCGCCCCGAGGACCGCGTGCTTCATCGCGGCACCGGCGCCTACCATGCGGAGAAACGTGCGGTTCACTGACCGCGTGGTCGTCGTCACCGGCGCCGCCGGCAACCTCGGCCGGGCGGTCTGCGACGCTTTTGGGCGCGAAGGGGCAACGGTCGTCGGACTCGACGTCGAAACGAACATCCTCGACTCGAGAAAGCTGGAAGCGAGGATCCAGGAGATCATCGAGAATCAGAAGCGGATCGATATCGTTTGCAACATCGCGGGCGGGTTCCGCATGGGCAAGCCGGTGCACGAGACCTCCGACGCGGACTGGGATTTCCTCTTCGACCTGAACGTGAAGAGCGTGCGCAACATGGCGCGCGCGGTGGTGCCGCACATGCTGAAGGCGGGTGGCGGCAAGATCGTCAACGTCGGCGCCTTCGCGGCGCAGCGCGGCGCGGCGCAGATGGGCGCCTACGTCGCCTCCAAGTCGGCCGTCATCCGGCTTACCGAGGCCATGGCGGCGGAGCTGCGCGAAAAGAACATCAACGTGAACTGTGTGATGCCGACCATCCTCGACACGCCGCAGAACCGCGCCGACATGCCGAAGGCCGATCCGGCGAAATGGGTGGCGCTCGGCGACGCCGCGCAGGCGATCCTCTTCCTCGCTTCCGACGACGCGCGTGCTATACATGGCGCCGCCTTGCCAGTGACCGGGCTTTCCTGATGGACCTGCAGTACCAGAGCGGTTTCGGCAACACCTTCTCCACCGAGGCGGAGAAGGGCGCGCTGCCGGTCGGCCAGAACTCGCCGCAGCGCACGCCGCGGGGCCTGTATGCGGAAGTGCACTCCGGCACGGCCTTCACCGCGCCGCGCCACGAGAACCTCTCGTCCTGGCTCTACCGCCTCCGGCCCTCCGCCATGCACGGCCCGTTCGCGCGCATCGCCGACGGCAACCTGCGCTCGGGCCCGTTCGCCGAAGCCGACACGCCGCCCAACCGCCTGCGCTGGGATCCGCTGCCGATCGTCGAGGGCGATTTCGTCGACGGCCTCTTCACCCTCGCCGGCTCCGGCGATCCGGCTTCGCAGGCCGGCATCGCAGTGCACATCTACCGCGCCACGCGCTCGATGAAGGACCGCTACTTCTACAGCGCCGACGGCGAGCTGATGTTCGTGCCTCAACAGAACAGGATAAGAATTTGCAGTGAATATGGCCTCCTGGATGTCGCCCCGGGAGAAATTGCCGTCATGCCGCGCGGCACCAAGTTCCGGCTCGAAGTCGACGGCCCGACGCGCGGCTACCTGTGCGAGAACTACGGCGCGCACTTCCGTCTCCCGGAGCTCGGCCCGATCGGGGCGCAGGGCCTCGCGCAGAAGCGCGACTTCCTCGCGCCCGTCGCCGCCTACGAGGCGAAGGACGGCAGGTGCCAGGTCGTCGCGAAGTTCCTCGGCAAGCTCTGGGCCGCCGAGTACGCGCACTCCCCGCTCGACGTGGTCGCCTGGCACGGCAACCTGGCGCCGTACAAGTACGACCTCGCGCGCTTCATGACCCTCGGCACGGTGAGCTTCGACCATCCCGACCCGTCGATCTTCACCGTGCTCACCTCGCCTTCCGGACGGGCCGGCGTCGCCAACTGCGACTTCGTGATCTTCCCGCCGCGCTGGCAGGTCGCCGAGCACAGCTTCCGCCCGCCCTGGTTCCACCGCAACGCGATGAGCGAGTTGATGGGCCTCGTGAAAGGCGTGTACGACGCGAAGGCCGAAGGCTTCACCCCCGGCTGCGTATCCATCCACAACTGCATGAGCGCCCACGGGCCCGACGTGGCGACGCACGAGAAGGCGTCGAAGGCGGAACTCAGGCCGCACAAGATCGAAGACACCTTGGCCTTCATGTGGGAATCGCGCTACGTCTTCCGCCCCACGGCCGCGGCCCTGGCGGCCAAGGAGCTGCAAAAGGATTACGACAAGGTCTGGGATGGCTTTGAACCGAACGCACGATCCTGAACTGACGAGCTGGGTCGAAAGCGCCAACGATCCGGCCACCGACTTTCCAATCCAGAACCTGCCCTTCGGCGTGTTCCGCCGCAAAGGGTCGAAGGAAAAGCCGCGCGGCGGCGTGGCGATCGGCGACCAGGTGTTCGACCTCGCCGCCCTCGGCATCGACACCGGGCCGAACCTCAACAAGCTCGCCGCGGCGGGACCGAAGGCGTGGAAGGAATTGCGTAACCTGCTTTCGCTCTCGCTTTCGAAGAGGAACTACAGCAGTAAGTTCAAGAAGCACCTTGTGCCGCGTCGCAAGGCAGAACTCTTCCTGCCGGTCGCGATCGGCGACTACACGGACTTCTACGCCGGCATCCACCACGCGACGACGATCGGCAAGCTGTTCCGTCCCGACAACCCGCTGCTGCCGAACTACAAGTGGGTGCCGATCGGCTATCACGGTCGCGCATCCTCGGTGGTCGTCTCCGGCACGCCGGTCGTGCGCCCCAACGGGCAAACCCGATCGGGAAACGACAACCCGGTCTTCGGTCCCAGCAAGCGCCTGGACTACGAGGTCGAGCTTGGGTTCGTCGTCGGACCGGGCAACGCGTTGGGGAAGAGCATCCCGATCGACAAGGCGGAAAGCCAGGTCTTCGGCGTGGTGCTGATGAACGACTGGTCGGCGCGCGACATCCAGGCCTGGGAGTACCAGCCGCTCGGCCCGTTCCTCGCCAAGAGCTTCGCCACCACCATCTCGCCATGGATCGTGACGATGGAGGCGCTGGAGCCCTTCAGATGTGCGCCGTTCGCGCGCGCCCCCGACGATCCGCAACCCATGGAGTACCTCAAGCAAAGGAATCCGCGAGGGGTGGACATTTTTCTCGAGATGCACCTGAAGACCGCGGCGATGAAGAAGCCGCAGCGCCTCTCCCGCGGCAACGCGCGCGACGCCTACTGGACGGTGGCGCAGCTGGTGGCGCACCACGCCTCCAACGGCTGCAACCTGCAGCCCGGCGACCTGCTCGGCTCGGGCACGCTCTCCGGCGCGAGCCCGGAGGCGCTCGGCTCGCTGATGGAACTCACGCAGGGCGGCAAGGCACCGATCACGCTCGAAGGCGGCGAGACGCGTACGTTCCTGCAGGACGGCGACGAAGTGATCCAGCGCGGGCGCTGCGAGCGGGGCGGCGCCGCGTCCATCGGCTTCGGCGAGGCCGCCGGGAAGATCCGCCCGGCCCCGTCGCTATAATCGATTCGAGGAGGAACCATGCGACTTCGCACGCTGACTGCTGCAGTGATTGTTTCTTTTTCAACTGCGGCAAATTCCCAGGAGCTGAAATTCTCGACCTTCGTGCCGCCGACGCACGGCTTCGTGGTGGACGTGCTCGAGCCGCTCGGCAAGGAGATCGAGAAGAAGAGCGGCGGCAAGGCGAAGGTGCGCGTGTTCGCGGGCAACTCGCCCTTCGGCAAGGTCGAGAACCAGGCCGACCAGGTGAAGCAGGGCGTGGTGGACCTCGCCTTCGGGCTGAACGGCATCCCGCGCGGGCGCTACCTGCGCACCTCGATCATGGAGATGCCGTTCGTCGCCGAGAGCGCCGGCGCGGCGTCGCGCGCGCTCTGGGCGATGCGCGACGGCACGCTCAAGGAAGACTGGAAGGAGTACAAGCTCGCCGCGCTGCACTGCCACCATCCCGGCCTCTTCCACACGCGCGACAAGCCGCTCAAGGACATCCGCGACGTGAAGGGTTTGCGCATGCGCGCGCCCAACCCGCCGACGCAGGCGCTGCTCGCGCACCTGGGCGCGACGCCGGTCGGCATGCCGCCGGGCCAGGTGTACGAGAATGTCGAGAAGGGCGTGATCGACGGCGCGGTATTCCCGTGGGACGCCATCAACGGCTTCCGCCTCGAGTCCCTGCTGAAGAACCACCTCGACGCGCGCGTCTACACGGCGTGCTTCCACCTCGTCATGAATCCGCAGCGCTTCAACGCGCTGCCGCCCGAGGTGAAGAAGGCGATCGACTCGTCGATCGGCGACCCGCTCGTCGCGCGCTTCGGCGACCTGTGGACGAAGTGGGACCAGGTCGGCCTGGAGAAGGTGAAGAAGCTCGGCAACAACATCGTCCCGGTGTCCAACGACACGCGCGAGCGCTGGCGCAAGGAGCTGCAGCCGGTGCTCGACGCCGAGCTCGCGAAGCTCGAGAAGGAAGGCGTGTCGAACGCGCGCGCGGTGTACGAGGAGATGACGAAGCAGGTTGCCGCGTTTTCCAAGAAATAGCCGTTTCTGAAACTGCAGCACTA
>DASPMF010000003.1:0-9095 GCA_035627155.1 Burkholderiales bacterium | reverse complement strand
CCGTACGCCGGCGCGGAGTGCACGACGCCGGTGCCGGATTCGAGGGTGACGTAGTCGCCCAGATAAACCGGCGCCGTGCGGTCGTAGAACGGATGGCTGAACCGGATCTTCTCCAGCGCGCTCCCTTTGCACGAAGCCAGGGGGCGGCCTTCGAGCTTGTAGCGCGCGAGACATTTCTCTTGGAGCTCCGCTGCGAGGATCAGCAGTCCGCGCTCCGTATCCACCAGGTTGTACGTGAATTCCGGGTGCACGTTGAGCGCCTGGTTGCCCGGCAGCGTCCACGGCGTGGTGGTCCAGATCACGGCGAATATCGGCTCTTCCGAAACGGCCGTTCTTCCAAATGCTGCCGACAACTTCGGCAAGTCTTCCTTGAAAACCTCGAAGGCGACGTCGATGGCCGGGTCCTTGCGGTCCTCGTACTCCACCTCCGCCTCGGCGAGGGCCGAGCCGCAGTCGAAGCACCAGTTCACCGGCTTCAGGCCGCGGTAGACGTAGCCCTTCTCCAGGAGCTTGCCCAGTACGCGGATCTCGTCGGCCTCGTTGCCGAACGCCATGGTGAGGTACGGGTTCTCCCATTCCCCCAGCACGCCGAGGCGCTTGAAATCGGCCTTCTGGCGCGCGATCTGCTCGGTGGCGAAGGCCCGGCACAGGCGCTGCGTTTCCTCCGGCGGCAGGTTCTTGCCGTGCTGCTTCTCGATCTGCACCTCGATCGGCATGCCGTGGCAGTCCCAGCCCGGCACGTAGCGCGCGTCGAAGCCGGCCAGCGACCTCGACTTGACCACCATGTCCTTCAGGATCTTGTTGACCGCCGTGCCGATGTGGATGTCGCCGTTGGCGTACGGCGGTCCGTCGTGCAGCACGAACGTCGGCCGACCCTTCGCCACCTGCCGCAGGCGCTGGTAGGTGCCCTTCTCCTCCCACTGCTTCACCCAGGCGGGCTCGCGCTTCGCAAGATCCCCGCGCATGGGGAACGGCGTTTCGGGAAGGTTCAGCGTGTCTTTGTAGTCAGCCATGGGCCTCGAAGTATTCCTGCGCGCGCCGCACGTCGTCGGCGATCGCGGCCTGCAGCGCCTTCAGGCCGTCGTACTTCTCCTCGTCTCGCAGCTTCTGTAGGAAGCGTACCGTGAGCCGCTCGCCGTAGAGCTCGCGCTCGCAGCGGAAGAAATGCACCTCCAGCAGCGGGGTAGGCACCGGGTTCACCGTAGGCCGCAATCCGACGCTCGCCACGCCGCGTCCGTACCCCTCGGCGTCGACGGCGAAGATGCCGGCGAGCGGCGGGGCGCGCCGCAGCGGGATGTTGGCGGTGGGAAAGCCCAGCGTCCTGCCCAGCTTCGCGCCGTGGGCGACGCGGCCGGTGATGCGGTAGGGATGGCCAAGCAGCCGCTCCACGTGGCGCAGGTCGCCGGCGGCGAGCGCGGCGCGGACCGCGGAGCTCGAGACCCGCTCGCCGTCGAGCAGCACGTCTTCGAGCGCTTCGACGCCGAAGCCGTGTCGCGCGCCCGCCGCCTGCAGCGCGTCAAAGTCCCCGGCGCGCCCTTTGCCGAACCGGAAGTCGCGCCCGATAGCAAGGTGGCGCGTCCCAAGCCCGCGCACCAGGACGTCCTCGATGAACGCATCGGCTGACAGCGATGCAAGGCGCGCGTCGAACCGGGCGACGTGCACCCGCTCCACGCCGGCCGCATCCAGCAGCTGCAGCTTGTCGCGCAGGCGCGTGATCCGCGCAGGCGCCGCGGCGGTGGCGCGGGCGGCGAAATACTCGCGCGGATGGGGTTCGAAGGTGAGCACGCAGGAGCCGATGTCGAGTTGCCGCGCCCGGGCGTTGATCCGGTCGATCAGCGCGCGATGGCCGCGATGCACGCCGTCGAAGTTGCCGATCGTCACGGCCCAGCCGCGGCGCGCGCCGGGGCGGCCGGGCGGAAAACCGTGCGTGACGACCATGGAGTGCGGTTAAAATGCTGAATTATAGTGGCTTTAACTGTCTGGAGGAGGCAGATGAAGACGCTCGAGGACCAGATGTCCTTCTATGCCGCGTACCACCAGGACGCGCGCAACAAGGCCACGCACTTCGTCGGCGTGCCCATGATCATCGTCTCGCTCCTCATCCCTCTCGCGTGGCTGCGCGTCGATATCGGCGGCTTCGCGATCACCGGCGCCATGGTCTTTGTCGCCGTGGTGCTCGCCTACTACTTCTTCCTCGACGTGCCGCTCGCCCTTGCGACGGCGGCCTTCACCATCGCCTTCCTCGTCGCCGCGGACTGGATCGCCCGCCAGGGCGCGCTCGCCGGCTGGACGGGATTCGCGGTGCTCTTCGTCGGCGGCTGGATCATCCAGCTGGTCGGGCACGCCTTCGAGGGCCGCAAGCCCGCGCTGGCGGACAACCTCTTCCAGATCTTCATCGCCCCGATCTTTCTCTGCGCCGAGCTGTTCTTTGCGCTAGGCTACAAGCCGAAGCTTCACGCAGCAGTGCAGGAGCGCGCAATGAGGATGCGCGCAGCCAGTTCCGGCACACCCGCGGCGGCGTAAAGCCCCGCGGCAAAAGGGGGAGGGCATCACGGCATGAAGGCTTTGCTTGCGCTGTCGCGCGCGATCGACGCGCTCAACGAGCGGGTCGGCCGGCTCGTCTACTGGCTGATCGTCATCATGGTGCTGATCAGCACGGCGAACGCGGTGTCGCGCTATGCGCTCAACATGGCCTCCAACGCGTGGCTCGAGATGCAGTGGTACCTCTTCGCGGCGGTGTTCCTGCTCGCCGCCGGGTACACGCTGCTCCACAACGAGCACATCCGCATCGACGTGGTGTCGGGGATGTTCTCGCGCCGCACGCGGCTCTGGATCGATGTCTTCGGCACGGTCTTCTTCCTGCTGCCGATGTCGCTCTACATCATGTGGTCTTCCTGGGAGCCGTTCATGAACGCCTGGACGAGCGGCGAGATTTCCTCCAGCGCGGGCGGCCTGATCCGCTGGCCGGCGCGCCTCATGATCCCGGTCGGGTTCTTCCTCCTCTCCCTGCAGGGCGTCTCGGAGCTCGTCAAGCGCATCGCCCAGCTGCGCGGCCTGATTCCCGACACGCTGGAGAAGCCGGACGATCCGGCGATCGAGCAGCTCAAGGTGCAGGAGGCCGGCAAATGAGCGCGTTCATCGTCGCCTACATCGCGCCCATCATGTTCGCGTGCCTGGTGGTGTTCCTGCTGCTGGGCTATCCGGTGGCCTTCGCCCTCGCCGCGCTCGGCATCTCCTTCGGCTTCATCGGCTTCGAGCTCGGCCTGCTCGCCCCCGAGCTCTTCCAGGCGCTGCCGGAGCGGATCTTCGGCATCATGGCGAACGACACGCTGCTCGCCGTGCCCTTCTTTACCTTCATGGGCCTGATCCTCGAGCGAAGCGGCATGGCGGAGGATCTGCTCGACACCATCGGCCAGCTCTTCGGGCCGGTGCGCGGCGGCCTCGCCTACGCGGTCATCTTCGTCGGCGCGCTGCTCGCGGCCACGACCGGCGTGGTCGCCGCGTCGGTAATCTCGATGGGCCTGATCTCGCTGCCGATCATGCTGCGCTACGGCTACGACCGGCGCCTGGCGACCGGGGTGATCGCGGCCTCCGGCACCCTCGCGCAGATCATCCCGCCGAGCCTGGTGCTGATCATCCTCGCCGACCAGCTCGGACGGTCCGTCGGAGACATGTACGCAGGGGCCATCCTCCCCGGCCTGGTGCTCACGAGCATGTATGTCCTGTACGTATTCGGCCGGACCATCTTCAGCCCGGAGCGCGCGCCGGCCCTTCCGCCCGAGGCGAGGACGCTGCGCGGCTGGAAGCTTTTCGGCCGCGTGCTGTTCGTGATGATCCCGCCCCTGGCGCTCATCTTCCTCGTGCTGGGAACCATCTTCCTCGGCATCGCCACCCCGACCGAAGGCGGCGCCATGGGCGCCACGGGCGCCCTCGTCCTCGCCCTGATCAACCGCAGGCTCACCTGGTCGCTGATGCGCCAGGCGATGAACTCCACGGCCAAGCTGACGTCGTTCGTGGTGTTCATCCTGGTGGGCGCGACGGTGTTCAGCCTGACCTTCCGTGCCGTGAACGGGGACCTGTGGGTCGAGCACCTGCTGACCGGCATCCCCGGGGGCGCGGTCGGCTTCCTGATCCTGGTCAACATCCTGGTCTTCCTGCTCGCGTTCTTCCTCGACTTCTTCGAGCTCGCGTTCATCGTCATCCCGCTCCTCGCCCCGGTCGCGGAGAAGCTCGGCATCGACCTCATCTGGTTCGGCGTGCTGCTCGGCGTGAACATGCAGACCTCGTTCATGCACCCGCCGTTCGGCTTCGCGCTCTTCTACCTGCGCAGCGTCGCGCCCTCGAAGGAGTACGTCGACAAGATCACGCGCCGAAGCATGGCGCCGGTCACGACCGGCCAGATCTACTGGGGCGCGGTGCCGTTCGTCATCATCCAGTGCATCATGGTCGCGATCCTGATCGCCTTCCCGCAGCTCGTTCTGAGCAGCCTCGAGAAAAGCACCGTCGATCCGTCGACCGTGGAGATCATCATCCCGCCGCTCGAGCAGGAGATGGAGCCGCCGTTCGCGCCCGAGGGCACCACGGAGGAAGGCGCCGAGGCCGAAGCGGAAGGCGAGCCCCAGAGCGCCGAGGACCAGAACGCCGACGACTTGCAGAAGCAGTTCAGCCGGTAGAACGACCCTCGCGGATGCGGGCGCTCCTGGCGTTCTCGGCCGCGGTCGACGCGCTCAATACCCGGCTCGGCGTGCTCGCCGACGCGCTGGTGCTGCTCTCCTGCCTGATCAGCGCGGGCAACGCCTTCTCCCGCTATGCCTTCAGCGCCAGCTCGAACGCCTGGCTCGAGATCCAGTGGTACATGTTCGCCGCGCTCGTGATGCTCGGGGCTTCGTACACCCTGAAGAAGAACGAGCACGTGCGCGTGGACGTGGTCTACGCCAACGTGCCGACGCGGGCGCAGATCGCGATCGACATCTTCGGCTTCGTCCTGTTCCTCCTTCCGGCGACGATCATCCTCGCCTACCTTTCCTGGCCGGTGTTCCATAACTCCTGGGCCCTCGGCGAGGTGTCGTCGAACGCCGGCGGCCTGCTGCGCTGGCCGGTGAAGATCTTGCTGCCGCTCGGCTTCGCGCTCATCACTCTGCAGGGGCTTTCCGAGCTCATCAAGCGCGTGGCCATGCTCACGGGCCACATGAAAGCCGACTTGCACTACGAGCGGCCATTGCAATGAGCTTCATCCCGCTTTCCTGGATGGCGCCGCTGATGTTCGCCGGGCTGGTGCTGTTCATGCTCGTCGGCTTCCCGGTCGCGTTCTCGCTCGCGGCCGTGGGCCTCTTCTTCGGCTTCCTCGCCATCGAGCACGGCTACTTCGCCTTCGCGTTCATGCAGGCCCTTCCGGAGCGCGTCTTCGGCATCGTCTCCAACGACACGCTGCTCGCCATCCCGTTCTTCACGCTGATGGGCGCCATCCTCGAGCGCTGCGGGCTCGCGGAGGACCTGCTCGACGGCCTCGGCCAGCTCTTCGGCCCCGTTCGGGGCGGACTGGGCTACGCGGTGGTCGTCGTCGGGGCGGTCCTCGGCGCGATTACCGGCACCGTGGCGGCGTCGGTCATCGCGATGGGAATCATCTCCCTGCCCGTGATGATGCGCTACGGCTACGACATGAAGTTCGCCACGGGGGTCATTGCCGCTTCGGGGACGATCACGCAGCTGATCCCGCCCTCGCTCGTGCTGATCGTCCTCGCCGACCAGCTCGGACGGTCGGTGGGCGACATGTACGCCGGCGCCTGGGGACCCAGCATGGTGCAGATCCTCCTTTTCTGCGCCTACGTCTTCGCCGTGAGCATCTTCAAGCCCAAATGGGTGCCGGGCATCCCGCGCGAGTCGCGCACCCTGAACGGCTGGCCGCTGGTGAAGAAGTGCCTGTGGGGCATCGTCCCTTCTCTGGTCCTCATCTTCCTCGTTCTGGGCACGATCTTCCTCGGCCTGGCGACCCCCACCGAGGCCGGCGCGATGGGCACGGTGGGCGCGGTGGGCCTCGCCGTCGTGCACCACCGGGAATTCTCGCGGGCCGCGCGCACCGCCGGCTGGATCGCCGCGGCGGCGCTCTCGATCATCGCGGTCGCGTCGCTCTCGGCGCCCGAGGCGTTCGCACAGGCGCGCGCGCCGCTCTTCGTCCTCTTCTATGCCGCGCTCGCCGTGCTGCTCTGCGAGGCGATCCGGATCTCCGAGCTTCGCAAGCTGATCTGGCAGGCGTCGCAGAACACGATGCGCATCACCGCGATGGTGATCTACATCCTGATCGGCTCGACGATCTTCGTGCTGGTGTTCCGCGGCGTGGACGGTGACCCGTTCATCGAGCACCTGCTCGGCGGCCTGCCCGGCGGCGCCATCGGATTCCTGATCTTCGTCAACGTGTTCGTCTTCTTCCTCGCCTTCTTCCTCGACTTCTTCGAGATCGCGTTCATCATCGTGCCGCTGCTCGCGCCGGTGGCGCAGAAGCTCGGCATCGACCTCATCTGGTTCGGCGTGCTGCTGTGCGTGAACATGCAGACGTCGTTCATGCACCCGCCTTTCGGCTTCGCCCTGTTCTACCTGCGCGGCATCGCGCCGAAGAGCGTGAAGAGCTCGGACATCTACTGGGGCGCCGTCCCCTGGGTGGTGCTGCAGGCGCTCATGGTGGCGATCCTCATCGCCTTCCCCGAGCTCGTCACCTACTTCCTCGACAAGGGCCCGGACGTGGATCCGAACTCGATCCAGATCGAGATCCCGGAAACCGAGTACGAGCCGCAGGAGTCCGTGGCCCCGGAGCCGGAATAAAAAACCCCGCCGAAGCGGGGTTTCGTGGAGCGGGCTGCGCCTAGCTCTTCTTCTTCGCCGCCGCCTTGCCGGCCGGCCTGGCCTGGCCGATGCGGGAGTTGAAGGTGTAGTTGTCGTAGGCCTGCTCGGCGACGCGGAACCACAGGAACTGCTCGTCGCGGAATTTCTTCCAATCCCCATAGATGCGCTTGAAGTGCGCGCTCTTGGCGCTCATCTCCTCGTACACCTCGTAGGACGCCTTCTCGGCGGCTTCGAGCACCGAGCGCGGGAACGGGCGAAGCTGCGTGCCCGACGCGACCAGGCGGCGCAGCGCCGGCGGGTTCTGCGCGTCGTACTTCGCCTGCATCCAGGTGGTCGCCTCGTTGCAGGCCGCCTCGAAGGCCGCCTGGTAGGCCTTCGGCAGCTCCGCCCACTTCTTCTCGTTCACCAGCGCGTGCACCATCGGGCCGCCCTCCCAGAACCCCGGGTAGTAGTAGTACTTGGCGACCTTGTTGAAGCCGAGCTTCTCGTCGTCGTACGGTCCCACCCACTCCGCCGCGTCGATCGTGCCCTTCTCGAGCGAGGGGTAGATGTCCGGCGCGCCGAGCTGCTGCGGCACCACGCCCATCTTCTGCATCGTCAGGCCCGCCATGCCGCCGATGCGCATCTTCAGGCCCTGCAGGTCGGCGACGGACTTGATCTCCTTGCGGTACCAGCCGCCCATCTGGCAGTTGGTGTTGCCCGCCTGGAACGAGACGATGCCGTAGTCCTTGAATAGCGGCGCCATCAGCTCCCTGCCGCCGCCGAAGAGCCACCAGGCCGCCTGCTGCCGCGCGTTCATGCCGAATGGAACCGCCGTGCCGAACGCGAAGGCGGGGTCCTTGCCGAAGTAGTAGTAGGGCGCCGTATGGCCGCACTCAACCGTGCCGGCCTGGACCGCGTCGAGCACCTGCAGCGCGGGCACGATCTCGCCGGCAGCGAAGACGCGGATCTGGAACTTGCCGTCGGTGATTTCTGCGACGCGCTTGCCGATGAGCTCAGGCCCGCCGAACAGCGTGTCCAGGCTTTTCGGCCAGCTGGTGGGCATGCGCCACGTGATCTGCGGCTGCGACTGCGCGATCGCCGGCGCGGCAACCGTGCCGGCGGCGACACCGGCCGCCGCTTTCTTCAGGAATGATCTGCGTTCCATCTTCCTCCCTCCTCTAAAGGTTCGGATGCGAAACCAGTGGAAATAGTCAAAACAACGCTAGGCATACTAGCTCAGTTCAGGCGTGCACAGCGCGCCGCCAGCTCGACCAGCGAGGTGCGCACCTCGGCGACGTCGGCCGCTTCCGGGTCGCGCTGCAGGTAGTCCGTGAGATCCTGCAGCGCAGGGCGCCAGCACTCGAGCCGCTGGTACACCAGGCCTCGGTCGCGCAGCTCCGCCGGCGCGCCCGGCTGCACCACGAGCATCCGGTTGAGCACTTCCAGCAGCCGCTCCGGCTGGTCGGCGTCCCGGTAGATCGCCTTCAGGTTGCGCAGCAGGCGGGCGAGGATCTGGCGCTTGCTGGCGGGCTCGAGGAACTGGTCGAGCGGCAGCTCGGCGACCGGCACGTCGGCGGCGGCGCCTTCGGGAATCACGCGCTGCAGCCGCTCGCGCAGCTCGCTTTCCGACTGCGGCGCCCCGCCGGAGAACGGGTCGAGGACCAGCACGCCGCCGTGCACCTTGAGGCGCACAAGGAAGTGTCCCGGGAACGAGACGCCTTCGCATTCCAGCCCGACCCGCGACGCGACCTCCATGTAGAGCACCGACAGGGTGATCGGGATGCCGGTGCGCCGCTCGATGACTTCGTTCAGGTAGCTGTTGCGCGGGTCGTAGTACGCCTCGGTGTTTCCCCAGTAGCCGAGCTCGCGGAAGAGGTGCTCGTTGAGCGCCACGATGCGCGCCTCGACGCCGGCGCGCGGCCCGAGCGCGGCGCGCACCCCCTCGCCCATCGCGTCGATGCGGGCGAGATAGTCCTCCACCGGCAGGTCGGGGTAGACGTCTTGGGCGACCAGCAGGCACGCGCGCGCAAGGTCGATCTGCGAATCCTCCTTCGCGAGCAACCTCTCGAACGGCTTGAGGTCCTGGCTCAAGCCGCCGCCCGCCGGGAGAAATCGCGCGGGCGGAACCCGAACGCGGCGAGACACCCGCCGTACACCGCGGCGCCGAGTGCGACCAGGCCCAGCACGCCGAGCAGCTTGTACTGCCACGAGGCGCGCAGCCACCACGCCGGCTCGCCCATCGTGCTGAACAGCACGATCGACATGACGGCCACCGA
>DASPMF010000002.1:0-20487 GCA_035627155.1 Burkholderiales bacterium | reverse complement strand
TCTGCCCATCTTTGAAAGCCTGGAAGATTACGAGCACGGCGCCGTCGACGGCTACGGCGCCGGCGGCGAAGTGAGGGTCGAGGATCCGCGCGTGCGCTGGGAGATCATCGACGCCTGGCGCGAGGCCGCCGCCGAGTGCGGCATCCCGCCGGTCAAGGTGTTCAACCGCGGCGACAACTTCGGCTGCGCCTACTTCCAGATGAATCAGAAGAAGGGCCGGCGCTGGAGCGCCACGCGCGCGTTCCTGCGCCCTGCCTTGCATCGCGAGAACCTTTCGATCCTCACCGGGGCGCACGCCGCCAGGCTCCTCTTCAGCGGGAGAGACTGCGTCGGCCTTCGGTTTCTTCTCCAGCACCAAACCTACGAGGTGAAAGCGAACCGCGAGACCATCCTCGCGGCTGGAGCGATCGGGTCGCCGCAGATCCTGCAGCTTTCCGGGATCGGAAACGAGCAACACCTGAAGAACCTCGGCATTCCGGTCGTTCACCACCTGCCCGGCGTGGGGGAGAACCTGCACGACCACCTGCAGATCCGCATGCAGTACAAGGTCAAGAACGCGAAGACGCTGAACGGGATCGCCAACGCATGGTGGGGCAAGGCGCTGATGGGCGCCGAGTACTTCCTGTTCCGCACCGGCCCGCTCACCATGCCGCCGTCGCAGATGGGCGCCTTCGCGCGCAGCGACCCCTCGCAGCCGACGCCCAACATCGAGTGGCACGTGCAGCCGCTCTCGCTCGACAAGTTCGGCGACCCGCTGCACAGCTTCCCGGCGATCACGCCGAGCGTGTGCAACCTCCGGCCGGACTCGAGGGGGCACGTCAGGATCAAGTCAGCCGACTTCAGCGAATACCCGGAAATCAAGCTGAACTACCTCCAGGCTGAAAGCGACCGGAAGGTTGCCGTCGAAGGCATGCGGTTTACCCGCCGCATCATGGCCGCCCGGGCGCTGGCCAAGTACGAGCCGGAGGAATACCGGCCAGGTACTGTCGTCCAGGATGATTCTTCCCTGGAAAAGGCGGCTGGCGAGCTGGGCACGACCATCTTCCACCCCGTGGGCACCTGCAAGATGGGCAACGACCCGATGGCGGTGGTCGACGACCAGCTGCGCGTGCGGGGCTTGGGACGCCTGCGGGTCGTCGACGCCTCGATCATGCCTAGAATCACGTCCGGGAACACGAATGCGCCCACCTATGTCATAGCGGAGAAAGGCGCCCGCGCGATCTTGAAAAGCGCAGGTTCCAACCCCACTTAGGGCCCGATAAAGGAGAAATAAAGCCCATGAAGCGAATCATCCTGCTCGTCGCAACCAACTTCGCGGTGATGCTGCTCCTCGCCGTCGTGGCGGGCGTCCTCGGCCTGGATCGCTGGCTTACGGCGGAGGGAATCAACTACTTCAGCCTGCTGGTGATGTCTGCGCTCTTCGGCTTCGGCGGCGCGTTCATCTCGCTGCTCATGTCGAAAACGATCGCCAAGTGGTCCACCGGGGCGCGGGTGATCGACGGCTCCGAGGGCACCACCGAGTACTGGATCGTCAACACGGTGCACCAGCTCGCCGACAAGGCCGGCATCGGCCGCCCGGAGGTGGCGATCTACGACGGCCCGGCGAACGCCTTCGCCACCGGCGCCTTCCGCGACAGCGCGCTGGTCGCCGTGTCCACCGGCCTCATGCAGTCCATGAGCCGGGAGGAGGTCGAGGCGGTGCTCGGCCACGAGGTCGCGCACGTCGCCAACGGCGACATGGTGACGCTGACGCTCATCCAGGGGGTGCTCAACACCTTCGTGTTCTTCCTGTCCCGCGTCGTCGGCATGATCGTGGACAAGGCGGTGTTCAAGACCGAGCGCGGCATCGGCCCGGGCTTCTACATCACCGTGATCGTGAGCCAGATCGTGTTCGGCCTGATCGCCTCGGTCATCGTCGCCTGGTTCTCGCGCCAGCGCGAGTTCCGCGCCGACGCCGGCTCGTCGCACCTCCTGGGCACGCCGCAGCCGATGATCGCGGCGCTCTCGCGCCTGGGCCAGATCCAGTCCGGCGGCCTGCCGGATCAGGTGAAGGCGTTCGGCATCAACAGCCAGTCCGGGCTCATGCAACTCTTCGCCACGCATCCGCCGCTCGAGCAGCGGATCGCGGCACTTCAGTCCCGATAAAGGACGCGACCAGCGCGTTCACCTCGTCGCGGTGCGTGAGCGGGAGCATGTGCCCCGCTCCGCGCACCACGTGGAGGGCGACGTCGGGCAGGCTGCGCGCCAGCCGGTGGCACACGCAACGCGTCGAGAGCTGCGTGAGACCGCCCTGCAGGAGAAGCACCGGAGGGCGCAGCGCCTTCAGGTCGGCCAGCGTCGCCGGCTCGCCGAGCGCAGCGTCGAGCTCCAGGCGCAGCTTCGGCAGCGCCGCGACGACCGGCTTCCGCTTCTCCGGGGGCGTCCGGTCCCAGGCGCCCGCTCCGTTCCAGTAGTCGACGAAGACCCGCGCGGCCGCCTGCGGATCCGGTGCGGCCCTCACCCGTTGCGCCGCCGCGGAGAATTCGCGCAGTCCCTCGAGGTCGATGGCATCGCCATCGCGCAGCAGGTGGAACGCCACCGGCTCGATCAGCACCAGCCGCCTCACCAGCTCCGGGCTCGTGCGGGCCACGTGGAGCGCCACCGCGCCGCCATAGGAATGACCGACCAGGTGCACCGGCTCCCCGAGCTGCCGGATGAGGCGGCGAAGCTGCACCGCCTCGTCGGCGAGCCGGAAAGCGCCCGTCCCCTGCCAGGGCGGCGTGGTCCCGTATCCGACGAGGTCCGGGGCCACGACGTGGTGCTTCGCTTCAAGCGCGGCGCAGAGCGAGCGCCACTGCGCGCTCGACGAGGCGCTCGCGTGAAGCAGCATCACCGGGGTCATGCGTTCTCCTTCTGCATCGCCGCGGCGAGGCGCCCGTAGAGCGTTCGCCAAGCCTTCTTGACTTCGGGCGTGAACGACGAGCCCATGCCCGCGCCCACCACGGAAAGGAGCGCTGCGCCGATCGCGTCGTAGTACGGCGGCCGCACGCCGGCGCGAACCGGCTGCAGGCGAAGCGTGCCCGCCTCGAGCCGCTCGAGGTCCTTGACGGCGGACGCGAGCGTCGCGAACAGCTTCTGCAGGTCCCCGGCGAAGGGCTCGACGCTGCGCCAGCTCTCCCGCACCAGCAGCATCTCGCGCGGCGTCAAGCGGCCCGCCGGTAGCTTCTCTGCGCCGCCGCGGCGCGCGTGAGCTGCAGGACGTCGCGCTGGGCGTGGCTTCCGCCCATGCGGTGCGCCACCGGCGGCAAGGCGCGCAGCAGGGCTTCCGAGGCGGCATAGTCGCCGCGGGCGAAGAGCAGGATCGCGCGGCACGCCGGCAGGCCGACGAGCCGCGTCATGTCGCGGTTTGCGCCGCCGGCGCGGGCGACGCGGCGGATCTGCGCGGAAAGGAGCCGGTGGCCGAGCTCGAAGCGCCCGGCGCCGGCGAAGGCCATCATGGCGTGCAGATCGTTGAAGGCGCAGTGCGCGTCTTCCGCGTGCGGCGCCCAGGCCGCGGCGAGCGCGTGGAACCGCCGCCCGGTGTCGACCCGGTCGAGGTGCAGGCGCCAGAGCAGCGACGCCGCGTCGATCCGCTCGGAGAGCGAATCGCCGCCGGCTATGCGGCGGTCGTAGATCTCCAGCGCGAAGCGGGTGCGGCCGAGCTGCTGGTGGTGCAGCGCGAGATGCCACCACAGGTGGCTCGCCGCGACGCCCGCGCCCGCCCAGTGCTGCGTGCGCGCGCCCATCCAGCGGATGCCCTCCTCGGCCCGGCCCTGCATTTCCAGCACGTGGGTGATCGCATGGTGCGCGCGCAGGTCGCGCGGCTCGAGCTCGAGCGCGCGGCGCGCCGCGCCCTCCGCCGCCGCGTATTCGCCGCATTCCTCGAGGCCGAAGGCGTGCTGCGCGAGGAGCGCGTGGTATCCGGGCAGGTCGGGCGTCCAGCCGCGCAGCGCGCGGGCGGTGCGCACCCGCAACGCGCCGGGGTCGCCGAGGTAATAGTCGTAGACCGACGCGACGTGCAGCGCGAGCGCGTCGCGGGGCGCGTCGGCGACGATGCGCTCGTACAGGATGCGGGCCTGCGCGTAGTCGCCGTCGACGGAGGCGGCGATCGCCGCCGTATGGAGCGCCTCGCGCACGTTCTGCTTCAAACCGCGCAGGCGGGCATACGCCCAGCCGGCGGACTCGTACTCGCGCACGTCGCGGCTGCAGAGCAGCAGCGACGCCTCGAGCTGGTGCGCGGCAACGAAGCCCGGTGCGGCGGCCGCGGCCTCGCGCGCGAGCGCGAGGGCGTCGCCGCGCTGCAGCCACAGGCACGCGAGCGCCTCCTCGAAGAGCGCCAGCGCATGGGGCGTCGCCCCGCTCACCGCGCAATCGCGGTAGTCCCGCATCGGTTTCGCCCTCAGGAGGCGGCGAGCTGGCCGGCGGGCGCGGTAAGCTGCGCCCAAACGCGGGCGAGCCGGTTGAGCAGCGCGGAGAAGGACCGCGGCTGCCCGCGGTAGATCGGCGCCGCGGCGCGCGCCCCGGCGGGGGCGAGGGCGATGCGCGAGGCGAAGTGCTCCTCGTTGGGCGAAGTGAGCGCCACGGCGCTCGGCGCGAGGGCCGAGATCACCGTCCGGCCGTCGCGGTCGAGGCGCAGCCAGTCGCCGCGCTTGAGGACCCGGTCCATCGGGTCGCCATCCTGCGTGACCCACACAGTGCCCTTCCAGACGTAGACGAGCATCTCGCGCCCGTCGTCGATCACCAGCGTGCCGCCCTCGTCGAGCGGCAGGGAACCTTCCACGACGAACTCGTTCACTTGGCCCCCCACATGCGGTTCACGTCGATCCAGGACTCCATGCCGATGTCGCGCAGGGTGCGCGCGTCGAGGTGGCGCAGCGCTTCGGCGCGTACGCGCCGCTCGTGCGACTCCTTCACCGAGGTCCAGATCTTCTTCAGCCAGTTCTTCATTGCGCGGCTCCTTGTTTTCGATGGCCGCAGGCTACGCACGCGGGGTATCGGCGCTATTTCGGAGCGGCAACAGTTTGTTGCCGGCTTGTATAATCGCGGCACTTTTCAACGGAGCGCGGCGAACAGGCGATGAGCGCGGGACGAGTCCTCCTCGTCGATGACGATCCGGCCATCACGGCCATGCTCTCCGAGTACCTTTCAGAGCACGGCTACGAAGTGGCGGCCGCCGCGAGCGGCGCGGCGATGCGGGCCGCGCTCGAGCGCGCGGTGCCCGACGTCGTGCTGCTCGACGTCGGCCTGCCCGGCGAAGACGGCCTCACCCTCGCGCGGTACCTGCGCGAGCGCTACACCCTCGGCATCATCATGGTCACCGGCGCAGGCGACGTGGTCGACCGCGTGGCCGGCCTCGAGGTCGGCGCGGACGACTACATCGCCAAGCCGTTCGACCCGCGCGAGCTGCGCGCACGGCTCAAGAGCGTGCTCAGGCGGCTGCAGCCGGTCGAGAAGAAGCCGGCCAGGGCGGAACGCCTTCTCGTGGGCCGTTGCGAGCTCGACGTGCGTTCCCGGCAGCTTCGCGACGCGCAGGGGCGCGACGTGCCCCTCACGGCGATGGAGTTCGACCTTCTCAAGGCGTTCCTCGACCACCCGAACCAGGTGCTGTCGCGCGACCAGCTCCTCACCCTGACCCGCAACCGGCAGTGGGAGCCGTTCGACCGCTCGATCGACATCCGCATCACGCGGCTGCGGCGCAAGGTGGAGGACGATCCGGACCATCCGAAGGTCATCAAGACGGTGCGCGGCGCGGGCTACATCTTCGTCCGGGCCGAGAAGTAAATGTAATCGGATGGTTTCAATGGTTGCCCCGGGGTAATCCCCGCAGCAGGCGCCATCCCGGGCGCTAGACTGTCGGCTCTCATGGACCCGTCCCGCCCGCCCGGCGCCGCGCTGCACGCCGCCGCGCTCGCCGTCTCCGGCGGCGGGGGCCAGGCGGTGTTCGACGAGCTGGTCCGCTTCCTGTCCGACATCCTGCACGCGGACGCTGCGATGATCTCGATCTTCGCCGGGGAAGACCGCGCGCGCATGCGGACGCTCGCCACCTGCCTCGACGGCCGGCTTCTGCGCAGCTTCGAGTACGACATCGCCGCCACGCCCTGCGCGGCGATCCTCAGCCACGACTTCCGCATCGTCGGCTCCGGCGCAAGCGAGGAATTCGCGCGCGGCAGCCTTTTCGCCGCCAAGGGCATGGACAGCTACGCCGCCTACGCGCTGAAGGCCCCCGACGGGGCGAAGCTCGGCCTGATCGCCGTGATGGACCGCGAGCCGCTGACCGACCCCCCGCTGGTGGAGTCGATGCTGAAGATCTTCGCGCTGCGCGCCGTCGCCGAGCTCGAGCGCGCGCGCGCCGACGAAGCGGTGCGCGCAAGCGAGGAGCAGTACCGCGCGATCTTCAACGCCTCCGAGGACGCCATGGTGCTGTGGGACTCCCGGCTGCGGCGCGTCGACGTCAATCCGGCCTACGAGCGCCTGTACGGCTATTCGCGGGCGGAGGTGCTCGACCCCCGGTATGGCGCCGGCCTGCCGCGGGAGCACCTGGAAAGGCGCATGGACCTCCTGCGCCGGGGCCTCGCCGGCGAGCGCTGCCACGCCGAGGTCGAGGCGGTGCGCAAGAGCGGCGAGCGCTTCCAGATCGAGCTGCGCACCGTGCCGGTGCGGCACCGCGGCGAGCCGCACGTGCTCGCGATCGGCCGCGACATCACGGAGCGCCACCGCGCCGAGGAGGCGCTGCGCGCGCGGGAAGAGCAGTACCGCTCGATCTTCAACGCGACCGAAGACGCCCTGGTGCTGCGCGACGCGCAGTTCCGCATCGTGGACGTGAACGCCGCCTACGAGCGCCTTTCGGGCTACTCCCGCGAGGAAGTGCTCGGCGAGGCGCGCGTCATCGCCAACCCGTCCATGCAGGAGGAGATTCGCCGCCTGCACGCGCGCGCCATCTCCGGCGAGCCCTTCCTCCTCGAGACGGTGCGGCAGACGAAGGACGGCCGGCACATCGACGTGGAGCTGCGCGGCGTGCCGTTCCAGCACCGCGGCGCGCCGCACGTGCTCTACATCGGGCGCGACATCAGCCTGCGCAAGCGCGCCGAGGAAGTGCGCCGCGCGAGCGAGGAGCAGTACCGCGCCATCTTCGACGCCACCACCGACGCGATCGTCCTGCGCGACGCCGAAGGGCGGATCGTCGATGTGAACCCGGCGCTGCTGCGGCTCTCCGGCTACGCGCGCGAGGAGCTGCTCGGCGACCCCGACTGGCTGTTCGCGGCCCCGGAATTCCGCAAGACCGTGCGCCAGATGCACGACCGGGCGCTCGCCGGCGAGACGATCCTGTTCGAGATCAAGGCCCTCGCCCGGGACGGCGCGCTGCGCGAGATCGAGGTGCAGTGCGTGCCGATCGCCTACCGCGGGCGCCCGCACATCCTGGCGATGATGCGCGACATCTCGTTGCGCAAGCGCGCCGCCGAGGAGCGGCTCTCGCTCGAGCGCCAGCTGCGCCAGGCGCAGAAGATGGAGGCGCTGGGGCACCTCACCGGCGGGATCGCGCACGACTTCAACAACCTGCTCGCCGGCATCATGGGCTACGTCGCCCTGGCGGCCGAGCGCGTCGAGGCCGCCGGCACGGATCCGAAGCTCGGCCGGTACCTCGAGGAGGCCCTGCTCGCCTGCCGGCGCGCGCGCGACCTGGTGCAGCAGATGCTCACCTTCAGCCGCGGCCAGCGCGGGACGCCGCGCCCCCTGTCGCTGCACGACGCGGTCGGCGAATCGCTCAAGCTGGTGCGCTCCTCCCTGCCGGCCACGATGGAGATCCGCGACGCGCTGCAGGAAGCCACGGCGCCGGTGCTGCTCGATCCCGTGCAGCTCGACCAGGTCATGCTCAACCTCTCGATCAACGCCCGCGACGCGATGGAAGGCGCCGGCCGCCTCGCAGTGAGCGTGGGCCCGGCGCGCGGCGCGCACGGCGTGTGCTCGAGCTGCCGCAAAAGCTTCAGCGGCGACTTCGCCGCGCTGGTGGTCGAGGACTCAGGCCCCGGCATCGCGCCGGAGGTGCTGGAGCGCATGTTCGAGCCTTTTTTCACCACCAAGGAGGTCGGCCGCGGAAGCGGAATGGGCCTCGCGACGGTGCACGGCATCGTGCACGAGCACGGCGGCCACGTGGTGGTCGAGCACGGGCGCGTCATCGGCACGCGCTTCAAGGTGCTCTTCCCGCTCCTCGACCATGCGCAGCCGGTCCCCGCGGCGGCCCGGCAGCCGGCGCCGGCCGCGCGCCGGGAGCCGCTCAAGGGACGCGTCCTCGTGGTGGACGACGAGGCGGCGGTGGCGCAGTTCATGCGCGAGCTCCTGCAGAGCTGGGGCCTCGCCGCCGAATGCGCGACGAGCGCCGCGGCGGCGGCCGGGCTCTTCGCCCTCGACCCGCGCGCCTGGGACCTCGTGGTCACCGACCAGACGATGCCCGGGCTAACCGGCGTCGCGCTCGCGCGCCAGCTGCTCGCGCTGCGCGCCGACCTGCCGGTCATCCTCTACAGCGGCCACATGGACCGCGCCACCGAGGCGGATTCGCGCGCCGCGGGAATCCGCGCCGTGCTGCCCAAGCCCGTCGAACCTGACGCGCTCTACGGAGTCCTGAAGGCGCATCTCCACTAGAATCGCGCCCGCATGAACGCGCTCCTCGCCTGGTATTTCGTCGCGGTGTGGGGCGTGGGATACATCGCGACGAAGATCGGCCTGCAGTACGCCGCGCCGTTCACCTTCCTCTCCCTGCGGTTCGCGTTCGGTCTCCTGTGCCTTTTCCCGGTGGTGTTCTTCCTCAGGATCGAATGGCCGAAGGACGCCCGCCAGTGGCTGCACCTCGCCGTCGCGGGTTTGCTCATGCACGCGGTGCAGCTCGGCGGAAGCCACTACGCGCAATACCTGGGCATGTCCGCGGGGGTGACGGCGCTCATCATCTCGAGCCAGCCGCTCGTGACCGCGGTGATCGCCTTCCGGTTCCTGGGCGAAAGGATTTATCCCGGGCAATGGCTGGGCGTGATCCTCGGGCTGCTCGGCGTGGCGCTCGTGGTGTGGCACAAGATCGACATCCGCGAAGTGACCGCGGGCAGCCTCCTCGGCACGCTGGTCGCGCTGGCCGGCGTCACCGCCGCGACGCTCTACCAGCGCCGCTTCAGCCCGCGCGCGGACCTGAAGGCCGCCGCGGTCATCCAGTTCGCCGCCTCGCTCGCGGTGCTGCTGCCGCTCGCCTTCGCCGTCGAGGATTTCAAGGTCGAGCTATCGTGGGCGATGGCGGGCGCGATCGCGTTCCTGGTGATCTTCGCCTCGATCATCGGCGTGAGCGTGCTCCACATGCTCATGCGCCGAGGCGAAGCGACGCGGGTGACGAGCATGATGTACCTTCCGCCGGTGTTCGCGGTGGTCGCCGAGCTGGCCCTCTTCCGCGTCGTGCCGAGCGCCCTGACGCTGCTCGGCATGGCGGTTGCGTGCGCGGGGGTCGCGATGACGGTCTGGAACCGTAGTTGGAAATCGCCTACTTCGTAGCGCTCAACGCGCTCGCCCACCTCGCGTTCGTGGGCAGCCGGATGAGCACGTCGCTCTTCGCGCTGAAGCTCGGCGCGTCGGAGTTCACCGTCGGCCTGCTCATGTCGCTCTTCGCCGCGCTGCCGATGCTGCTCTCGATCTGGAGTGGCCGGCTCATCGACCGCGTCGGCCCGCGCCGGCCCCTGCTCGTCGGCCTGACCGCGCTCATCGTCGCGAACCTCCTGCCCTTCGCGCTGCCGCGCGTCGAGACGCTGTACGTGGCGAGCACCCTCGGCGGCACCGGGTTCCTGCTCGTGCACATCGCGATGAACAGCGTCTTCGGCGCCCACGGCTCGCCGCAGCAGCGTGCCATCAATTTCTCCTGGCTCGCGCTCGCCTTCTCCGTATCCGGCTCGCTCGGCCCGATCGTCGCCGGGCTGGCGATCGACCACCTCGGCCACGCGCGCGCCTTCCCCGCGCTCGCGGTCTTTCCCGCCATCGCCTTCGCCCTGCTGTACTTCAAAAAGAAGCCGCTGCCGAGCCCGGATCGCAAGGGCCGCCAGCCCGGCGGCGTGCTCGACCTCCTGCGCATCCGCACCCTGCGCGACACCTTCATCGTGAGCGGGCTGCTCGCCATGGGGTGGGACCTCTATGCGTTCCTGATCCCGATCTACGGCGCGCGCCTCGGCCTTTCGGCCTCCTCGATCGGCACCATCATGGCGACCTTCGCGCTGGCGACGTTCGTCGTGCGCCTTTTCATGCCGATGGCGGTGCGCCGGCTGCGGCCGATCCACATCATCCTTTCCGCGCTGATGGTGGCCGGCGTGTGCTACCTGCTCTTCCCCCTCGTCGCCACCATTCCGGCGCTGATGGGCCTGTCGTTCCTGCTCGGCCTCGGCCTGGGTTGCGCGCAGCCGGTCATCATGTCGCAGCTCTACGAGGCTTCGCCGGCGGGCCGCCAGGGCGAGGCCGTCGGCGTGCGCACCCTCATGCTGAACAGCAGCCATACCGTGATCCCGCTCGCTTCGGGCGCGCTCACCGCGGCGGCCGGCATGGCGCCCGCCTTCTGGCTGCTCGCGGGCCTGCTGCTCGGCGGCGCGTGGTTCGCGCGGCGGCGCTTCCCCTAGGCAAACGATTGTGAACAAAGGAATTCCCGGGGCGGCGCCCACCTAGAATCCGCGCCATGCACCCGCTGCTCGCCCAGCCGAGGAGCCTTCCCGACAAGCAGGCCATCCGGCTGCAGCGCTACAGCCTGGCAGCGGTTGCGTACATGCTCATCCTGCTGCCGCTGGCGGCCGCCGCGGCGCTCGGCATCATCCGCCAGGACGCGGCGCTGCAGGTTGCGGCGGCGATCGTCGGCCTGAACGCCGCGGTCTACGCCACGCTGCGCAGCGGCCTCAACCTGCGCTTCAGCGATCCCAGCCTCACCACCGTCCAGCTCTACCTCGCGATAGCCATCGTCATGCTGGCCGCGTACCACACGGAGACGGACCGCGGCGTGACGCTGAGCCTGTGCTTCCTCGTCTTCCTCTTCGGCGTCTTCCGCCTGACCACCGCCCAGTTCTTCAGGCTCACGCTCTACACGCTGGCGGCCTACGCGCTGGTCATCAACCTCCTCATGCACCTGCGGCCCGAGGCCGTGGTGAGCGTGTACAACGAAGGCTTCAACTGGCTGCTGCTCGCCGCCACGCTGCCCTGGTTCGCCCTGGTGGGCGGCAAGATCAGCGCGCTCCGCGAGCGCCTCCGCGGGCGCAACCTCCAGCTCGAGGAGGCGATCGACACCATCCACGCCATGGCGACGCGCGACGACGCCACCGGCCTCTACAGCCGCGCGTTCTTCACCGAGAGCCTGCGCCACGCGCTGCTGCAGGCGGAGCGGCACGGGCGCGGCGCGGCGCTCCTCTTCATCGACCTCGACCGCTTCAAGAACATCAACGACAGCATGGGCCACGCCGTCGGCGACCGCGTGCTGCGCGAGATCGGCGCGCGCGTCGCCGCCAGCGTGCGGGGCAGCGACCTGGTCGGGCGCCTGGGCGGCGACGAGTTCGTGGTGCTCGTGGAATCGGTCACCGCGCCCGAGGCGCTGCACGAGATCGCCCAGAAGGTCGTGCGCGCGGCGGCGCAGCCGCTCGCCGTGGACGGCCAGGAGCTCCTCGTCTCGGTGAGCGTGGGCATCGCCGTGGCGCCGACGGACGGGCGCGACGAGCAGACGCTGATGCGCAACGCGGACATCGCGATGTACCGCGCGAAGAGCCTGGGTCGGAACGGCTACAGCTTCTACGCCGAGCAGATGAGCGCCGACGCGCGCGAGCGCCTCACCATGGAGGCGGAGCTCGCGCGGGCGATCGAGCGCGGCGAGCTGCTGGTCTACTTCCAGCCCAAGATCCGCATCGCCGACGGGCGCATCGCGGGCGTCGAGGCGCTCGTGCGCTGGCAGCATCCGCGCCACGGCCTGCTCGAGCCCGGGCGCTTCATCCACATCGCCGAGGAGACCGGCGCGATCCTCCCCATAGGGCGCTGGGTCCTCGAGCGCGCCTGCGCCGCCGCCGCGGAGATGTCCGGCGAGATCCGCATGGCCGTGAACCTTTCCGCGCGCCAGTTCAGCGACCCGCGGCTGGTCGACCAGGTCCAGGCGGCGCTGAAGGCCTCGGGCCTCGATCCCTCGCGCCTCGAAATCGAGATCACCGAGAGCACCGTGATGCCCGACCCCGACCGCTCCATCGAGGTGATGCGCGCGCTACGCGAGTCCGGCGTGCGGCTCTCCATGGACGACTTCGGCACCGGCTACTCCTCGCTCGGCTACCTCAAGCAGTTCCCGCTCAACACGGTGAAGATCGACCGCAGCTTCGTGAACGACCTGCCCAACGGCCGGGACGACGCGGCGATCGCGCGCGCCGTGCTCGCGATGGCCCGGGCGCTCGGCATGGAGGTGGTCGCCGAAGGCGTGGAGCGCATCGAGCAGCTCGAGTTCCTGCGCCGCGAAGGCTGCGACGAGTACCAGGGCTACTACTCGAGCCGCCCGGTGACGGAAGAGGCGTTTCGCGCCCTGCTCCGGACGGAGACTGACCGCCTCGCGGGCTGACGCTTAGAATAGCGCCGCCATGCGACGCGTAACCCTCTCGCAGTTCCTCGTCTCGCGCCAGCGCGAGAAGAACCTCATCAACCCGGACCTGCGCCTGCTGATCGAGACCATCGCCCGCGCCTGCAAGGCGATCAGCACCCGGGTCAACAAGGGCGCCCTCGCCGACGGGCTCGGCTCGGCGGGCAAGAACAACGTCCATGGCGAGGCGCAAAAGACCCTCGACGTCCTGTCGAACGAGATCCTGCTCGAGGCCAACGAATGGGGCGGCAACCTCGCCGCCCTCGCCTCCGAGGAGATGGAGGACCCGAGGCCGACGCCGACGCACTACCCGCGCGGCGAATACCTGCTGCTCTTCGACCCGCTCGACGGCTCCTCCAACATCGACGTCAACATCTCGGTGGGCACCATCTTCTCGGTGCTGCGCTGCCCGAAGACCGACGCCGGCGCGTATTGCGAGCCGAACGAGGGCGCGTTCCTCCAGCCCGGACGCAACCAGGTCGCGGCCGGCTTCGCGGTCTACGGTCCGACCACGGTGTTCGTCATCACCGTGGGCGACGGCGCGCACGGCTTCACCCTGGACCGCGAGACGTACACGTTCGTCCTCACCCATCCGGACATCCGCATCCCCGAGGACACGCAGGAGTTCGCGATCAACATGTCGAACCAGCGCCGCTGGGAGCCGCCGGTGAGGAAGTACATCGACGAGTGCCTGGCCGGCAAGGAAGGCCCGCGCGGCAAGGACTTCAACATGCGCTGGGTCGCCTCCATGGTGGCCGACGTATTCCGCGTGCTCTCGCGCGGCGGCATCTTCATGTACCCGCGCGACGCGAAGAACAAGGAGGGCCGCCTGCGCCTCATGTACGAGGCGAACCCCATGGCGCTCATCGTCGAGCAGGCCGGCGGCGCAGCCACCGACGGCAAGACGCGCATCCTCGACATCCAGCCCAAGGCCCTGCACCAGCGCATCGCGGTCGTGCTCGGGTCGAAGAACGAAGTCGACCGCGTCACCGCGTACCACGAATAAAAAGGCCCGCTTCCGCGGGCCTTTTCATGTTTCCCTGAGCGTGCGTGTTATTTGAGGTGCTTCGAGACCAGCTTGGTCATCTCGAACATCGAGACTTGCGACTTGCCGCCGAACACGGGCTTGAGCTTCTCGTCGGAGTTGATCATCCGCTTGTTTTTCTTGTCCTGCAGCCCGTTGCGCTTGATGTAGCCCCAGATCTTCTTGGTGACTTCGGTGCGCGGCATCGCGCTGGAACCGATCACCGCCGCGAGCGTGGCGCTCGGGGTCATCGCCTTCATGAACGCTGCGTTTGGCTTGCGCTTCTTGCCAGCAGCCTTCTTCGCCTTCTTCTTCGCCATCTTCTGTTCTCCTCTGAACGAACGATTTGCTTCTTTGGTTTGCTTGTTGTTCCGGATTTTTCTCCGCCCGCCCTCGAGCGGTGACGTGAAGATGCCGATTTCCGAGAGGCGTGTCAACGCTTTTCAGAGGGAAAACGCGGCTGCGGCGCGCCGCTGTTGCTTACAATCCCGTGCGTGAAGCTCGCCGACATGCGCCAGGAATACATGCGGGCCGGCCTCTCCGAGGCCGACGCGGACGCCGATCCGCTGCGCCAGTTCGAGCGCTGGCTGCGCGACGCGGTCGAGGCCGGCGTGCCGCTGCCGAACGCGATGACCCTCGCCACCGTGACCGCGCAGGGCGCGCCGTCGGCCCGCGTGGTGCTCCTGAAGGGCGTCGAGCGCGGCGGGTTCGTGTTCTTTACCAACTACTTGAGCCGCAAGGCCCGCGAGCTCGACGCGCGCGCGGCCGCCTGCCTCGTCTTCCTCTGGTCGGATCTCGAGCGCCAGGTACGCATCGAAGGCCGCGTGGAAAAAGTCACTGCCGCCGAGTCGGACGCGTACTTCGCGACGCGCCCCCTCGGGGCGCGCCTTTCCGCCTGGGCCTCGCCCCAGAGCGAAGGCGTCCCGTCGAGGCAATCGCTGCAGGACCGGTTCAGCGAAATGCAGAAGGCGCACGGCGACAACCCCGCCCGCCCGGCGCACTGGGGCGGCTACCGCGTCCTGCCGGAGTCGATCGAGTTCTGGCAGGGCCGCGCCGACCGCCTGCATGACCGGCTGCTCTACCGGCGCGCGGCGAACGGCTGGACCCTCGAGCGCCTTGCTCCCTGACGAGATCCGCCAGCTGCTGGCGGAGGCCGGCCTCGGGGAGCCGCTGCGCGCGCAGCCGCTCGCCGGCGGCGTGTCGTCCGAGATCTGGCGTGTCGATGTTCCGACGGGTCCGGTATGCGTGAAGCGCGCGCTCGCGCGCCTTCGGGTCGAGCAGGTCTGGGAGGCGCCGGTCGAGCGCAACGCGTTCGAGTACGAATGGTTCCGCGCCGCGGCGCAGGCCGCGCCGCAGGCCGTGCCGCGCATGCTCGCGCGCGGCCATGGCGCGTTCGCGATGGAGTACCTCCCGCCGGACGGCTATCCCGTCTGGAAGGCGCAGCTGCGCGACGGGCACGCCGATCCCGCGTTCGCCGCCCAGGTGGGAGAACGCCTCGCCGCCATCCACGCAGCGACCGAGGGCCGCGCCGACATCGCGGCCCGCTTCGACACCGGGCCGCTATTCCACGCGCTGCGGCTCGAGCCGTACCTCGTCTTCACGGCCTCGCGGCATCCGGACCTGAAGGAACGCCTTCTCGGGCTGGTGGAGCGCACCGCTGCGACGCGCCTCTGCCTGGTGCATGGCGACGTGAGCCCGAAGAACATCCTCGCCGGCCCGAAGGGACCCGTGTTCCTCGACGCGGAATGCGCGTGGTACGGCGACCCGGCGTTCGACCTCGCGTTCTGCCTCAACCACCTGCTGCTGAAATGCCTGTGGAATGCCGCTGCCGTCGCGGGCTACCTTCAGTGCTTCGACGGCCTTTCGAAGGCCTACCTCGAAAGGAATACCTCCATCGAAACGCGCGCAGCCACCCTCCTGCCGGCGCTCCTGCTGGCCCGCGTGGACGGCAAGTCGCCGGTCGAGTACCTGACAGAGGAATCGCAAAAGCGCGTGGTCCGCAACGCCGCCGTCGCGCTGCTGCACGACCCTGTACACAAGCTGGAACACGTAAAGGAAGCATGGCAAAGATCATTGACGTAAGGGGCCGCAAGGTCTGGGACTCGCGCGGACGGCCGACGGTCGAGGCCGAGGTCTGGGTCGGTCGCGGAACCACGCCGCTCGCAATGGGCCGGGCGATCGCGCCCGCCGGCGCCTCCACCGGCGCGGGGGAGGCGCGCGCGCTCGAAGCCGAGAAGGCGGTGCGGAACATCAACGGGCACATCCGCGAAGCGCTCAAGGCCCTCAGCGCGTCGGACCAGGAAGCGCTCGACGAGCGCCTCATCGACCTCGACGGCACGCCCGACCGCAGCCGTCTCGGCGCGAACGCCATGGTCGCCGTGTCGCTCGCCTGCGCGCAGGCGGACGCGGCCTCGCAGAAGGTTCCGCTGTGGAAGAAGCTCGCCGCCTCTCTCCCCGGAACGCAGCGCGTCTCGATGCCGGTGCCGCAGGTGCAGATCTTCGGCGGCGGCGCGCACGCGCGCGGCCGCGTCGACATCCAGGACTACATGGTGGTGTGCATCGGCGCGGGCAGCTTCCGCGAATCGCTCGAATGGACGGCACAGGTCTACCAGGCGGCCGGCGCGCGCCTGGCGAAGCGAGGCTTGCTGCAGGGCGTCGCCGACGAAGGCGGCTACTGGCCGGCGTTCAAGTCGAACGAGGAGGCGCTCGCCGAGCTGGTCGGCGCCATCTCCGACGCCGGCCTCGAGCCCGGGCGCGACGCCGCCATCGCGCTCGACATCGCGGCGAGCCAGCTCTACCGCAGCGGCAGCTACCACTTCGCGCTGGAGAACCGGCAGCTTTCGGCGGGCCAGCTCCACGCGATGCTTGCGCGCTGGATCGAGCGCTACCCGATCGTCTCGATCGAGGATCCCTTCGCCGAGACCGACCACGAGGCGATGCGCGCCTTCACCAAGGATTTTTCCTCGCGCATCCAGATCGTCGGAGACGATTACTTCGTCACTTCCGAGGAGCGCGTTCGCGGGGCGAAAGGCGCCTGCAACACCGTCCTGCTCAAGCCCAACCAGGTCGGCACGCTGACGGAGACGAAAGCCTGCTGGGACGCCGCAAGGGAAGCGGGCTACCGCGCCATCGTTTCCGCGCGCTCGGGCGAAACGGAGGACGTGTCCATCGTCCACCTCGCGGTCGGCTGGGGCGTGGGCCAGCTCAAGGTGGGCAGCTTCGCGCGGTCCGAGCGCATGGCGAAGTGGAACGAGGGCGCGCGCATCGAGGAATCGCTGGGCGCGAAGGCGCTCCTCTATCCCGCGGGCAGGCTGTTCAGGCCGTCGGGCGCCAGCCGGTAGACGCGGTCGCATTGGGCGGCGGCCCAGTCGGAATGCGTGGCGAGCACCGCCGCGGCGCCGCGCGCCTTCACCTGGTCCTTCAGCAAGAGCAGCACCTGCCGCGCATTGTCCGGATCGAGGTTGCCGGTCGGCTCGTCCGCGAGGACGAGCTTCGGCGCGCCGACGAGCGCCCGCGCGATCGCGACGCGCTGCAGCTCGCCGCCGGAGAGCTCGCGCGGCATGCCGGCTGCGCGCTCGCCGAGCCCGACCGCACGGAGCATCTGCAAGGATCGTTCAGAAGTTTCGCCTTTCGGCCTGCCGCGCAGGAGGAGCGGTAGCGAAACGTTCTCGAGCACCGTAAGGTGCGGCAGCACATGGAACGCCTGGAACACGAAGCCGAACGCGTCGCGGCGCAGGCGCGCGAGCGCTTCGTCGTCCATGCCGGTGATCTCATGGCCGTCGAAGAACACCCTGCCCGCGTCCGCCGGCTCCAGGCCGGCGATGACGTTGAGCAGCGTCGACTTGCCGATGCCCGACTCGCCCATCACGGCGACGAACTCCCCGGGCGCAAGGGCGAGCGATACGTCCTCGAAGACCCTGCGCGCGCCGAACCGCTTCGCCACCGATTCCAGCTTCAGCATCGGAACATCCTACCGTCGGCGCGCTCCAACACGCCATGAGCCCCATCCTCGTGGCCGACGACGACGCGGACGAGTCCTATCTCCTGGTGCGGGCTTTCGAGGAGGTGGGCGTGCGCAATCCGGTCCACGTGGTGCCCGACGGCGAGGCGGCCATCGCGTTCCTCAAGAACAACCGGCCCTGCCTGGTCCTGCTCGACCAGCAGCTTCCGGGGTGCTCCGGCCTCGACGTGCTGCAATGGCTGCGCAACGGCTCGTCCCTCTCGACCGTCCCTGTCATCCTCCTTTCCGCCTCCACCTACGACTCGGACGTGCAGGCCGCCTACCTCGTCGGCGCCAACGGCTACGTGGTGAAGCCGACCCAGTACGAGAAGACCGTCGCGCTGGCGAAGGCCATCGCGGATTACTGGCTCGCGTTCAACCGGACACCCTACCCCGGCTAGGGAACTTTGCTAGACTGCAGGCGCTTAGTATTTGATTGAACTATATTTCCTGAGGAGGAAAGCCGTGCGTAACCCATTCCGTTTACTGGCTGCAGGCGTCGCGGCCGCGGCGCTCTCGTTCGCGCCCGCGTCGTTCGCGCAGCAGAAGCAGCTGAAGATCGGCTTCATCACCACGCTCTCGGGCCCGCAGGGCGTGATCGGCAAGCACATGAAGGATTCGGTCGAGCTCGCCCTGCAGCACCTCGGCGGCAAGGTCGGCGGACTGCCGGCGGAAGTCGTGTTCGGCGACGACCAGTTCAAGCCCGACGTCGGCGTGCAGGTCGCGCAGCAGATGCTCCAGCGCGACCAGGTCGACATCATGGCCGGGATCATCTGGTCGAACGTGATGATGGCCACCATGCCGGTGGTCGCCGGCGCGGGCAAGATCATGGTCGGCACCAATGCCGGCGCGAGCCCGCTCGCGGGCGCGCAGTGCAACGAGCTCTACTTCTCCACGTCCTGGAACAACGACCAGTCGCCCGAGGCGCTCGGCAAGCACCTGCAGGACACCGGCGTGAGCGACCTCTACGTGCTGGCGCCGAACTACCAGGCCGGCAAGGACATGGTCGCGGGCCTCAAGCGCTACTACAAGGGCAAGATCGTCGAGGAGCAGTACACCAAGATGGGCCAGCTCGACTACCAGGCCGAGATCACGGCGCTGCGCGCGAAGAACCCGAAGGCCGTGTTCATCTTCTACCCGGGCGGCATGGGCATCCAGTTCATCCGCCAGTACGTGCAGGCCGGCCTGCGCGACCAGATCCCGCTCTACTCCGTGTTCACGGTGGACGAGACGACGATCCCGGCGCTGAAGGATGCGGCGATCGGCCAGTACGAGGCCCGCTTCTGGACCGCCGAGATCGACAATCCCGCGAGCAAGAAGTACGTCGCCGACTTCCGCAAGAAGTACGGCTATACGCCGTCCTACTACGGCGCCCAGAGCTACGACGGCATCATGCTCATCGACTCGGCCGTGAAGGCGGTGAAGGGCAACGTGAAGGACACCAAGGGCATGGTGGCCGCGATGCGCAAGGCCGACTACCCGTCGATCCGCGGGCCGTTCAAGTTCAACAACAACCACCACCCGATCCAGGACTTCTACGTCCTGAAGGCGGTGAAGGATCCGAAGTCGCCCGAAGGCATCACGATGAACATCGAGAAGAAGGTCTTCGACGACCACAAGGACGCGTACTACAAAGACTGCAAGATGAAATGGTAGGCGCCTAGGCACTTACCTTCGAAAAGGGCGCGCTGCGCCCTTTTTTATGACCTTCGCACTGGTTTTCGAGCAGCTCCTCAACGGCATCCAGCTGGGCGTGATGCTGTTCCTGCTCGCCGCCGGCCTCACGCTCGTGCTGGGCATCATGAACATGGTGAACCTCGCGCATGGGTCGCTGTACATGCTCGGCGCGTACTTCGCCATCAGCGCGGCGCAGTGGAGCGGATCGTTCCTCGTCGGGGCGCTCGCCGCGCTCGCGGGCACGCTCGTCGTCGGGATGCTGACCGAGCTCGTCGCGCTTCGGACCCTCTACCAGCGCGACCACCTCGACCAGGTGCTCGCCACCTTCGGCCTGATCCTGTTCTTCAACGAGCTGGTGGCGATCTTCTGGGGCCGCACGGCGCTCTTCGCGACGCTGCCCGCCTACCTCGCGGGGCACATCGAGCTCTTCGCCGGCATCCGCTACCCGTTTTATCGCGCCGTTGTGATCCTTGTAGGTTTATTGACTGCAATCGTGCTTTGGTACGTCGTGACCCGGACGCGCCTGGGCATGCTGATCCGCGCCGGGGCGTCGAACCGCACCATGGTCGGCGCGCTCGGGGTGAACATCCGCCTCCTCTACACGGTCGTCTTCGGCTTCGGCGCCGCGCTCGCCGGCCTCGCGGGCCTCATGGCGGGGCAGATCTACACCGTGCAGCCGGGCATGGGCGAGCTCATCCTCATCCAGGTGTTCGTCGTGATCGTGATCGGCGGCATCGGCTCCATCCGCGGAGCGCTCGTCGGCGCGCTGATCGTCGGCGTGGTGGACACCATGGGGCGCGCGTTCCTCAAGCCGCTCCTCGGCGCGGTCCTGCCGCCGGTGACCGCGGACACCGCGGCTCCGGCGCTCGCGTCGATGCTCATCTACCTGCTGATGGCGCTCGTGCTGGCGCTCAAGCCGGCGGGCCTCTTCCAGGCGCGCGGATGAGGAAGTATCTCTTCTGGGTAGTTGCGATCCTCGTGCTGGCGGCGCTGCCGCCGGTGGCGCAGGCGCTCGGACAGGGCTTCTACGTCGACCTCGTGCGCCGGATCATGATCTTCGCCATCGCCGCGGTGAGCCTCAACCTGATCCTCGGCTACGGCGGCCTGGTGTCCTTCGGCCATGCCGCCTACCTCGGCGTCGGCGGCTACGCCGTGGCGATCCTC
>DASPMF010000001.1:0-7004 GCA_035627155.1 Burkholderiales bacterium | reverse complement strand
GCGACGATCGGCTTGGCAAGGTTGGGCAGCACCTTGAACAGGCCGACGACCGGCGGCTCGGCGCCCGGCGGGCGCTTGAGGAAGTCGCCCAGGTCGTTGCCCGCGGTGAAGCAGTCCGGCGCGCCGTGCAGCACGATGGCGCGGACCTGCGGGTCGGCGTCGGCGGCCGCGAGCGCCGCGGCGAGCGCGACGTACATCTCGGAGGTGAGCGCGTTCTTCTTGTCGAGGCGCGCGAGCTCGACGAAGGCGATCCGGTCCTCGATCCGCGACTTGATGTTCATGGATTGGGAAGCTTGTATTCCTTCAGTTGCTGGCGCAGCGTCAGCTTTGAGAGCTTGCCCGTCGCGGTATGCGGCAGCTCGGCGACGAAGACGACGTCGTCGGGCATCCACCACTTGGCGATCTTGCCCTCGTAGAATTTGAGCAGCTCGTCCTTCGACACGTCCTGGCCCGGCTTCTTCACCGCGACCACGATCGGGCGCTCGTCCCACTTCGGATGCTTGACGCCGATCACCGCGGCCTCGGCGATCTTCGGATGCGCCATGGCGATGTTCTCCAGGTCGATGGAGCTGATCCATTCCCCGCCGGACTTGATCACGTCCTTGGAGCGGTCGGTGATCTGCATGTAGCCGTCCGGATCCATCGTGGCCACGTCGCCGGTCGGGAACCAGCCGTCCTTGAGCGGGTTGCCTCCCTCGCCCTTGAAGTAGCCGTTGATCACCCACGGCCCGCGCACCTGCAGGTCGCCGAAGGCCTTGCCGTCCCACGGCAGGTCCTTGCCGTCCTCGCCGACGATGCGCATGTCGACGCCGAAGATGACCCGGCCCTGCTTGTACTGCAGCTGCGTGCGCTCCTCGCGCGACCACTTGTCGTGCTTCGCCTTGAACGTGGTGACGGTGCCGAGCGGGCTCATCTCCGTCATTCCCCAGGCGTGCAGCACGTCGACCCCGTACTCCTCCTGGAACGCGCGGATCATCGCCGGCGGGCAGGCCGAGCCGCCGATCACGGTGCGCTTGAGGGTGGAGAACCTGAGCTTGTTCTCCTTCATGTGGTTGAGGAGGGCAAGCCACACCGTCGGCACGCCGGCACTCATCGTCACGCCTTCGGCTTCGAACAGGGTGTGCAGGCTCTTGCCGTCGAGGTGCGGTCCCGGGAAGACCATCTTCGCGCCGGTGAGCGCGCAGGAATACGGCAGGCCCCACGCGTTGACGTGGAACATCGGCACCACGGGGAGCACCACGTCGCGGGCGGAAAGATTGAGCGCGTCGGGCAGCGCCGCCGCGTACGCGTGCAGCATGGTGGAACGATGCGAGTAGAGCGCGCCCTTCGGGTTGCCGGTGGTGCCCGACGTGTAGCAAAGACATGCCGCGGTCTTCTCGTCGAACGACGGCCACTCGAAGTCATCCGACTCCCTCGTCACGAGGCTTTCATAGGCATCGGAGAGCGCCACGAGGTGCTTGACCGAGTTCAGCTGGGGCCGCAGCTTCTCGACGAGCGGCTCGAAGGTCGTGTCGTAGAAGAGGACCTGGTCCTCGGCATGGTTGGCGATGTAGGCGATCTGGTCCGGAAAGAGGCGCGGATTGATGGTGTGGATCACCGCGCCGGAGCCGGCGACCGCGTAGTAGATCTCGAAGTGCCGGTAGCCGTTCCACGCGAGCGTCGCCACCCGCTCGCCCGGCTTCACGCCCAGGCGCTTCAGCGCGTTGGCGAGCTTGCGGGCGCGCGCGTGCGCGTCACGATAGGTGTAGCGGTGCAGGCTGCCATCGACATTCTTGGAGACGATCTGCGTCTCGCCGTGATGGCGGTCGGCGTGCTGGACGAGGCCGCTGATGAGGAGCGGCGCGTCCATCATGAGGCCTTGCATGGGTCTTTCCTCCTCGGGTCCGCGGTTAGTGTACCGCGGAGCCCCGAGGGGAAAGAGGCGAGCTGCAAAACCGGCGCTAGTGCTCGCTGCTCAGCACCTTGCCGAAGCGCTCATAGCGCTGGCCGTTGAAGCGCTGCAGCTGCACCGCCTGGATCGGCGCGTAGTCCTGGGGCCCGGTGTTGATCTCGATGCCCGGGATCAGCGTGTCGAGCTTGAGGTTCTTGATCGACGCCGCCTGCTTCATGACGTTCGCGCGCGTCAGGTTGTCGCCGCATTGCCGCAGCACCTGCTCCATGGTCCGCGCGACCGTGTAGCCGAATATGTTCGAGCTGTCGACGACGTTCCCGTCCGGGTAGTACTTCTTCATGAACTCCTTGAACTTGTTCACGCCGGGGTCGTTCGCCCACTCCGGGTCGAGCACGTCCTTCAGGTACGAGGTCGTGATGACGCCGACGGACTTGTCCAGGCCCGCAGGCGTGAGCACCGAGCCGATGGAGGCCGAAACGTTGTTCACGTAGTGCACCGGCTTCCAGCCCAGGTCATAGACCTTGCGGATCGCCTGCGCGGCGAACTTCGGCGTCGCGATGTTGAACAGCACGTCGGCGCCGGAGGCCTTGAGCTGGACGATCTGCGAGTCCACCGTCGGCTCGCTCACCTCGTAGGACGCCTCGGCGACGATCATCTTCGCGTTCTTCGCGCCCAGGCCGTCCTTGAAGCCCTTCAGGTAGTCCTTGCCGTAGTCGTCGTTCTGGTAGAGCACCGCGATCTTCGCGTTCGGCTTGGTCTCCAGGATGTGGCGCGCGTAGATCTTGCCCTCGTCCTGGTAGTTCGGCTGCCAGCCCATGGTCCACGGGAAGCCCTTCGGGTCGTTCCATTTCGTGGCCCCGGTGGCGACGAAGAGCTGCGGCACCTTCTTCAGGTTCATGTACTTGTGGATCGCCGTGTTCGAAGGCGTGCCGAGCGGCTGGAACATGAAGAGCACCTGGTCCTGCTCGACCAGCTTGCGCGTCATCTCGACGGTCTTCGGCGGGCTGTAGCTGTCGTCGTAGCTGACGAAGTTGATCTTGCGCCCGTTGATGCCGCCCTGCTCGTTCAGCATGCGGAAGTAGGCGGCGATCGACTTGCCGATCGTGCCGTACGCCGAGGCCGGGCCGCTGTACGGGTTGGTGTTGCCGATCTTGATCTCCGAGTCGGACGCGCCCGGGTCGTACTTCTTCTGCGCCGCCGCCGGGAAGGCGAGCGCGGCCGCGAGGAGCGCGGCAACGGGGATGAGGCGAAGCTTCATGGTGTTTCCTCCTTCAGTTTGACCTTCATGGATACGGTTTGCCTCGCGGCCCACCGTGCACGCAGCATCCGGATGGCGCCGGCCACGCCGGTCGGCATCAGGTAGACGAAGCCGATCATGAGCACGCCGAAGATCGCCCAGGGGGCGGCCTTGGAGATCTCGTCGGCGAAGTTGGGGATGAACTGTATGAAGAGCGCGCCGTAGATGGCGCCGGAGATCGAGGCCAGGCCGCCGACCACGATCCCGACCAGGAAGACGATGGACAGGAACACGTTGAAGCTGTCCGGGGCGACGAACTGAACCGCGATGGCGCCCAGCGCGCCCGCGATGCCCGTGTACATCGCCGACACGCCGAAGGCGAGCGACTTGTAGAGCGCATTGTTGATGCCCATCGCCTCCGCGGCGATATGGTGGTCGCGGATCGCCACCAGCGCGCGCCCGACGCGGCCGCGCAGCAGGTTCCAGCCGAAGAGGAACATCACCACCGTGATCGCGAGGGTGAAGTAGTACAGCCACTGGTCGGCGCTCAAAGGCAAGCCGAACGGCGCCTCGGGCTTCGCGATGACGATGCCCTGCACGCCGCCGGTCCATTGCTCGACGTGGTGGTACTTGAGGAGCTGCGGCACCGTTACGCCGAGGGCGAAGGTGGCGAGGGCGAGATACAGGCCCTCCAGGCGCAGCGCCGGCAGGCCGAAGAGGAAGCCGGCGACGAGGCACACCGCCCCGGCGGCCGGGATGGTGAGCCAGTACGGGACGCCGAACTTGTCCATCAGGATCGCCGCCGCGTACGCGCCGATTGCGTAGAAGGCCCCGTGCCCGAGCGAGATCTGGCCGTTGTAGCCGGTGAGGATGTTGAGGCCGAGGAGCGCGATGGCGTAGATGAGGACCAGGGTGAACTGGAAGGTGCGGTAGTCCGTGACGAGGAACGGGAGCACGCACGCCACGGCGAGCAGCACGAGCAGCAGGACGAGGTTCTTGCGGGTCATACGCGCACCACGTGGACGCGGCCGAAGATGCCGGAGGGCTTGACCAGCAGCACGCCGATGATGAGCACGAGCGCCACGGCGAGCTTGAGCTCGTTGCCGATGACGAAAGCGCCGAGCACGTTCTCCGCGACCCCGACGATGAAGCCGCCCGCCACCGCGCCCCACGGGTTCTCGATGCCGCCGAGGAGCGCCGCGGCAAAGGCGTAGAGCAGCACCCCGCCCATCATGCCGGGATCGAGATACACGATCGGCGCCACCATCATCCCGGCGATCGCGCCGATCGCCGAAGCGAGGCCCCAGCCCAGGGCGAGCATCCAGCCGACGCGGATGCCCACCAGGCGCGCCGAGACGGGGTTCTGCGCCGCCGCTCGCATCGCGAGGCCGAGCGGCGTGAATCGGAAGAAGGCATAGAGCAAGACGAGCACGACGAGTGTCACGCCGATCGCGCCCACCTGGTGCGGCGACATGTAGCGGATGCCGAACAGCGCTTCCGACGGGAACGGGCTGGGGAACGTCTTGATGGTGTAGGTATAGATCCAGCCCGCGATGCTGTAGAGGATGACGAGCAGGCCGATGAAGACGACGACGATGCCGAGCACCGGCCCGTTCTGCACCGGCCGGATGATGATGCGCTCGATCGCCACGCCGAGGACGAAGGCGATCCCTACGGTGAGGAAGAAGGCCCCCCAGTACGGCACGCCCGCGTTGACGAGGCTCCACGCGATATAGGTGCAGAACATCGCCATCTCGCCCTGGGCGAAATTCACGAGGTGCGTGGCCTGGTAGATCATTACCAGCGCGAGCGCGAGGCTGGCGTAGATGCCGCCTGTCGCAAGGCCGGCCAGCACCTGATGAAGGAGGGCTTCCATTTCAATACCCGAGGTAGGAGCGGCGCACGGCGTCGTTGCCGCGGATGTCCTGCGCCGTGCCGGAGAGCACCACGCGGCCGGTCTCGATGAGGTAGGCCTGGTCGGCGAGCTCGAGCGCCATGGCGGCATTCTGCTCGACCAGGAGCATGCTTACTTTCTCGCGCTCGTTGATCGTGCGCAGGATGCCGAAGAGCTCCTTCACCACGAGCGGGGCGAGGCCGAAGGACGGCTCGTCCAGAAGGAGCAGGCGCGGGCGCAGCATGAGCGCGCGCGAGACCGCGAGCATCTGCTGCTCGCCGCCGGAGAGCGTCCCGGCCTGCTGCAGGCGGCGCTCCCTGAGGCGCGGGAAATAGCCGTACATGCGCTCGAGGTCGCCTTCCACCTGACCGCGGTCCTTGCGCGTGTAGGCGCCCAGGCGCAGGTTCTCCTCGGTGCTGAAGTTGGCGAACGTGCCGCGCCCATCGGGGACGTGTGCGATGCCGAGGCGGACGATGTCCTCGGTGGCGCGGCCTTCGATGCGCTGGCCGTCGAACGTCACTTCCCCGCTCGTCTTCACCATGGCGCAGAGCGCGCGCAGGGTGGTCGTCTTGCCCGCGCCGTTGGCGCCGAGGAGCGTGGTGATGGTGCCCGGCTCGAGCCCGAAATCCAGGCCATGCAGCACGCGCGTGGCGCCATAGGAAGCATGCAGCCCGCGGACTTGAAGAAGCGCCATCAGTGCGTGGTTCCCAGGTAGGCCTGGATCACTTCCGGATGGGCGCGCACTTCGTCGGGCGTGCCCTCGGCGATCTTGCGGCCGAAGTTCAGCGCCACCACGCGGTCGGAGACGCTCATCACCAGGCTCATGTGGTGCTCCACCAGCAGCACGGTCAGCTTCAGCGTGTCGCGGATCGAGCGGATCAGCTCGCCCAGCGCGCGCACTTCCTCGTGGTTCAGGCCGCTGGCCGGCTCGTCGAGCAGCAGCAGCTTCGGCTCGGCGGCGAGCGCGCGGGCGAGCTCGACGCGCTTCTGCGTGCCGAACGGCAGGTCCGCGACCGGGCGATGCGCGACCGCCTGCAGCTCGAGCAGGCGGATGAGCGCGTCGCATTTCTCGGCGGTCGCGCGCTCCTCGACCGCGACGCCGGGCGTGCGCAGCGCATTGCGCAGGAACCCGGTCCCGGTGCGGCAGTGCCGGCCGACCATGACGTTCTGCAGCACCGACATCGTGCGAAACAGCGCCAGGTTCTGGAACGTGCGGCCGATGCCGAGGGCGGCGATGGCATGGCGCGGAACGGTGCTCAAGGCGCGGCTGGAGAAGACGATGTCGCCGCGATCGCACTCGTAGAGGCGCGACAGGCAATTGAAAAGCGTGGTCTTGCCGGCGCCGTTCGGCCCGATCAGGCCGACGATCTCGCCGGGAGCGACTTCGAAGGACACGCCGTCGAGCGCAACGATCCCGCCGAAGCGCACGCCGACATCCCTCACCTGCAAAAGGGCAGCAGCCGTCATCTCCTCCTCTTGTCCGGCGAGCTTGTCCTGTCTCGAGACAGTGTTGTCGCCCTCGTCGGATTGTCGGACAATGTAGCCGCAGCCAGAACATGACGCAAGCGCCCCCGCCGTTCACCCGGATCGAGTCCACGCCCGCCTATCGGCAGGTCGCTGAGGCGATCGAGCGCGACATCGTCTCCGGCCGCCTGCGCGCGGGCGACGCGCTCGGCACCGAAGCCGCGCTGGTGAAGCAGTTCGGCGTCAACCGCTCCACCGTGCGCGAGGGCATCCGGCTCCTCGAGCAGAGCGGCCTGGTGCGCCGCGACTCGAGCCGCCGCCTGTGGGTCGGGCTGCCGCACTACGAACGCCTCGCCAGCCGCGCCAGCCGCGCGCTCGTGCTGCACCAGGTGACGTTCCGCGAGCTCTTCGAGGCGGCGATGCCGCTGCAGATCGCGACCATCGAGGCGGCAATCGAGCGCGGGACGCCGGAGCTCTTCGACGCGCTCGAGGACAACATCGGTCGCATGGAAAAGGTG